>DATIFV010000025.1:0-32910 GCA_035455085.1 Candidatus Methylomirabilota bacterium | reverse complement strand
ATCGGCAGCGTACTGCGATGTATGTGAGCGAGCGCGAGCGAGCGGAGCTCCGGACCCGGACCGGCGACCTGGGCGAGTATCTGGCCTCGCTCGGGGTGTACGCGACGATCCACCCGATGCGGGAAGCCGAGTTGCCTCGGGTGGCCCAGCTGTTCTCGAAGACGAACCAGTTCAACCTGACGACTCGCCGCCTGTCCGAGGAGCAACTCCGCGTGCTCGCCCAGGGGCCCGAGAGTGCCGTCTTCACCATGACAGCGGGAGACCGGTTCGGCGATCTCGGGCTCATCGCGGCGCTGGTGGCGCGTCGGGACGGCGACCGGGGCACCATTGATGCGCTGCTGATGAGTTGCCGGGCGCTCGGCCGACGGCTCGAGCACGCGCTGGTGGATCACGGCCTGCTCAGCCTGGAGCGGCAATGGGGTGTGCAGGAGTGGTACGCCGAATATATCGCGACCCGGAAGAACGGTCAGGTGGAGCGGTTCTGGGACGACGTGGGGTTCGAGCCGGTGCGGACGAGCCCGGCCGGGCGGGTCTACCGGCTGGAGGTGACCCGCCGTTCCCGTCCGAAGCTCGACTTCATCGCCATCAAGGGGAGCTGAGGTTGGAGACACGAATTCGCAAGGTCTTCTCGCGGGTTCTGCGGGTCGATGAAGCCTCGATCACACTGGACTCCTCGCCCGAGACGATTACCAAGTGGGACTCGCTCGGACACATGACCCTTTGCCTCGCACTGGAAGAGGAGTTCGGGATCGAGTTTGACAACGACCATGTCGTCGAGATGCGAAGCTTCGGGGCGATTTTGCAGACGGTCGGGAGCTTGGCCGGTCGCTGAGGTACTCGGCCCTTCGGTATCCCGCCGCTGATGGCCTTCAACTCACCCGCGTTCCTGCTGTTCTTCCCGGTAGTCGTCACGCTGTACTTCGTCGCCCCACATCGCGTCCGCTGGTCTGTGCTCCTCGTGGCGAGCTACTTCTTCTACATGTACTGGAAGCCGGTCTACGGGCTTCTCCTCCTAAGTGTCACCGTGATCGCCTACGTGACCGCGATCGCGATCGAACACGCGCCGACCAAGCGGGAGAAGCGGCACCAGCTCACGGCTTGCCTCGTGATACTGCTGGGGTTGCTCTTCGTCTTCAAATACTTCAACTTTTTCAACGGTAACCTCCGGACGGTGTTCACCGCGGTCGGCAGCCCGTATCCCTTCGGCAACCTCTCACTGCTGTTGCCGCTCGGCATCTCGTTCTTCACTTTCCAAAAGATCGGCTATGTCGTCGATGTGTACCAGGGTCGGGTGAAGGCGGAGCGACATCTCGGCTATTTCGCGCTGTTCGGGGCCTTCTTCCCGCAACTCGTCGCCGGCCCCATCGAGCGGGCCGGGAATCTGCTCCCGCAGATGCGTCGGAGCTTCGATTTCGACTACCGCCGGGTGTCCAATGGCCTGAAGCTGATGGGCTGGGGGTTCTTCAAGAAGGTTTGTGTGGCCGATCGGCTCGCGCCGTTCGTGAACAACGTGTACGGTCAACCCCAGGAACACGACGCCGCGGCGCTGATGCTGGCGACCTTCTTCTTCGCGATTCAGATCTATTGCGACTTCAGCGGCTACACGGACATCGCCATCGGTGCTGCGCACGTCATGGGCTACAAGCTCACGATGAACTTCCGCACCCCGTACTTCGCCACGTCCATCGCCGACTTCTGGAAGCGCTGGCACATCTCGCTGTCCACTTGGCTCACGGACTATGTGTACACCCCGCTCACGCGGTCTCGCCTACTTCGGATGAAGTGGTACCCGAAGTTCCTCCTGAGTCTCCTGCTGACTTTCCTGGTGAGCGGGTTGTGGCACGGCGCGGCCTGGACGTACATCGTGTGGGGGGGGCTGCACGGTGTGTACCTGGTATCCTCGGTCATCACCCGTGATGTGCGCGAGCGGCTCGTGGCCTCGCTGCGGCTCGATCGCGTGCCCCGGGTGCATGCCGCATTGCGCATGACCTTCACCTTTTTCCTGGTGTGCGTGGGCTATGTGTTCTTCCGGGCGGCAACCCTGGGTGATGCCTGGTACATCTTGAGCAGCATGGCCGCCGGATCCGGGCGGATCCTGAGTGCCTGGCCGGCACGGTTGGGGGAGGCGATGCTTGACGACGGCGGTCTCGCCGTCGGCGTGGCTGGGCTCGCGGTGATCGTGGTCGTGTCGGTGCTGGAGGTGCGCGGCGGCGTGATGGCGAGAATGGCTCGCTGGCCAGCGTGGCAGCGCTGGGCAGTGTACTACGTCCTGGTGGTCGCGATCGTGATCGCCGGAGCTGCACCCGATGACCGGAAAGATTTCATCTATTTCCGATTCTAGGCTCGGGATTGCGCGCTTGCTCCTGAAGCTGGTGCTACTCGGGGCTGGCTCGGCCGTACTCGTGCTTCTGGCGCTGGTCGTGATTCCGGACGAGAACGATTACGCCATGGTCAGTGTCGACAAGCATGCGCGGCTAGCTGCGGATGTGCCCCGGAAGCTTGTATTCGTGGGGGGGTCGAATCTCTCATACGGGCTCGACAGTGTGGCGGTGGAGCGGGAGCTGGGCGTTTTCGTCGTCAACATGGGGTTGAACGCCCACCTGGGGCTGAGGTTCATGCTCGATGAGGTCAAGCCCGCGCTCCGTCCCGGGGACAGCGTGGTGCTCTCGCTCGAGTACGAGGTCTTCTTTCAGCCGGTGGACGGATACGGCATGGATCAGCTCGCCCTGGTCAAGGTGAGGCCCTCATCGCTGCGATATCTGAGGACGTGGGGCCAGTGGCGTGGGGTGGTCAAGGCACTGCAGCTCGCAGTGCAAGAGAAGCTCGAGCGGACGATCCGCGCGGCTATCGGGCAGCCGCGCCGGATGAAGCCATACGTCGAGCTCAAGACCCAGGTGGAGACACGGGCTGGCACGAACGAGTACGGCGATCTCACCAGCCACTTGGCGATGAAGTGGCCGTATCCGCTGTGGCGGGATAGGGGTTTGAAAGTGCCCACGTTCAATTCGGACTGCGTCGCGGTCCTGAGGCGGTTCGAGGAGGAGATGCGGAACCGGGGTGTGAGGGTGCTCTACGTGCATCCGCCGGTCAATCGCAGCTACTACGAGGACGAAAAAGAAGCCATCGAGCTGGCCCACACCCGTCTGCGGGAAGGCGTTCCATTCGAGATTGCCGCGCCGGCGCGTTACGTGTTTCCGGATGCCATGTTCTTCGACATGGTCTATCACCTGAACGCCGAGGGCCGGGCGGTCCGGACCGCGCGAGTCATTGCGGATCTGCGACCGCACCTGACCGCATTGACCACTATCCCGCCGCGTCCGACCGCCCGGTAGCTCCGCCCGCGGGCGGTGGCGCCCACCAGCCCGCTCGCGCGCGCCCATGACCTTGTCACGAAGCTTGGGCGGCCCGCCGAGTGCCCGTTATTTCGCCAGCGCGTAGGCCTGGTCGATGAGCCGGACCGCGCGCAGGCAATCCTGCACGCCGATCGGCGGGGCGGCGCCCCGCCGCCAGGCGTCCAGCGCGTCGCGAATCGCCGGGTAGTAGCGGATCTCGTCGTCGGGGCAGGGTGTGGTCTCGTCGCCCTGCGCGGTGGCCAGCTTCAATACGCCGTCCTTGAGGGTGAGGATGCCGTCGCGGCCCGCGATCTTCCACTCCCCGTCGGTGCCCACGCGGGGAAAGCCGTTGCCGACCTCGATCGTTCCCAGGATCCCGCTCGCCGAGCGCAGCAGCACCGAGGCGTAGTCCTCCACCCGCTGGCCGTGGGCCCGGGAGCTGATCTGGGCGCCGGTGACCCGCGCGTCCTCGCCGGTCAGGTGCAGGAACATGTCGAGGCCGTGCGAGCCGAGATTGCGCAGGCAGCCCCCGCCCGCCTCGGCCGGGTCGAGCATCCACGCGGAGTCCCACGCGGGGTACCGGGCGGGTCCGGGCCGGTTGAGCCGGACGTAGATGTGCGAGAGGGGCCCGAGCTGCTTGTCGGCGAGGAGCTGGCGGGCACGGACCGCGAAGGGCTGGTAGCGCTGGAAGAGCGGGACCGCGACGTAGGCCTGGAGCCGCGTCGCCTTCTCGGCGACCGCCTCCACCTCGGCTGCGTTGAGGCCCATCGGCTTCTCCATCATGAAGGGCAGGCCCCGGTCGAGCAGATCGTGGGCGATCCTCGCCATCTGGCGGTGGCGGCCGAGCGCCAGCACGAAGTCCGGCTTGGTCTCGGTCAGCATCTGGTGGTAGTCGGTGAAGATCGGCGGGTCGCCCACCTCGGCCGCGCGCTTGCGCGCGAGGCCCGCGTCCCCGTCCTGCAGCCCCACCAGGGCCACGTCCGGCATCGCGGCGAGGTGCCGGAGGTACGCGGCGTCGTGCACGGCGTGCCAGTGACTGACCTCGACGGCGGCGATACGGATGGTCATGAGCAAGTCCTCCGGGCGGCTCGCAAGAGATGGGGCCCCGATAAGATGGCGCTCAAGCGCCCGTTTTTCAAGGCCCGGCCGCCACGACCGGGCGGGCTGTAAACCCCGGGGGACCTAATTCCGTCTGACGGGCAATAGTTGCCAGGGCCGAACCCGGCCCAACCCCCAGGAGGAATCGTCCAATGCACGTCGTCAAGGCCGCCGTCATCGGGATCGTCACGCTCGCCGTCGCCGCTCCGGCTCTTGCGCAGGAGACGCGCGTGGACCGCCGGCAGGAGCGCCAGGAGCACCGGATCGACCAGGGTGTCAAGTCCGGCACCCTGACCCCGCGCGAGACCAAGCGGCTCGAGCGGGGCCAGCGGCACGTCGAGAAGCTCGAGACGAAGGCTCAGTCGGACGGCAAGGTCACGGCCCGGGAGAAGGCGCGCCTCGAGCACGCCCAGGACGTGCAGAGCCAGCGGATCTACCGCCAGAGGCACGACGCGCAGACCACCCGCTAGAGGGTCGAAGGGGGCCTCGACCTAGCGCGGGAGGGCACGGGTGGCGGCGAGGATCTCCTCCTCCGAGGGGAACTTGCCGACGCCCGCGACTCCCTCGGTCCCGCACTCGACGTTGGCCCAGCGGACGATCCCGTCGCGGTCGATCAGGAACTGACCCTTGAGCTGGGGCCATTGCCGCTCCATCTCGGTCCGGTCGGTGTCGCTCTCCGTGTAGCCGTCCTGCTTCGCGAGCGTCACCGCCGCCTCCATGACGGGCAGCGGCTCGGTGAACTCGGCATAGGGATCGATCCGCGTCGCCTCCACCGCCTGCATGAACTCCGGGGTGGGCACCGGCTTCGGCAGGCCGTACGCCCGGTGGGTGGTCAGCTCGGGGTCGGAGGCGAGGCGCAGGCGAGTCGGCCGGAACTTGAAGTAGAGCCGGGCGTTCTCGGGCGAGGTGGCAACGACCCCGAGCGACTCCACGCCGGCGGCCTTGAGCTTGCCCTCGGCCTTGCTCATCTGCGCGATCGACCGCCGGCAGAACGGGCACCACAGCCCGACGAACAGGGCGAGGAAGACGGGGCTCCTGCCGCGGTAGTCGGCCAGCGAGACGGCGCCCGGGCGGTCGATGGCGGGGAGGGTGAAGTCGGGCGCGCGCTCGCCCGGAGCAACCGGCGGGCGGGATTCACTCATCGTCATGTCGAGCTCCTTCGTGTGCCGACCGGGGTCAGCAGAGAAACGGCAGCACCATGAGCGCGTCCGGCTCGAGCCCGGCCCGCTCGCAGACCGCCTGGGCCTTCGCGAGGTACGTCTCGGCCTGGGCCTGGTTCCCCGTGTCGAGGTACAGCGTCGCGAGCCCATCGTAGCAGGGAAACAGCAGCTGCGCCTCGCCGGCCCGCTCGGCCAGACCGAGGGCTTCCTCGTACATCGCGAAGGCCTGCGCGTGCTCGCCGTGGCACTGGTGGATCTGCCCGAGGACGATCAGCGGCACCGCGAGGTGATCGAGCAGCCCCAGCCGCCGGTCGAGATCGATGGCGGTCTGCGCGGCCTCGACGCCCTCGGCCTCGCACCGGTCGGTGAGCGCGCAGTACGCCACCGCGAGGTTCGCGTACAGGCGCGACTGGAAGCCGAGGTCGCCGACCTTCTTCGCGGTCTCGAGCCCGCGCAGGCAGGTCTCGATGCTCCGGCGCGGGTCGAGGGAGCTGTAGAGCACGCCGAGATTGGTGTACCCGCGGCAGGCCGCCTGCAGGAGGTCGCCCGCCTCGGCCAGCCCGATGCTTTGCTCGATCTGGGCGACCGCCTCGGCGAGGCGCCCGGTGCGCGCGAGGGCCACCCCCACTGTGTTGTAGGCCTGCGCGCGCATCGCGGCAGCCTCGCGCTGGCGGGCGGGATCGGTGGCGGTCTGCTCCTCGGTGGCCGCCTCGGCCAGCGCGCGCTCGGCCCACTCGATGGCGCCCGCGTTGTCGCCGGCGCGGAAGGCCAGCCGCCCCAGCTCCTGGAACAGGTGCGCCCGCTCGATCGGGTCGCCGTCCGCGCCGAGCCGCTCGAGGCCGGACGAGAAGCACGCGGCGGCCCGCTCCCGATCCCCGGCCTCCCAGTGGAGGCCGCCGATCTTCCGGAGCAGGCGCGCGGCCGCCGCGCGATCCGCTTCCCGCTCCAGCTCCTCGCGCACCGCCTCGTAGTGCGCGAGGGCCTCCGCGCGCCGCCCGGTGAGCCCCAGGAGGTCGGCGAGCCGCTCCCGGGCCGCCTGCGTCTCCCCCCCGCAGGCCTGGCACTCGGCGA
The DNA here is from genome assembly GCA_035455085.1 of Candidatus Methylomirabilota bacterium. Lineage (GTDB taxonomy): Bacteria > Methylomirabilota > Methylomirabilia > Rokubacteriales > CSP1-6 > CAMLFJ01. The sequence goes on along the minus strand of DATIFV010000025.1, from coordinate 26,249 downwards.
GGACGCGGAGCGCACGCTCGTAGTGGCGGATCGCGTCGTCGTTCGCGTAGACCGCGCGGGCCCAGTCGCCCGCGGCCAGCAGGTACCGGGCGCCCCTTGGCTTGTCCGCGCTGAGGCTCCAGTGGTGGCCGAGGGCCTCGAGGTCGTTCAGCCGCTCCGGGTGCGGGCCGGCGGCGCGCTCGAGGGTCCGGGCCACCCGCTCGTGCAGCTCGGTGCGGCGCGCGAGCAGGAGGTTCTGGTAGACCACCTCGTGCACCATCGCGTGGCTGAACCGGTAGCGGCCGTCGCCCCAGGGCCCGAGCGGCTGGACGAGGTCGGCCTCGACGAGCCGGCCGAGCGCGGCCTCGCTCCCGCCGGCGTCGCTCGCGACCGCGCGGAGGAGGGGCTCGTCGAACACCGCACCCAGCACCGCCGCCTCCTGGAGCAGGCGCCGAGCCTCCGCGGGCAGCCGGTCCACGCGCGAGAGGAGCAGGCCCTGCAGGGTGGGTGGCACGTCCACCGCCTCGCACGCGGCGGTGCACGCCCAGCCGTCGCCCTGCCGGACCAGCACGCCCTTGCCCACCAGGCTGCGGACGAGCTCCTCCACGAAGAAGGGATTGCCCCCGGCCCGCGCCGCGACGAAGTCTTGGAGATGCGCGGCTGCCTCCCGGCTCGCCGCGCCGCCGAACAGGCCGTCCACGAGCGCACGCGTCTCGTCGGGGGAGAGCGGGGCGAGCCGGATCACCGCCTGCGCGGCGCGGGCCACCGGCGGCGAGGGCGTGTCGGGCCGGTGCGAGAGCAGGAGCATCAGCGGCCGGCCCGCGAGCTGATCGACCACGTGGCGCATCAGGTCCACCGAGGCGGTGTCCGCCCAGTGCAGGTCCTCGACGAGGATGAGGAGCGGCTGCTGCTCGAGACGCCGCTCGATCAGCGCGCGCGCGGCCAGCGCGATCTGCCGCTGCAGCTGCTCGGGCTCGACGTCCCGGGGCTTCGCCTCCTCCACGCCGAGCACGTAGCTCAGCACCTGGGCGATGGCCTCCGCCTCCTCGTCGCGCGCTCCGAGCGCCCGGAGGCCTGCGGCCAGCTTCTTCCGGGCGACCTCGAGCGAGTCCGCCGGGCTCACGTGGTAGGCATCGCGGAAGAGCGCTCCGAACACGCCGTAGGTCGGCTCGCCCAGCGACGAGCACGCGGCGCGGCGGACGGCGGTGCCGGCGAGCCGCCCGTCGGCGTCGAGCCGCGCGAGCATCTCGGCGATGAGCCGCGACTTGCCGGTGCCCGCCTCACCCACCAGGCTCACCACCTGGGCCCGCCCGCGCTGCATCCGGTCGAACGCGGCCAGGAGCTGGCCCAGCTCGTCCGCGCGGCCGACCAGCGGCGCGCTCAGCCCGAGCGCGGCCAGGCCCCGCGCCGAGCCCGGCTCGGCGCGCGCCCCGGTGAGGCGATGCACCACGACCGGCTCCGCCTTGCCCCGGAGCGCGACCTCGCCGGCCGGCTCGAACACGAAGCGGTGGTGCGTGAGCGCGTGGGTGGCCGCTGACACCAGGATCGTCCCCGGCGGCGCCGCGGCGAGCAGGCGCGAGGTCGTGTTCACGGTGTCGCCGGTCACCGCATAGGCCGCCCCGGCCGCCTCCCCGAGGCTGCCCGCCACCACCGGGCCGGTGTGGACCGCCACGTGCAGGCTCACCGGCTGGCCGAGGCGCGCCGCCCACCGGTCGCTCAGCGTCGCGGCCCGCTCGAGCATATCCAGCGCGGCCTCGAGCGCGCGCTCCGGGTCGTCCTCGTGAGCCACCGGGGCGCCGAATACGGCCAGGACCGCGTCGCCCACGAACTTCTCCACGAAGCCGTCGTAGCGGGCGATCGCCTGACCGAAGGTCTCGAACAGGGCGCCCTGGAAGGCGCGCACCACCTCGGGGTCGAGGCGCTCGGCGAGCGCGGTGAACCCGGAGAGGTCGGCGAACAGGACAGTCACCTGCCGGCGGTCGGCCTCCGGCCCGCGCGCCGCCGATGGCGCGGGCGCGGCCGCCGGCGCGGGCGCCTGCCCCAGCGTCCGGCCGCACCGCGGGCAGAACGCGAAGTCGGCCTCGCAGACGAACCCGCAGGCGGCGCAGACGCGTGGAAGCCGGCGTCCGCACCGCGGGCAGAAGGCGAAGTCCGCGGTGGCCTCGCTGCCGCAGCCCGCGCAGGTCATCTAGCGGTAGGCGCCCAGCACGGCCTGCGCGAGGTCGCGCGTTTTCGCGGAGCCGCCCTGATCGGGGGTGAGCACCTTGCCGTCGCGGTACACCCGCGCGACCGCGGCCTCGAGCCGCTCGGCCTCGGCGGACATCCCCATGTGCTCGAGCATGAGCGCGGCCGAGCGGATCGTCGCGGTGGGGTTGGCGACGGAGCGGCCCGCGATGTCGGGCGCCGAGCCGTGGACCGACTCGAAGTAGGCCCAGCCGTCGCCGAAGTTGCCCGAGGGGGCCAGGCCCAGCCCGCCCGCGGTCTCCGCCCCGAGGTCGGACAGGATGTCGCCGTAGAGATTCATGCACAGCACCACGTCCATCGCCTTCGGGAAGCGTACCAGGCGCCGGGCGGCGTCGTCGACGTGGAAGTGCTCGAAGGCGAGCCCGGCCTCGCGCACGATGCGCCCTACGATCTCGTCGTAGAGCCCGTCGGTGCGCGGCAGGACGTTCGACTTGGTCACCAGGGTCACCTGGCCGGGCTTGCCGCGTGCCTGCCGCCGGCGCGCCAGGTCGCAGGAGAAGCGCGCGATGCGCTCGGCCCCGCGGGGCGTGACCACCTTCACCGCGAAGCGCCCCTCGGTGCCGAACTCCTTCACGGTGCGCCCGGTGCGGTCCGAGAGGTCCGGCATCAGCCGGACGAGGTCGGCGAGGTTGCCCTCGCGTCCCGGGTAGAGCCCCTCGCTGTTCTCGCGCACCAGCACGTAGTCGATGCCGTCGGGATCGGCCAGAGGCGAGCGCATCCCCGGGAAGAAGCGGATCGGGCGCACCCCCGCCCACGCGGCCATCTCCCAGCGCAGCCACGACACCACCGCGGAGGTCTTCGGCCCCGCCGCGCCGAAGAGCACGCCGTCGGCCTCGCGCGCCGCGCGCTTGGTCTCCTCGGGCAGCGGTGAGCCCTGGGGCGGCGTGAGGATCTTGAGCGGCAGCCCCGTGCCCATCAAGAGCTCGCACGTCGCCTCCACCACCTCGGGCCCGATCCCTTCCCCCGGCAACGCCACGATCGTCTTCATGTCTCCCCCCTCCCGGGGTCAGGTCTTACATTACGACATTTCGCTCAGCACTTCGTGCAGGCGGCTGCCCGGACCTCGACGACCGCGCCCGTGTAGGGATTGATCACCTGCTCCTGGCACTTGCCGTCGGCCAGCTGGAGGCGCCGGACGATGAACCCCCGGGCGTCGCGCGTCACGCAGATCACCGTCGGCTCCGCCTGCGCGAGCAGGCCCGGGCCCGCCGCGGCCGCCGGCCGGACCCCGAGCCCGGGTAGCCCGTCGAGCCACGCCGCCCGCGCAGCGCCGGTGCCGAAGCGGTCGAAGCCGATCCAGCGGAAGCGCGGCTCGGCGCCGGGCGGCTGGATGGTCACCAGCGCGTCGCCCGAGGGGCACAGGGTGATGGTGACCCGCTCGTTGCGGCTGGTGGTCATGGTCGTCTTGGCGGTCTGGGCCGGCTCCTTCCAGGAGCACTCGAAGTTCTTGGTCCAGAGGGCTTTCTGCTCCTCGGCCTCGCTCACCGCGTTCCACGGCACGTTCAGCATGTAGGCCTTCGCCCACGTCGTGTACTGCGGCACCGCGCCGATCGCGCCGGTGATGATCGTCGGGTAGGCCAGCAGCCACTGCCACCACTTCTTCTTGCGACCGGCCATTGCCACCTCCTCTTGGCTCCGTGCGCCTACCGGCCGGCCCGGTCCGGGTCGGCGGGCATCGCGGACTGCTCGACCACGCCGATGGTGGCGCCCGACCCGTGCGCGGCCAGCGCCCGGGCCACCGCCTCCTCCACGCTGGCCGCCACCTCCCAGCCGAGGTGACGCGGCACGTGCGCATCCCGCGGGGCCGCCACGATCACCCGACCCACGTGGCGCAGGCGCTTGAGCGGGTGCGTGGCCAGGATGCCGTGGATCGGGTGGAAGGCGAACCGGCGCCGGTACGCCTCGATGTGCGCGGGATGGCGCGCGAACTCGTCCTCGAAGCGGGTGTTGATCTCGTACGGGTCCCGCGTGACGGGCAGCACGCGCTCCCACACCTCCGGGTACGAGGGGTGATGCACGCGGTCCCAGGTCTCGCGCACCGCCGCCGCCATGATCACGGTGCAGCCCGGCTTGCCCGCCGCGTCGATCATCCCGCCGAGGTAGCCGAGCCCCATCGAGATCAGCGTGAGGATCGGGTTCACCGACGCCCAGATCGCGTAGGGGCTCGAGTCGGGCACGCCGTAGACCAGGATGTCCACCGGCTCGGGCGCGGCCGCCCGTCGCGGCGAGAAGCGCCGCGCCTGCACCTCGAGGGCCGCGCGCCGTGTCTCGTCCACGCCGCCCGCGAACACCTGCCCGGCGTGGAATGGATCGCTCAGCACCGTGTCGATCTTGAACACGCGCCGCCCGAGGCGCGCCTCGAGATGACGGCCCATCTCGTCCAGCACCGCGTGCATGCGGTTGCGGTTGAGCGACATCGACATGCCGTCCGGATCGTGCGTCACCCGGATCGACCGCCACGTGGAGAGCCCGATGCAGACCGACTTCCAGCCGCCGGTGAAGCCGCGGATGTAGTTCGTGTTGACGTACACGGTGAGGTCGGAATCGGTGACGAGGCGGCTCACCTCCACCGGGTAGCCGTGCTCCGGGGTGACCCCGAGATCGGTGATCTGCTCGCGGTCCTCGGCGTCGTGGCAGCCGAGGCGCGGCCCGAACTCGGCGACCAGCTCGGCGTCCAACAGGCGGGTGAGCTCGGCCGGCCGGCACATGCGGTGCAGGGCGTTCGCGCACACCAGCCGCACCTGCCCGCGTGGCACGCCGGCGCCGGCCAGCTCGTCGAGCACCGCGCGGATCGCCACCGGGCGGATCGGCCCGAACGAGCCGGTGGTGTGGTCGTCGAAGGCGATGGTGACGCGTGCGCCCGGCCGGGCCAGCGCCCGCAGGGGCGGCAGCCCCAGCGGGGCGGCCAGCGCCTGGCGGACCGCGCTGTCCAGGTCGGCCAGCGGTGGCAGCGCACCCGCCGCCTCGCTCGACAGGCGCCGGGTTCCCGGGGGCAGGGTGGCGGTGAGGGTCCCGTCCGCGTAGGGCAGGTCCACCTGCATGACGGGATGATACGCGCTTTGCCCGCGTCCGTGCCCGACGATCGAGTGCTAGACTGCGCGGCGAGAAAAGGAGTCCCGATCTCGAAGGGCGGCTCGTCCTCTGCGAGGGCGACAACCGGCGCGTCACCCGGCGCGGCGCCGACGGCCGCTTCGCGCCTACCGCGCCGGGCCGACATCGCGGCCAACCTCGGCTTCGCCTTCGAGGCCTTCCCGGTGCTGGCCGGGCGCCGGCAAGATCCGGGAGCTGAAGGAGCGGCGCCAGCTCACCGTGCTCATGGCCGAGCAGAACTTCAACCAGGCGACCAAGATCGCCGACCGCGGCTCGTGGCACAGCGCGTCCCCGATCGCGAGCGCGCCCCGTCCGGCGGTGCTAGCATGGGGAGCACGAGCCAACCACACCGCAGGAGGTGGATCATGACGCGGAGACTTCGCGGGCTGGGTGTCGTTCCCGCATTCCTCGTGATCGCCACGCTGGCCGCCGGCGCCGCCGGCGCCGCCGACCGGACGAAGGTGGACCAGGCGACCCAGCGGGTCGGGCAGGGGGCCAGGCAGATCGGCCAGGGCGAGCTCGGCCCCGGCTTCAAGGATTTCTTCGTGGGGATCGGCTTCACGATCTACGAGGGCGCCAAGTTCAGCGGCGAGACCATCAAGGAGTTCTTCACGAAGTCCTCGAGCAGCTAGCGGAACCACCGGGGGCTCCCGGCGGAGTCCCGGCGCCGGGCGGCCCGGGCGTGCCCGGGCCGCGCTGATCCCCCGGTGGCCGACCCGCCGGGGTCCGGCCCCCACCGAAAATCCGCGGTGCTAGCATGGGGGAAGGAGGTGCGGCCATGACGCGGAGATCTCGCTGGGTGTGGATCGCGCTCACCGCTCTCGTGGTCGTGGGCCTCGCCTCGACCACTGCCGGCGCCGCCGACAAGAGCAAGGTGGACCAGGCGACCCGGCAGGTCGACCAGGGCGCGAAGCAGATCGGTCAGGGCAAGGTCGGCGCGGGCGTGAAGGAGACCGCCAAGGGCGTCGGCAACACCGTGGTCGAGGGCGCCAAGTACACCGGCGAGACGATCAAGGAGTTCTTCAGGGAGAAGTAGGGCCGGCGAGAGCCTCGGCCTGCGCCCGCGTCACCCCCATCGCCTCCCCGGCGGCCAGCAGCTCCTCCCACGTCGTCCGGTCGAGCGGGACCCCGGCCTGCTGACGCTCCGCACGCGCCATCCGCTCCGGATCGCCCGGCACCAGCACCGGGGCCGCGGGATCGGCCGCGGGGGAGGCCTTCACGTAGCCCACGAAGCCGTCGATCTCGCGCCGGAGCCAGTCCATGCCCGCCAGCCGTGCCGGGTCCACGAGCACGCTGAACATGTTGTTGACCACGCCGCCGCGGCGCGGGTTCTCGGGCTGGATGGTGCCGCCGCCCGACATGGCCCCGGCCAGCAGCTCGGTGACGACGGCCAGCGCGTAGCCCTTGTGCGCGCCGAACGGCAGCAGCGAGCCGCGCGGCTCCCGGTACATGACCTCGGGATCGGTGGTGGGCCGGCCCTGCGGGTCGATCAGGTTGCCCTCGGCCAGACGCTTGCCCGCCCGCTTCGCGACCAGCACCTTGCCCATCGCCACGCCGCTGGTGGCCATGTCGAGCAGCAGGGGCGGCTGGGTCGTGGTGCCCGGCACGCCGATGCAGACCGGGTTGGTGGAGAAGCGCGAGTCGCTCCCGCGGAACGGGGCTACCAGCCCCGCGTGATCCGCCACGTTGACGAAGTGGAGCGAGACGAGCCCGGCCGCGCTCGCCAGCTCGCCGTACGCGCCCACTCGCCCGATGTGGTGCGAGTTCGCGAGCGTCACCACCACCACGCCGGTGTCCCCCGCGCGCGCGATCGAGGCCGCCATCGCCTCGCCCGTCACCCGCCGCCCGAACCCGCGCTGGCCGTCGAACATGAGGAACGCGCCGTCGTCCTTCGTCACCTTGACCGCGGTGTTGGGCACGACCAGCCCTTCCTTGAGATGGCGCACGTAGTGCGGGATCAGGCCCACCCCGTGGCTGTCGTGGCCGGCGAGGTTGGCGTCGACGAGATGGGCCGCCACCAGCTCGGCCTCGGCGGGCTCGCTGCCCCCGCGGGCGATGATGGCGGCGGTCAGCCGGCGCAGGCGGTCGGGAAGGATACGCATGGCGCTTCAGACTACGCGCGGGCCGCGGGTGAAATCAAGGCGTCCCGCCGCAGGCGCCGGGTTCGTGCTACAGTCGAGTTGCCTCCCGCGGGTTCTTCTGGTTCGACGCACCGGGCGTTGCGATCCCGTGGTATCTGGTCTCGCTGTCCCTCTCACGGTCCGGACCGAGGAGCTCTATGGCGGGTGGAGTCGTGGTCGGGATTCTTCGGGAGCGCCACAAGGACCACATCGTGCTCGACACCGGCGTCAAGATCTTCCTCACCGCCAAGCAGGACGCGAACGGGCTCAGCCCCGGGACCAGCCTGACCGTCGCCTACACCGCCAAGAAAGATGGCCGGAAGGTCGCGGACAACATCTGGACCGGCAGCTGACCCGAACGGGAGAGAATCGTGTCCTTCGCCTGCAGGAGCGACCGGCGCTGCGATCACCCGCTGAAGGACTGCTCCGCGGTGCAGGGCGAGTACTGCCCGGTCTGCCACCACGCCTCGTCCCTGCCAGCGCCCACCCGGCGATCACCGTCGCCGGGGGCCCCCAAGCAGCGGCCCGGCCTGTCCGCCGTCTTGCGCGAGATCCGGCGGCGCCGCGCCCGCCGGACCTGAGGCAAGCCGCGCCCCGCGGCCTAGGCTCTGGCGTGGCGGATGACCCGCTCGCCGAAGGCGGCGAGCTTGGCCTCGGGGTCGGGCAGGAAGGCGGAGGCCGGCACGAGGACCCGCCGGGCCCCGCGCGCCCGGGCCTCTTCCACCGCGCGGAGCGGGTCGTCGCCGAGCGCGCCCGGGCAGCCGGTGGTGATCTCGACGCGCTCCGGGTCGCGGCCGGCCTCCGCGGCGGCCCGGCGCATGAGGTCGATCAGGGGCTCCACCGGGCCCTGCATGCCGGTCGCGGGAAGGAAGCCGTCGCCGAGTCGCCCGGCCCGGCGCGCCGCCTGCTCGGAGTGACCGCCGACCAGGATCGGGACCGCGCCGTGCACGGGCTTCGGGTTGGAGCTCATGCCCTCGAAGCGCACGAAGGCCCCCCGGAAGCTCGCGTCGTCGCTGGCCCACAGCGCTCGCATCGCCGCGACGTGCTCGTCCGTGCGCGCGCCGCGCCGCTCGAACGGCACCCCGAGGGCCTCGAACTCCTCGCGGAGCCAGCCCACCCCGATTCCGAGCGACACGCGTCCGCCCGAGAGATGGTCGAGGGTGGCCACCTGCTTGGCCAGCACCAGCGGGTTGCGCTGCGGCACCACCAGCACGCCGGTGATGAGCCGCAGCCGCGTGGTGGCCGCCGCCACGTGGGCCATCCAGATCAGCGGATCGGGCAGCGCGGTGCCGGGGCCGCCGGGGAGGCGGCCGTCCGGCGCGTACGGATAGCGCGAGGCGTACCGCGTGGGCCACACCACGTGCTCCACCGTGATGAGCGACTCGAATCCCGCCGCCTCGGCGGCGCGGGCGACGCGGTGGGCGGCCCCCGGATCGGGGAAGGTCAGGTTGGCGAAGTGCAGGCCGAAGTGCATGTCGGCGCGTAGCCTAGCACCGGCGCGCCGATTCGTGTCAGCCGCCTGACGACCCGGGTAAGATCCGACCTCGGAACCCGGCCGATCGGCCTTTCTCTGCAGGTAGTTAGACCCTGGCCCGGCCCTTGCTGCTCCATCACGTCGCCCCACTTGATGGGATGGAGGAGCAGCCATGAAGCCACGCTCTCCCTCGGTCGGCCTTCGCGCGGTGCTCGCCCTCGGGCTGATGATCGGCTTCTACGCCCTGGCGCTCGGACTGGCCGGCGCGCTGGTCTGGGTGCCGTACGCCGAGGTCACCTACACCCACCGCATCCACCCGAAGCTGGCGCTGGTGTGCCTGCTCGGCGCGGCGATCATCCTCTGGTCCCTCGTGCCGCGGCGCGACCGCTTCGAGGCCCCCGGGCCCGAGCTCGAGCCCGCGCGGCACCCGAAGCTCTTCGCCATGATCCGCGGCGTCGCGGCCGCGACGAAGCAGGAGATGCCGGCCGAGGTCTACCTGGTGGGGGACATGAACGCGTGGGTGGCGCATCGAGGCGGCACGATGGGCCTGGGCGCCCGGGGCATCATGGGGCTCGGCCTGCCGCTGCTGCAGACGCTCACCGTGTCCGAGCTGCGCGCGGTCCTCGCCCACGAGTTCGGGCACTACCACGGCGGCGACACCAAGCTCGGGCGCTTCGTCTACTCGACCCGCGCCGCCATCGGCCGCACGCTCGCCAACCTGGGCCACCACGGCTCGATCCTGCAGCTGCCCTTCCTGTGGTACGGGCGGCTCTTCCTGCGAATCTCCCACGCGGTCTCGCGGCGCCAGGAGCTGGCCGCCGACCAGCTCGCCGCGCAGGTGGTGGGCGCGCGACCGCTCGCGGAGGGGCTGAAGAAGATCCGCGTCGCGGCGCCCGCCTTCGGCTACTTCTGGTCCAACGAGGTCGCCCCGGTCGTCCGCGCCGGCTTCGTCCCGCCGCTGGCCGACGGCTTTCGGCAGTTCGCGGACGGCGAGATCGGCCGGAAGGCTCTCGCGGCCGCCCGCGAGCAATCGCTCGCCGAGACCGACGGCGACGCTTTCGACACACATCCGCCGCTGCGCGAGCGCGTCCAGGCCCTGGAGGGCCTCCGTCCCGGCGACGTCCCCGATCCGGACCCGCTCGCCATCACGCTGCTGGCGGATCCGCAGGCGCTTGAGCCCGCCCTGATCGCGCCGGCGTTGCCTCCGACCGTCGGGCAACGGCTCGCACCGATCCAGTGGAGCGAGGTGGGCGAGCGCGTCTACCAGCCCATCTGGCAGAAGGAGACCCAGGACGCCGCGGCCCACGGCGGCCCGCTGACCGTGGAGGCGCTCGGGCAGTGCGCCGCCGCCCTGTCGGAGACCCTCGGGGCCAAGCTCCTGCCCGAGGGCGTCGCGGGGGGGAGCGAGGCGCGGCGGCTGCGCGGGGGCTGGTCGCTCGGCTCGGCGCTGGCGGTGGCCCTGTCGCGCGCGGGCTGGGCCACCGAGGCCCCGCCGGGCGAGCCGGTCACGCTGAAGGGGCCGGCGGGCGCGCTCGATCCGTTCGCCACGGTGCAGGCGCTGGTGAAGGGGGAGCTCGGCGCGGAGGCGTGGGCGCAGCAGTGCGAGCGGCTGGGGATCGCGGGGGTGCAGATGCTGGACGCGGGGTCGGCGGCGCCGCGGGTGGCGGCTCCGGTGATGGCCGCGGCGGCGGCCCCCCGCGCGGTCGTCACCGCGGCGGCTCCGGGGCCGGTGGCGGCGGTCTCCGGCCCCGCGCCCCGGACGCGCCGGTGCTGGCGCTGCAAGGAGCCGGTGGAGCTGCCCGCGGAGGGCGGCGGGGAGCGGCCGCGATGCGGCAAGTGCGGGACGCTCCAGTGGGTGCCGGCGTAGGGCGGGATCCTACCCGCTACCGCTCTCGGCGTATTCCACCAGGCGGCACAGCGCGTTGACCAGCTGCATCTCCTCGATGGACTGGCACCGTGCTTCCAGGAGGCGCGGGGCGCATACCAGCACGGCCAGGCACTGGGCGCGAGAGATGGCCACGTTCAGCCGGTTGCGCGAGAAGAGGAAAGAGAGGCTGCGGGGCACGTCTTCCCCGCTGGACGTGGCCATCGAGAAGAAGACGACGGGAGCCTCCTGACCCTGGAACTTGTCGACCGTCCCCACACGTACGCCTCCGGGCAGGCCAGCACGTAGCCGGAGCACCTGAGCGTTGTAGGGCGCCACCACCATGAAGTCGTCGGCGCGCAGCCGGCGGGTGGTGTCGTCGGCGTCGGTGAACGTGCCGCCCCGCATGCCCGCGATCATCGTTGCGATCTTGGCGACCTCCTCATCGGAATGAGAGCGGTTGCCCTCGTGGTCGACCGGCGCGAACCGGATGCCGGTGCCGAAGGAGGTGGCCCGACGCCGCGCCGACGGGTCGGAGTCCAGCCGGCCCGCGTAGACGATCTCCGAGATGAAGGCGGAGACGTCGGGATGCATGCGGAAGCTCCGCTCGAGGAAGACCCCGCGGTCCACCGGGATCGTGGGCGCGTCGCCGAGGAGGTGCTCGAGCACGGAGGCGCCGGCGCCGTCCGGGTGCACTCCCTGGGAAACCTGGGCCAGCTGAAGCGGATCGCCCAGGAGGATCAGGTTCCGGGCCGCGGCACCCATCGCCAACGCGTCGGCCAGCGAGACCTGTCCGGCCTCGTCGATCACCAGGTAGTCCAGCTTGCCATCCAGGTCCGCTCGCGAGAAGAGCCAGGCCGTCCCGGCCAGGAGCCGGATCTCTGGACCCGCCGCGCCGAAGGTCTCGTTGTCGGAGTCGCTCGTGACGAACTCACCGTCGTAGGCGGACTCCGGGTTCGCGCTGGATGATTTCTTGAGCCCCTTGAAGCGGACGCCGGTCTCGCGGGCGACCTTCACTTCGGCCGAGCTCGGCCGCCGCGGCATCGTCAACGTGATGGTGTTCCGCACCGCCGAGGAGACCGCGCGGGCGTGGGCCGCGTACCGGAGCGCCCGCGCCGAGGCCGGCCTGCCCGCGCCGGGACCGGATCGCTTCGGCCATACCGCGTTCGTCTACACCGGCGACACCGACGAGGAAGGCGTGCGCGTCGGCAGCAAGCTGCTTCTGGTTCCTCAACACCGGGCTGCGGTCCGCGCCCCAGTACGGCAAGCTCCTTCCCGGCGCCATCCACCCCGAGATGGCCCCCGCGCTCTACACGACGAAGCCGCGGCCGGGAGTGGCCGCGGTCTCGCGGCCGGCCGCGGGGCTCGTCGGCATCACCGCCGAGGAGGCGATGGCCAAGGGCCTGATGTTCGCGGGCGCTCCGGACAGCGTCTACCGGCAGATCCGGGCGTATCGCGAGCGAGTCGGTCCCTTCGAGCACCTGGTGCTGGCGGGCCGCTCGGGGTTCATGACCCACGCCGAGGCCACGAAGGGCCTGCGGCTCTTCGCGAAGGAGGTGCTCCCGCGCCTGCGGGAGCTCTAGCGGCCGCGCGGCTCCGCGGCCAGCACCGCCGCGAACGTCTCCACCAGGCCCTCGAGCTCGGCGTCGCCCATCGGAGTGGAGAGGCAGCCGAGGCCGGTGATCGACATCAGCACGCCGCGCTCCATCAGCCCGCGCACCAGCCGGTGCAGGCGCGCCTCCTCCTCGGGCGTGGTGCGGGTGCTGCGGTAGTCGATCAGCTCGCGATCGGTCGGGTGCAGGCGGAAGAGCGACCCCTGCCCGGTGACCGCGCCGGGCACCCCCGCGCGCTTGAAGCAGGCCTGGAGGCTGCCGCGCAGCTTGGTCCCCAGCTCGTCGAGCCGCGCGAACGCCTCGGGCGTCAGCAGGCGCATGGCGGCCAGCCCCGCCGCCATGGTCACCGGATTGGCGTTGAAGGTGCCGCCGTGCGGCGCGGCCGGCCGGCCGCCGGTGGGGTCGAACACCGCCATCACCTCGGCCCGGCCGGCCACCGCGCCCACCGGGAAGCCGCCCCCGATGATCTTGCCGAGCGTGGTGAGGTCCGGCGTGATGGCGAATACGCCCTGCGCCCCCCGGTAGCCCACCCGGAACGTGATGACCTCATCGAAGATCAGCGCGATGCCGTGGGCGGCCGTCACCTCGCGCAGCGCGCGCAGGAAGTCGCGCTGCGCCGGGATCAGCCCCACCCGGTTCGGGATCGGGTCCACCAGCACCGCGGCCAGATGCTTCGCCTCGCGGGCGATGCGCGCCACCGCCAGCTCGGCGTGGTTGAACGGCAGGACGATCACGTCGTCGAGGACCGCCGGCGGCACGCCGCGCGAGTAGGGCGTGCTGGCCGGTGCGGCGAGGCTGCCCCAGTTCTCGGGGGACGAGCCGAGGCTCACCTCCGCGTAGTCGTAGGAGCCGTGGTAGGCGCCCTCGAACTTGGCGATCTTGGGCCGCCCCGTCCAGGCCCGCGCCCCCTTGATCGCCATCATCACCGCCTCGCTCCCCGAGTTGGTGAAGCGCACGCGCTCGGCCGAGGGCAGGCGCTCGCAGAGCAAGGTGGCCAGCTCCACCTCCTCCGGCGTGGGCAGCGGGAACGAGGAGCCCAGGCCGAGCCGCCGGGTGGCCGCCTCGACGATCGCCGGGTGCGCGTGACCGTGGATCAGCGCGGTGTAGTTGTTCAGGCAGTCGAGACGCCGGTCGCCCTCCACGTCGGTGATCCAGCAGCCCTCGCCGGAGGCCGCGTAGGGCGGGTAGGGGGCCATGTACACGGTGGTGCGCGTGTTGCCGCCGGGCATCACGGCCTGGGCCTGGGCGAAGAGGGCGGCCGAGCGCGAGCCGGGCGCGGCCCAGCGGCGGGTCTCCGCGAGCGCCTGCGGGGACTTCACTCCGGTGGTCGTGGCCATGGCGATCCTCCGGTGCCGATTATATCTACCCTTTCCCCCCAGGAGGAGGCGGACGGCCGGGCGAGGGGCGGCGTCCCCTCTGGCCGGCGCAGAGATGCAGGGCTCCATCGGCGTCGCAGTCTAGCCCGCGCATTTCGCCGCGTGAGTCCCCGGGGTTCGGCTATCCTGTCGGCACTCCATGACCGTGAGGCCCGCATGAAGCCCCTCGACCCCGCCGCCCGCGCTTCCGCTCCCGCATTCGACGTCCATGTCACCGAGAACGTGCCGGTCCCCATGCGCGACGGCGTGCGCCTGGCCGCCGACGTCTACCGCCCGGCCCGGGACGGCCGGCCGCTGGGCCACCGTCGGCCCGTGCTCCTGCACCGGACGCCCTACAACAAGACCGAGACCGAGGCCACCATGGGACAGTGCCGCTGGTTCGCCGCGCGCGGCTACGTGGTGGTGAACCAGGACTGCCGCGGCTGCTTCGGCTCCGAGGGCGAGGTGAACTTCCTGGTGCCGGAGGCCGAGGACGGCGCCGACACCATCGCCTGGATCCGCACGCAGGACTGGGCGGACGGGACCGTGGGCTCCTTCGGCACCTCGTGGTCCGGGTGGACCCAAACCGCCATGGCCGCGCTCGGCCCTGAGGGCCTCGCCACCATGGTGCCGAACATGAGCGGGGCCGACGGCCACGAGAGCAGCGTCCGCCACGGCGGGGCGCTCGAGCTGCGCTTTCTCGCCTGGGCCTTCTGGCACTCCGCCTACAACACCCAGGCCGCTCTCACCGCCCCCGCGCACGTGACCGCCGCGCTCAACCTGGGCGCCCCGCGCTTCTCCGACTGGCTCGAGCGGATGCCGATCCGCCCCGGCCAGACCCAGCTCGCCCTGGTCCCGCCCTACGAGAAGTGGGCGCTCGAGATCCTCACCCGCGCCGACTACGACGAGTACTGGAAGCAGCCGAGCGTCAACCCGCGCGCGCACTGGGACCGCTTCCCCGACATGCCGATCCTGTTCGTGGGCGGCTGGTACGACTCCTACACGCGCGCGACCTTCCAGAACTTCGTCGGCCTGGCCGCCGGCATGCGGCGGCCGGTGCGCGCGCTGGTCGGCCCGTGGACCCACGGGGCGAGGACCGTGGAGCTCTCCTACGCGGGTGACGTGGAGTTCGGCCGGGAGGCCGCGCTGCCGAGCTTCGACGAGTTGCACCTGCGCTGGTTCGATCGATGGCTGCGCGGCGTGGACAACGGCCTGGACGCGGAGGCCCCCCTGCGTCTCTTCGTGATGGGCGGCGGGTCGGGCCGGCGCTCGGGCGCGGGCCGGCTCGTGCACGGGGGCCGCTGGCGCGACGAGCATGAGTGGCCGCTGGCCCGCACGCGGTTCACCCCCTTCTACCTGCACGGCGACGGGTCCCTGAAAGCCGATCCGCCCGCCGCCGGCAACTCCGCCACCACCTACCGCTTCGATCCGGCGCGTCCGGTGCCCTCCATCGGCGGCAACGTCTCCTCCCTGCGCGATGTGCTGCCGCTGCCCCCCGGGATCGCGGACCCGAGCTACGCCGGGCGCGGCGAGCGCACCGCGGACGTCATGCGCCCGGGCGGCTTCGACCAGCGCGAGGCGCCTGGCTTCCACGGCTGCCGGGCGCCATACCTGCCGCTCGGCTCGCGGGCCGACGTGCTGGTGTTCCAGACGGAGCCCCTGCGCGAGCCCACCGAGGTGACCGGCCCCATCGAGGTGCTCCTGTGGGTGGCGACCTCCGCGGTGGACACCGACTTCACCGCCAAGCTGATCGACGTCTACCCGCCGAGCCCGTGGTACCCGCTGGGCTACGCCCTCAACCTCACCGACAGCATCGCGCGCCTGCGCTACCGCAACGGCCGCGAGCGGGGCGAGCCCGTCGCGCCGGGCCTGCCCGTGCCGCTGGCGATCACGCTCTACCCGACGAGCAACCTGTTCATGCCCGGCCACCGCATCCGCCTGGACGTGTCGAGCTCGAACCACCCGCGCTTCGACGTCAATCCCAACACGGGCGAGCCGATCGGCCGTGACCGCCGGCGCGTCGTCGCCGACAACACCGTCTTCCACGAGCGCGGCCGCGAGTCCCGGGTCGTGCTGCCCATCGTCCCCAACGCGCCCTCGAGGGGCGGAGGCTCCCATGCGTGATCCCGACGCGCTGATCTCGACCGACGGCCTTGCCGGCCGCCTCGGCCAGCCCGGCCTGCGCATCTACGACTGCACGACCTATCTCGAGCCGCCCGATCCCGGCTCGCCCGATCCCTACAAGGTCGTCGCCGGCCGGAAGACCTTCCTCGCCGGCCACGTCCCCGGGGCCGACTTCCTGGACCTGCAGGGGGAGCTCTCCGCGTCCGACACACGGCTCAAGTTCATGATGCCGTCGCCCGAGCACCTGGCCCGCGCCTTCGGTCGGCACGGTCTCGGCGACGGCGCCCGCGTGGTGCTCTACAGCATCGGCAGCATGATGTGGGCCACGCGGGTGTGGTGGATGCTGCGCTCGCTCGGCTTCGACGGCGCGGCCGTCCTCGACGGTGG
This sequence comes from Candidatus Methylomirabilota bacterium, assembly GCA_035455085.1. Classification (GTDB taxonomy): domain Bacteria; phylum Methylomirabilota; class Methylomirabilia; order Rokubacteriales; family CSP1-6; genus CAMLFJ01. Next base: position 9,999 of record DATIFV010000025.1, on the reverse strand, counting down.
GCTCGACCGGTGGCAGGCCGAGGGTCGGCCGCTCGAGACCGGCGAGCCGAAGGGCTATCCGCCGGCGACCTTCACGCCCCGCCCCCGCCCGGGCCGCTTCGTGGACAAGACCGCGGTCCGGGCGGCCATCGGCGATCCCCGCACGGTCACCGTGAACGCCCTCGGCCCCCAGTTCCACCGGGGCCTCGAGTCGCGATACGGCCGGCCCGGCCGCGTGCCGGGCTCGGTCAACGTGCCGGCGGCGACCCTGGTCGACCCTGTGACCAAGCGCTTCGTCGCGCCCGCCGACGCCCTCGCCGCGTTCGCGGCCGCCGGCGTCGCCCCGGACAAGCGCGTGATCGCCTACTGCGGGGGCGGCATATCCGCCACCATCGACCTCTTCCTGCTGTACCAGCTCGGCTTCGACGATCTCACGCTCTACGACGGCTCGATGGGCGAGTGGGCGAACGACCCCGGCCTGCCGATCGAGACCGGGTAGCGGGCAGCCTCAGCCGAGCTCGCCCGCCGCGGCGTTCTCCTCGATCCACTCCAGCGCCCGGGTCACCTCGAAGCTCTGGGCCTCGGCCTCGGTCGTGAACCGGGCCTCGGAGACGGGCAGATCGATGTTGCGCTCGCCGGTGGCCGTGGTGTGCTTGACCGTCGTCACGCCCGACCACTTGCCGTCCTTCATGCGCCCGGTGGCTACGCTGATGCTGTAGTCGCCCGGTGCGGGAAACCGCTTTCGCTCCGCCATGGGTCACCTCCCTTGGCCGCGCCGGCTAGACATTGGGTGGGGCGGCCGAGATGTCGGCCAGTGCCGAGCCGGGGTGACGCGCATCGCCTCGACCGCCTCCCGGACGACGGTCCTCTCGGGCAGGACCTGCGGGCTCGCGGTCATCACGTCCTGGATGCGCTCACCGGTGCGGTCGGCCATGTCGGCTCCTCCTGACGTGGGCTCGCACGGACCGGCAGCAAGGCCTGTGCCGGGGCGAAGACCGAGCGTTCCGGGCGATCGAACCGGGGATGGGCGCCGCGCGTGGGCGGGACGGGAAGAGAGTGCTCGGTCGAGGTTACCGGGTGAGACGACCAGGAGAGAGGGAACGGCTCAGCGGCGCGAGATACGAACCAGCTCCGGCAGGTACGGGCGGACCGCGGCGAGGCCGGTGCGGGCGGCGAGGGCGCGCAGCAACTCGTGCACGTCGCCGCGGGCGCCGGGGTCGCGCAGGCGCAGGGACAGGCCCGCGGCGGTCAGGCGGCCCAGGGCGGAGAGCAGGAAGAGCACGTGCAGGTTGGTCCACACCTCGCCGGCCAGGACGAAGTGGACCGGGATGAGCGTGGCGAGCTGGCCGGCCAGGATCGAGGCCAGGCCGAAGCCGAGGCCCCCGGCGGTGGCGAAGGCGGCCAGGTAGAAGGGCCGGGAGGCGCGCGGCGCGAGGCCGATGCTGAGGTCGAAGGCGGCGATGTTGTGGCCGGCCCAGAGGAAGGCGGCGAAGACCGCGTCGAAGGCGATCGGCCACAGGCGGTCCGGGGTGACGACGAGCCAGGTGAGCGGCACCGCCGCGATGCCGAAGGAGCAGAAGACGAGCACGGGGCCCGCGCCGATGCGGTCGACCGTCTGCCCCCAGAAGCGCGCCGAGGCGATGCGCATCGCGGCCACTCCGACGCCGTGGGCGGCCACGATCACGAAGCCGGTCCCGAGGTTCATCAGCATGTGGTAGGCGAAGAAGCTCGCCGAGATCCCCACCGCCGCGTTCCAGGCGAAGAGGTAGCCGAGGAAGGGCCGGGTGCGGCGACCGCGCAGGGCGAGGCGGAGCGCCTGCCACGCGGAGGCGCGGAGCGCGGAGGCCAGGGGCGGCTCGTGCTGGCGGAGCATCAGCACCACGCTGGCCAGGCCGGCCAGGCACGCCGCCCCGGTGAGGCCGGCCAGCGCGGCGCCCGTCCAGCCGAGCGGGGCGAGCCGGTCGAGCAGCACCGCAGCCCCGAGCGAGGTCAGGGTGCCCGCGAGGCTGAGGAAGATCGTGCGCCGCCCGAAGAAGCGGCCGCGGATGCGGTCCGGCACGAGGTCGCCCATCCAGGCCACCCAGGCGCTGTTGGCGATCACGCTCGCCACCGTGCTGACCGCGACGATGGCCAAGAACAGGTGGAGCTTGGTGCCCGGCGGCGCGTCGAGCGTCGGCAGAGCGAGGAGCGGCAAGAAGGTCAGGCGTGAGATCCCCACCGCCCAGAGGGCGACGGCCTTGCGGCTGCGCGCGCTCGTGAACCAGGCCGCGGGCAGGCTCGCGACCTGGGCGGTCAGCGGCAGCGCGCCCAGCAGGCCGATCACCGCGGCGCTGGCGCCCAGGTACAGCGCCCACCCGGTGATGACGGCGCCGGTGGCGCAGGCCGCGAAGATCTCCGCGAATGCGCCCTCGGCGACGGCGGCGTTGAGCGAGCGCCGCAGCGGGCGGCCGGGCGGCGTGCCGTGCGCGCGGTCTGCCGTGGGCGCGCCGGCCAGCGCGGGGGCCGCGGCCGGGATCGATTCACCGGGGCGGGGGATGGAGAGGGCCGAGGCGATGCGAGCGAGCGAGGCCAGAACCGCCGAGGCACGAAGCGTCTTCAACGACCCTTCTCCTTCGAGATGACCTGCGGTCTCTCGATGATGCACGCGGCGCGCCATCGCTGGCGCATTGTTTGTTCACGGGTTGGCGAGCCCGAAGGGGCCGGGATCGCCGGAGGTGACGACCATCGCTGTCAGCGGACTGACACGGATCGGCGGCCGGCAGATGAGGTAGACTCCCGGCCATGAGAATCGGCGTCCTGATCCCCACCCGTGGAGTCGTGATGGAGTCGGCGCGGCGTCCGCCCGTCGAGACCTGCTGGACCATGGCCCGCCGGGCCGACCGGGCCGGCTACGACGCGGTCTGGGTCGGCGACAGCGTCGTGGCCAAGCCGCGGCTGGACGCGGTGACCACGCTGGCCTATCTGGCGGGCATCACCACGCGCGTGCGCCTCGGGACCGCGGTGCTGCTGCCGGCGCTCCGCCACCCGGTGGTGCTGGCCCAGCAGCTGGCGAACGTGGACCAGATCTCGCAGGGCCGGCTGGTGCTGGGCTTGGGCGTGGGCTGGAGCCTGCCGAGCGCCGAGCGCGAGTGGGCCGCGTGCGGGGCCGACCACAAGCGGCGGGTGCGGCGGCTCGAGGAGCACGTCGAGATCTGGCGCAAGCTCTGGACCGGCGAGCCGGTGAACCATCGCGGCGACGACCTCGAGCTGGTGGACCACACCATCGGACCGCTGCCGTGGCGAGCCGAGGGACCGCCCATCCTCATCACCGCGGGCAACCGCGGCGAGCTGCTGCCCGCCCAGTTCGAGCGCTTCGGCCGCCTCGGTGACGGGATCATCACGACCTATGTGCACTTCGAGGAGTGCGTGACGATCCGCGACCGGGCCCTGGAGGCGCTCGCGCGCCATGGACGGACCGCCGCCGGCTTCTCCCTCTGTGTCTACACCACGGTGCGGCTCGAGGACGACGTGCGCACCGCCCAGCGCCGCACCACCGAGTTTCTCGCCACCTACTACGGCGGCGGCGTGCACGAGCGGGGCGTGATGGGACTGGGCCCCGCCGCGGCGGTGATCGACACGCTGGCGCGGTACCGCGCGGTGGGCGTCACCGATCTCTGCCTCCGCTTCGTCGGCAACGATCAGCTCGCGCAGCTCGACCGATTCACGGCGGAGGTGCTACCGGCTTTGCGGTAGCCGCCGACCACCCCTCACCCCGCCCTCTCCCGCGAGGGGAGAGGGTTCCTGGAGGGCGCGATGACCGAGTTCCCCAAGCTCTCGTACGAGGCGCTCACCGTCGGCGAGGAGTTCGTCTCGGACCCGCACCTGGTGACGCCGGAGGACATCGAGGCCTACGCCTTCGCGGTGGACGACCACCACCCGTGGTTCTCGGGGCCGTCGCCCTTCGGGGGGCCGGTGGCGCATCCCACCCTGATGGCCAACCAGGCCCTGCACCTGCGGCACAGCAAGTACGTCGTGCACGCGGGGCTGCACGCCAAGATGGAGTTCAACTTCCTCGAGCCGGTGCGCCCGGGCATGCGGGTGCGCTCCCGCGGTCGGGTCATCGACAAGTACGAGCGGCGCGGGCGGCAGTACATGGTCACCGAGTACGTCACCGAGGACGAGACCGGGCAGGCGCTCGTCCGGGGGCAATTCACCCAGATGCTGATCCCGGAGGGCACGCGCCATGCCGGTCGCTGAGGCCATCGCGAAGGGACACGAGCTGCCGTCGCTGACGAAGGAACTCTCGCAGCGACGGATCGACGTCTACTCGGGGGTGCGGCCGCGGTCGATCCACACCGACGAGGACTGGGCGCGCGAGAAGGGCTTCCGGACCACGCTGGCCCAGGGGATGATGTCGACCGCCTACGTCTCCGAGATGATGACGCGGCTCCTCGGGGCGGGGTTCGTCAAGGGTGGGACGATCTCGATGGCGTTCATCAAGCCGGTCTACGCGGGGGACCGGCTCACCGTGCACGGGGTGGTGAAGGCGACGCGCCCCGAGGGGGCGGGCACGCGCGTGGTCGTCGAGGTCTGGTGTCAGAACCAGCACGGGGAGAAGACCGCGGTGGGAACGGCCAGCGGGCTCGCGCCCTAGCCGCTCATCCCTGGGCTGGAGGTGAAGGGCTGAGGGGGCCCGAGATGATCGGGCTCAGATCGCCAGGACGTTACGGCCCAGTGGGCGGCCCTCGCGCAGGGCGGTGAAGGCCTCCTCGATCTCGGCCAGCGGGAGCACGCGGTCCACGATCGGCGTGATCCGGCCGCGGCCCACCAGCTCCATGGTCTCCGCGAGCTCCTGCTTGCTGTTGGCGCGGGAGCCGACGATCTCGAACTCGTTGCGCACCAGCTCGTGCGGCATCACCGGCAGCGGCAGCCCCGGCGTGTAGCCCACGAAGACCAGCCGCCCCGCGCGCCTCACGCTCTGGTAGCTCTCCGGCAGCGTCTGCTGGCTGGCCACGAACTCGAGCACCACGTCGACGCCCTGGCCGTCGGTCAGCCGGCGCACCGCCTCGTGGAAGGGCCCGCGGCGCGCGTCCACCACCGCGTCGGCGCCGAGCTTGCGCGCCAGCTCCAGGCGCGCGTCGTTGACGTCCACCGCGATCACCCAGCCGCCGGCGAGGCGGGCCATCTGCAGCGCGTGCAGCCCCACCCCGCCCACCCCGATCAGGGCCAGGGTGGTGCCGGGCCGCACCTGGGCGCGCTTGGTGATCGCGTGGTAGGAGGTCGCCACTGCGTCGCCCAGGATGCACGCGGCCTCGAGCGGGACGTGGTCCGGGACCTTGCAGAGGTTCACGCCCGGGGTCTTCACGTACTCCGCGAAGCCGCCGTCGATGCTGAAGCCGTGCTGGCGGACTTCCGGGCACAGGGTGTCCCGGCCCGCGCGGCAGAAGCGGCAGCGGCCGCAGGTCAGGTAGAAGTTGACCACGACGCGGTCGCCCGCGGCGAAGCCGCGCACGTCGCGGCCGACCTCGGCTACCTCGCCCGCGATCTCGTGGCCCATGATCAGTGGGATCACACCCAGGCCCATGCGGTCGGCCCGGATCTTCACGTCGGTGCCGCAGACCCCGACGTTGCGCACGCGCACCAGCGCCTCGTGGGGGGCGAAGGCGGGGGTGGGCACGTCCTTGGCGACGAAGGGGCCGTTGAACTTCTCGAGGACCAGCGCGTGCATGGGTCCCGGGCGGTTAGGCTTGCTGCAGGGCTTCGGTCCGCGGCGCGTCGGGGGCGAGCAGCTGGCGCCAGTCGGTGTCGCGCTGGATCACCGCCTCCGCCGGCTGCAGCGTGTAGTAGCTCGTCTCGACGCCCGGCGGCGTGCCCCCGGCCTCCACGGTGCGTGTGGCCTGTAGCAGGAGCCGGCGGGCCTGGATGACCGCGCGGTCGGCGGGGCCGAGGTGCTCCTTGGTCCGGTCCACGATGGCGCCCATGCTCTCCTGGATCGCGCGATCCTGCACGTTGATGCCGTCGATGCCGGTGAAGGTCTCAGTCTTCTGCACGCGGCGGTCCAGCAGGTAGTTGTTGCCGCGGTTGCGCTTGCCGCGGAACGTGGTCTGATCCACGTCGAGAGGGCCGTTGCCGAGCCGCCGCTCGAGGCGCTCCTCGTCGCTCAGCGGGTCGGTCACGCTGTGCTCCCAGTTGTAGACCATGGTGGTCTCGTCATCCATCGGCACCCAGATGTGGCCCGAGGCACCCGAGTTGCCACGCGCAGACTCGCCGATGCGGGCGGGCCGGATCTGGTGGAACGGTAGGATGAAGTGGTAGGCCCGCACATGGGTCTCGTTCTCTCCGAGCGGCCGCAGCCCGGCGTAGCGGTAGCCATAGTCGGTCACGTCCAGCTCCAGCACGGGCGCCTTGCCGCGCACGAAGGGGTCGCCGACCTTGAAGCCCGGCCGCGACGAGGCGGGATCGAGCACGCGGTGCAGGATCGGCGCATGCGAGGTGTCGATGCCGCCCTCGAGGCCCTGGAGCCAGTTGGTTTCCTGCATGACCTTGGACACGTGGCGATGGCTCGGCGGCGCCTGGGTCCACGCGAAGCAGGGCAGCGGCGGGCGTCGGTCCGCCGCGCCCAGGTAGGCCCAGACGAGGCCGCCCATCTCCACGGTCGGATAGGCGGTGGTGCGGATCTTCTGGGCGAAGGAGAGCTCCTCGGGCTCGTTCATCATGTCCACGCACTGGCCGTCGGCGTCGAATTTCCAGCCGTGGTAGACGCAGCGCAGTCCGCACCCCTCGTTGCGGCCGAAGTACAGGGAGGCCTGCCGGTGCGGGCAGCGCTCGGCGAGCAGGCCGACCCGGCCGCGGCTGTCACGGAAGGCGACCAGGTCCTCGCCCAGCAGGCGCACGCGCACGGGCGGGCAGTCGGGCTCGGGCAGCTCCCAGCCCAGGATGGCGGGGATCCAGTAACGGCGCATGGTCTCGCCCATCGGAGTGCCGGGGCCGACGCGGGTCACTCGCTCGTTGTCTTCGCGTGCCAGCATGAGGGACCCTCCTTCCGATCGCTCGATGCGCCGAGGATCCACCCGGAGGGGACCCGTGGTCAAGCGCCGGTTGTGCGGCCTCCGGCCTCGCGGATCGCGCGCCACACCCGCTCGGGGGTCGCCGGCATGTCGAGGTGGCGGACGCCCAGCGGGGCCAGCGCGTCGTTGACCGCGTTCAGCAGCGCGGGCAGCCCGCCCACCGTGCCCGCCTCTCCCACCCCCTTGGCCCCGAGGGGGTTGACCCGCGTGGGCACCTCGTGGGAGTCCACCGCGAAGAGGGGCAGCTCGTCGGCGCGCGGGATCGCGTAGTCCATCAGGGACCCGGAGAGCACCTGGCCCGCGTCGTCGTACACGAGAGCCTCCGCGAGGCCCTGGCCCAGACCCTGGACCACGCCGCCGTGGATCTGCCCCTTGACCAGCATCGGGTTTACCACGCGGCCGACGTCGTCGACGACGGCGTAGCGCGTGACCCGGACCGCACCGGTCTCCGGATCGATCTCCACCTCGCACACGTGGCAGCCGTTGGGGAAGGTCACTGCGGGCGGGGCGAAGGCGGCCGTCTCGCTGAAGCCGGGCTCGAGGCCGGGGGGCAGCTGGCGCGGCTGGTAGGCGGCGCGGGCGACCTGGCTCCAGGCCACCCCGCGGTCGGTGCCGGCCACCACGAAGCGGCCGTCCCGCAGGGTTACGTCGTCCGGGGCCGCCTCGAGCAGGTGCGCGGCGATGCGGCAGCCGCGCTCGACGATCTTCTCGGTGGCGCGCAGCACGGCCGAGCCGCCGACGGTGAGCGCCCCCGAGCCCCCGTTACCCCGCCCGGTCCCGAGGGCGTCGCTGTCGCCCCAGAAGACCTGGATGAGGGCGGACGGCTGTCGGAGCCGATCGCTCACGATCTGCGCGAAGGCGGTCTCGTTGCCCTGGCCCATCGAGGTCGAGCCCGCGAAGAGCGAGACCGAGCCGTCGGCGTTGACCTGGAGCTGCGCGGTATCGGGATTGAGCGCGGTGTAGGGGCCGCCGGCCACCTCGATGGGGTTGGCGAGGCCCACGCCGAGCAGCCTGCCGCGCCGGCGCGCCTCCGCCCGGCGCCGCTCGACGCCGGCGTGGTCGGCCAGGGCGAGCGCCAAGTCCATGACCCGCGCGAACTCCCCGCAGTCGTAGGTGAAGACGAGCCCGGTCTTGAAGGGCATGGCCGAGGGCGGCACGAGGTTCCGCCGGCGCAGCTCGACCGGGTCGATCCCGAGCTCGCGCGCGGCGACGTCGATCACCCGCTCGATGGCGTAGGTGGCCTCGGGCCTTCCGGCCCCGCGATAGGGGCCGGTCGGCGTGGTGTTGGTGAAGACGCCGGCGGTCTGCAGGTGGATGGCGGGCGTGGTGTACACGCCGGCCACCCCGCCCACGTTGTTGGTCGCGGGTCCCGCGCTGCGCTGGGTGAGATAGGCGCCGATGTCGACCAGGGTGTTCACCCGCAGGGCCAGGAAGCGGCCGTCCGCGTCGAGCGCGAGCTCGACCGAGGTGAGGTTGTCGCGCCCGGGCTCGTCGCTGACGAAGGACTCGCGACGGCTCGCGGTCCACTTCACCGGCCGGCCCAGGCGCCTCGCGGCCCACAGCACCAGTACCAGCTCCGGGTAGATGCCGCTGCGCATCCCGAAGCTGCCCCCGACCTCGCCGGTCACCACCCGCACCTGGCTGTGGGGCACGCGGAGGATCTGCTCGGCGAGCAGGGTGCGGAGACCGTGGGGCGCCTGGATGCCGGTGTGCAGCGTGTAGCGCCCGCTGCGCCGGTCGAACTCGCCGACCGCCCCGCGCGGCTCGAGCGGCAGCGCGGCCACGCGGCTGACCCCGAAGTCCAGGCGGGTGACGTGGGCGGCCGCGGCGAAGCCGCGCGCGACCGCGTCGCGGGAGCCCGCCTCCCAGACGAAGGCGACGTTGTCCGGCACCTGGTCCCACACCGCGGGGGCCCCGGCACCGGTGGCCCGCGCCGCGCCGACGACCGCGGGGACTGGCTCGTAGTCGACCGCGACCCGCTCGGCCGCATCGGCCGCCGCCTCCGGCGTCTCGGCCACCACCAGCGCCACCGGGTCGCCCACGTGGCGCACCCGCTCCCGCGCCAGCGCCGGGCGCGGTGTGCGGAAGGCGGGTGAGCCGTCGCGGCGCTTGCGGGAGCCGTCGCTCGGCAGGTCGCCCACGCCGTCTGCGGCGAGGTCGGCGTTGGTCAGCACCGCGAGCACGCCGGGGACCCGGAGCGCGTCGGCGCCGCCGATCGCGCGGATGCGCGCGTGGGCGTGCGGCGAGCGCACCACCGCGGCGTGGGCCTGCCGGGGCAGGCTGACGTCGTCGGAGTAGCGCCCCAGCCCCTGGACGAGGCGCGGATCCTCCAGGCGGCGGACGGACTGCCCCATCGCGAACTTCTCGCCGGTCACCGGCTCGCTCATGCCACGACCGGCCCCTCACCCTGCCCTCTCCCCCGAGGGGAGGGGGCCGGGACGCGGAGTCTCCTCCTCGAAGGGGGAGGGTAGGACGCGGATTCTCCCTCTCCCGTCCGGGGAGAGGCGGGGACCGCGGGTGCTCCCTCTCCCCTCGGGGGAGAGGGTCGGGTGAGGGGCCCTCGGCTATCGCTCACTCCTTGTAGATCTCCGCGTTGTGCTCGCCGAGGAGGGGGGCGGGACGGAGCCCGGTCGGCGAGGCGGAGAGCTGCACCGGGTTGCCGAGCATCGTGCACGAGGTGCCGGCCTCGAACTGGGTCAGGTCCAGCACGCGGATGCCGTCGAGCGCGGGTGGCATGGGTGGCGGTCGCCTCCGCGGGGGAGGATCCATCGAATGGAGGCTCCGGTCAAGGCACCACCCCTCACCCTGCCCTCTCCCCTTGGGGGGAGGGGGAGTAACCTCGGGGCATGGACGAGGCGCGCCGGGCGGTGGAGCTGGCCGAGGCGCTGCTCCGCGAGGCGCGGGCCGGGCAGACCGCGGAGGAGCGGGGGCGGGCGGAGCGGCTCGCCCGCCTGATGGAGGACCCGCGGGGCAA
>DATIFV010000024.1:0-4325 GCA_035455085.1 Candidatus Methylomirabilota bacterium | reverse complement strand
TGCACGCGCTCGACGGCCCCCCCTACGAGCGGCTCGCCGCGCTCGCCGCCGCGGTGCTCGAGTTCTGCCGGACCGTCCCGCTCGGCCCGGCCCGCTGAGCCCGTGGCCGGCACCCTCTACGTGGTCGCGACACCCCTCGGCAACCTCGAGGACATCACCCTGCGCGCGCTGCGGGTACTCCGGGAGGTGGCGCTCGTCGCCTGCGAGGACACCCGGCGCACCCGCGCCCTGCTCACCCACTTCGACATCCACGTCCCGGTCACCAGCTACTTCGAGCACAACAAGCTCCGCAAGAGCGCCCGCCTGCTCGAGACCCTCGAGGCGGGCCAGTCGGTGGCCCTGGTCACCGACGCGGGCACCCCCGGGATCTCGGATCCGGGCTCCCTGCTCGTCAAGCAGGCGCGCGAGGCGGGCATCGCGGTGGTGCCGGTGCCCGGGCCCTCGGCGGTGGTGGCGGCTCTCTCCGCCGCCGGGGTGCCCGCCGACCGGTTCCTCTTCGACGGCTTCCTGCCGGTGAAGCCGGGCCGGCGCGTGCACCGCCTGGAGGCGCTGCGCGGGCTCGAGATGACCGTGGTCTGCTACGAGTCGCCCCACCGCATCCTGGCCAGCCTGGACGCGATCGCCCAGGTGTTCGGCGAGCACCCGATCGTCGTGGCCCGCGAGCTCACCAAGCAGTTCGAGGAGATCGTCCGCGGCCCGGCGGCGGCGCTCCGCGCGCGGTTCGGGGCGGGCCCGGTGCGGGGCGAGTTCACCGTGATCATTCCCGCCCTCGGTTTCGACTCGCGCCGGGGCGAGGCGGTGGTAGAGTAGCCGCCATGATCAAGCGCGCGGGGCTCCGGTGGATGCTGGTGGTGGCGGCGGTGCTGGCCGGCGTCGGTCTGGGCGGTCGTCCCGCCTCCGCCGAGTGGTTCGCTGACCTCTACGCGGGCCTGAGCTTCACGCAGGACGCCGATCTCAAGCTCAACACCCAGGGCGTCGGCCCCGGGACCATGGCGGATGCGGCGTTCGACACCTCGCTGGCCTGGGGCGGGCGCGCCGGCCGCTACTTCGACTCGATGCCCTTCCTCGGGCTCGGCATAGACTTCTTCCGGTACTACCCGTACATCGGCCCGCAGTCCGTGCAGCTGAGCGGCTGCTTCTATCCGGGGGGCTGCGGCAGCGGCCGGGGGGGCACCGGCTCCTTCGAGGTGGAGACCAGTGCGGTCTCGGTGGACCTGATGCTGCGCCTGCCGCTGCTCCGGAGCGAGGACGCGCCCCAGGGGCGCGTGCAGCCCTACGTGGCCGCGGGCCCGCCGCTGTTCATCACCACCATCACCCCGCGGTCCAACAGCAGCTTCCGGAACCACCAGGACGACACCGACTACTCGTTCGGCTACAAGCTCGCGGGCGGGGTCGCGGTCCAGGTTTACAAGAACCTGGTCGTCTTCGGCGAGTACCGCTTCACCCACGTCTCGCCCGAGGTGGAGCTGCGCGACGCGGCCAACCGCAAGACCACCTTGCGGACCGACCTCGATTCCCACGCCGCCCTCTTCGGTATCTCCGCGCGCTGGTAGCGGCCGGGCAGGTTCTTCCCGCCGCCCTCCGACGTATCCCGTATACTAAGGGGCCATGTTGATTCCCAAGGCCCTCACCATCGCGGGCTCCGATTCCGGCGGGGGCGCGGGCATCCAGGCCGACCTCAAGACGTTCTCGGCGTACCGGGTGTTCGGCATGTCGGTGATCACCGCGGTGACCGCGCAGAACTCGCTCGGGGTCCAGGGGGTGGAGAACCTGCCGCCCGCCTTCGTGGCGCAGCAGCTGCGCTCCGTGCTGGAGGACTTCGGGGCCGACGCGGCCAAGTGCGGCATGCTCTCGACCGCGCCCATCATCGAAGCGGTCGCCGCCGAGCTCGGGCGGCGCCGGGTCGAGAAGCTGGTGGTGGATCCGGTGATGGTCGCCAAGTCGGGCGACCGGCTGCTGCAGGCCGACGCCGTCGCCGCCCTCTCCGACCGGATCCTGCCGCTGGCCCTGGTGGTCACCCCCAACCTGCCGGAGGCGGAGGTGCTCGCCGGCATGCGGGTGGTCGAGCCGGAGGACATGGAGGAGGCGGCGCGGCGCATCCACGGCATGGGCCCGCGATACGTGCTGGTGAAGGGCGGGCACCTGAAGGGCGACGCGACGGACCTGCTCTGGAACGGGCGGGAGTTCACCCGCTTCACCGCCCCCCGGGTCGACTCGGCCAACACCCACGGGACCGGCTGCACGTTCTCGGCCGCGATCGCGGCGGGGCTGGCCCGCGGGCAGGCCCTCGGCGACGCGATCCGCTCGGCCAAGGCCTACGTGACCCGGGCCATCCGCGAGGGCTTCGCGGCGGGCCGGGGAGTGGGCCAGCTGCGGCACTTCATCCAGGACTGGTGATGAGCGAGCCCGAGCCGAGCAGCGCCCCCGACGCGGCGGGGACCGACGAGCAGGGCAAGATGTCGTTCTTCGAGCACCTGGCCGAGCTGCGCACGCGCATCATCTGGAGCCTCGTGCCGGCCGGCGTCGGGCTCTTCGTCGCGCTGTACTTCACCAGCCCGGTGATGCGGTGGCTGTCGCGGCACCTCAAGGCCGAGCTGGTCTTCACCACGCCGACTGAGGCCTTCTGGACCTACATGAAGGTGGCGATGATCATGGGCCTCTTCATCGCGATGCCGGTCATCCTCTGGAACGTGTGGGCCTTCGTGGCCCCGGGGCTGCACAAGCACGAGCGCAAGTACGCGGCGCCCTTCGTGATCGTGGGCTCGCTGCTCTTCATCAGCGGCGGGGCCTTCGCGCTCTTCGTGATCGTGCCCTTCGCGATCACGTTCCTGGTGAGCTTCGGGCAGGAGCAGGGGCTCAAGCCCATGATCACGGTCTCGAGCTACATCGACTTCATCCTGAAGTTCACGCTGGCCTTCGGGGTGGTGTTCGAGCTGCCGGTGGTGATCACCCTCCTGTCCATGATCGGGGTGGTGACGCCGCAGTTCCTGTCCAAGAACCGCAAGTACGCCATCCTCATCAACTTCATCATCGCGGCCATCCTGACCCCGACGCCCGATATCGTGAACCAGTCGCTGATGGCGGGCCCGCTCATCATCCTGTACGAGGTGGGCATCATCTGCGCGCGGGTGTTCGGGCGCAAGAAGGCGGTGCCGGGGGCGGTGGTGGAGGCGGCGAAGTGAGCCCGCTCGCCTTCGCGGCGCTGGACCTGCCTGGGCCGGTGCGCCGCGGCATCGAGGACGCGGGCTTCGTCACCGCCACGCCCATCCAGGAGGCGGCGCTGCCCCTGGCCCTGCGCGGCAAGGACGTGGCCGGCCAGTCGCAGACCGGTACCGGCAAGACCGCGGCCTTCCTGATCGCGGCCTTCACGCGGTGCCTGACCACGCCCGCGCCCGCCCGCAGCGGGGCGACCGCGCCCCGCGTGCTCATCATCGCGCCCACCCGGGAGCTGGTGGTGCAGATCGAGGCCGACGCCCGGCTGCTCGGGGCCCACACCGGCCTGCGCATCCTGTCGGTCTACGGGGGCATCGACTACAACAAGCAGCGCGAGGAGCTCCGGGAGGGCTGCGACGTGCTGGTCGGCACCCCGGGCCGGCTCATCGACTACCTCAAGCAGCACGTGTGGTCGCCGGGCCGGGTCGAGGTGCTCGTCATCGACGAGGCCGACCGGATGTTCGACATGGGCTTCATCGCCGATCTCCGCTTCATCCTGCGGCGGCTGCCCAAGCCCGAGAAGCGGCAGTCGTTCCTGTTCTCGGCCACTCTCTCCTTCCGGGTGATGGAGCTGACCTGGGAGTTCATGAACAATCCCTCCCAGATCACCATCACCCCCGAGCAGAAGACCGCGGAGAAGGCCGAACAGGTCCTCTACCACGTCGGCCGCGAGGAGAAGTTCAACCTCCTGCTCGGGCTGCTCCGCCGGGAGGGCGGCAGCCGGATCCTGATCTTCTCGAACACGCGCGAGGAGGCGCGGCGGCTCGAGGACCGCCTGGGCCGCAACGGCTGGCAGGCGCGGGCCCTCACCGGCGACGTGGACCAGAAGAAGCGCCTCAAGATCCTCAACGACTTCAAGGACGGGCTGCTGCCGATCCTCGTCGCCACCGACGTGGCCTCGCGCGGGCTGCACATCGAGGGCGTGAGCCACGTGGTCAACTGGGACATGCCGCAGGACGCGGAGGACTACGTGCACCGCATCGGACGCACCGCGCGGGCGGGCGCCGCCGGCAAGGCGATCAGCCTGGTGGACGAGGCGGGCGCGCTCGCCCTGGAGCCGATCGAGAAGTTCATCGCCCAGAAGATCCAGGTGGACTGGGCCGAGGACGATC
>DATIFV010000023.1:0-2100 GCA_035455085.1 Candidatus Methylomirabilota bacterium | reverse complement strand
GCGATCGACTTCCGGATGGTGGCGAAGTTGGTGAGGGTGCCGCCCAGCCAGCGGTGGTTGACGTAGAACTGCCCGCAGCGGGCCGTCTCCTCCAGCACCGTCTCCTGGGCCTGCTTCTTGGTGCCCACGAACAGCACCGTGCCGCCGTCGGCGGCGAGGTCGCGCACGAAGGCGTAGGCCTCGCGGAACTTCTTGAGGGTCTTTTGTAGATCTATGATGTAGATGCCGTTGCGCTCCCCGAAGATGTACTTCTGCATCTTCGGGTTCCAGCGCTTGGTCTGGTGGCCGAAGTGCACCCCGGCCTCCAGCAGCTCCTTCATGGTCAGCGTTGCCATGGTCCGGCGTTCCTTTCCGTCGTCGTTCGGTTGGCCTCCGGTCGCGAGCGGCCGGCCCCCGGAAAGGGGGGCGACACTTCCCCGGGGGCCGACGCGGCCCGCGGAGACCGAAGCTCGCAACCGTGTGTGTTAGGTCGTGTACTTCGCGTTGATTCGAACGTACTCCTCACTGAGGTCCGATGTCCACACCGAGTCCTCGCCCCGGCCCAGACCCAGGTCGATCGCGATGGTGTAGCTCGGCCCGCCCATCACCTCGTGGATCCGGTCGATCCGGGCTCCCGCCCGCAGCATCCCCTTCTCCACGAGCGACTCGCCGCCGATCGCGATGGCTACCCGGTCGGCCGCCACCCGAGCCGGCCCCTTGCCGAGGGCCATCATGATGCGGCCCCAGTTGGGGTCGGCGCCGTTGATCGCGGTCTTCACGAGCGGCGAGTTGGCCACCGAGCGGGCGGCCAGCACCGCCTCGCGCCGGGTGCGTGCGCCGCGCACCGCGATCTCCACGAGCTTGGTCGCGCCTTCTCCGTCCTCCACGAGCATGCGGGCGAGCCGCTCGGCGATGGCCTCGAGGGCGCGCGCGAACTGGCGCAGGCCCTTGCCGCCCCGCTCGAGCGGCGCGTTCTCGGCGAGCCCGTTGGCGAGCAGCGCCACCGTGTCGCTGGTGGACTGGTCGCCGTCCACCGTGATGCGGTTGAACGAGCCGTCCACCGCGCGCCGGAGCACGCGCGGCAGCGAGTCGCGCGCCACCATCGCGTCGGTGGCGAGGAAGCAGAACATGGTCGCCATGTGCGGCTCGATCATGCCCACGCCCTTGGCGATGCCGCCGATGGTCACCGGCCGCCCGGCCACGTCGACCCGCAGGGCCGCTTCCTTCGGCCGCGTGTCGGTGGTCATGATCGCCTCGGCGGCGAGGCGTCCTCCCTGCGGCGAGAGCCCCTTCACCAGCTTGGGCAGCCCGGCCCGGATCTTGTCCATGGGCAGGGGCTGGCCGATCACCCCGGTGGAGGCGATCAGGACCTGGCGCGGCGGGATGCGGAGCAGCTCCCCGGTGATCCGGGTCATCTCGCGCGCGTCCTTCACCCCCTGCTCACCGGTGCAGACGTTGGAGCAGCCCGCGGAGGCGAGGATGGCCTGGGCCCGGCCGTCCCGCACGTGCTCCTGCGAGACCAGGACCGGCGCGCCCTTGATCTGGTTGGTGGTGAAGACCGCGGCCGCGCGCGCGGGCGACGAGGAGTACACGAGGGCGAGGTCCTTCTTGCCGCTGGCCTTGATGCCCGCCGCGATCCCGGAGGCGAGGATGCCGGGCACGGCGGTGATGCCACCCTCCAGCCACTGGAAGTCCGGCATGCGGGCTACGGATACACCGGAGGCGCTTCGAGACCGGTCCGCTCGTCCCACCCCCTCATGATGTTGAGGCTCTGGATGCCGTTGGCGGAGCCGCCCTTGCCCAGGTTGTCGAGCGCCGACACGCAGACCGCGCGCTGCGTGCGCGGGTCGGCCACCACCGTGACATCGCAGAAGTTCGAGCCCACCACCGAGCGAGTCGTGGGCCGCTGGCCCTCGTCGAGCACCCGCACGAACGGCTCGCCCGCGTAGAACTCGCGGTAGAGCGCGACCAGCTCCGCGGTGGTCGCGGGCCGGGTGAGCGGGACGGATGCGGTGGTGAACAGGCCCCGGTTCAGCGGCACGAGGTGAGGGGTGAAGCTCACCACCACCGGCCGCCCGGCGAGCGCGGACAGCTCCTGCTCGATCTCGGGAGTGTGGCGAT
>DATIFV010000022.1:0-2560 GCA_035455085.1 Candidatus Methylomirabilota bacterium | reverse complement strand
CTCGTCGTCGGTCGCGGCGGTGAGCAGCCGCTCGGCCAGGGTCAGGTACTCGTCGGGGCCCACGTCCTCGTCCTTGAGCCGGCTGAACTGGGTCAGGATCGCCTGCAGGTGCCGGGTGGGATCGCCGAGCGGCCGGTAGTGCCTGAGCGGGAACTCGAAGAGGTGATCGCGCAGGAAGATGACCTGCTCGGCCCGCGTGAGCACCCGGAAGTCGGGGGTGAGCCCGAGCTCGAGCGCGTTCTCCTTGATCAGCCGGTCGCCGAACGCGTGGAAGGTGGAGATCTGCACGTCGGCGTAGCCGTACGGCACGAGGGTGTCGACGCGCTCCTCCATCTCGGCCGCGGCCTTGTCGGTGAACGTGAGCGCGAGGATCTCGGAGGGCCGCGCCCGGCGGGTGGCGATGAGGTAGGCGATGCGGCGGGTGATGACGGTGGTCTTGCCGGTCCCGGCGCCCGCGATGATCAGCAGCGGGCCGGTCTCGTGAGTGACCGCGGCCGCCTGGGGCGGGTTGAGCCCCTCGAGGATGCGCTCGGCGCCCCGCGCCGCATCGGCCATCAGCGCAGACTATACCATCCTAGGGAACCACCAGAGAGAGCGCGGCCGGCACGCAGTCGAAGGCGACCGGCAGCCGGCCGAGCAGCTCGCCGTCGACGTGCACGAAGCGGCTGTCCGGCCCGTGGGCGACCGCCCGCCGCGTCTTCACGTAGCTCACGCCGGGCATGCCCAGATGCGAGCCGCTGAGGGCGGCGGCCAGGTACCGGGCGAAGCGGTGGCGCTGCGTCGAGTCGAAGAGGCACAGGTCGAGCAGGTCGTCGTCCATGCTCGCCTCGGGAGCGAAGCGGAGCCCGCCGCCGTAGGAGGCCGCGTTCGCCACCACCGCGAAGGTGGCGCTGTGCCGGCCGCCCTCCGTCTCCACCGTGAAGGGCACCGGGTTCCAGTCGGTGAGCTGGCGCAGGCCGGCCATCCAGTAGGCGCCCTCCCCGGTCAGGCGCTTGAGCCCGGGATGGACCGAGCGCAGTACCTCGGCGTCGAGGCCCACCCCCGCCATCAGCAGGAAGTACCGCTCGCCCGCGCGACCGACCGACACTCGCCGGATCGCGCCGCCCGCGATGACACGGGCCGCGAGGTCCAGGCTGCCGGGCAGCCCCAGCTCGCGGGCCAGGACGTTGGACGTCCCGCTGGGCCATACCGCCAGCGGGGTGACCGTGCCGACCAGCGCCTGGATGGCCTCGTTGACGGTCCCGTCACCACCGTGGACGATCACGAGATCGACGTGGGCCGCCACCGCCTCCGCGGTGAGCCGGGTGGCGTCGGCGGGAGCGGCGGTGATCCGGGGCGTGACCGCGATGTCGTGCCGGCGCAGGACGTCGACCATCCGGGTGATGGAGTGAAACCGATCGCGCTGCTGACCGGAGCCCGGATTGTGGACGAGAACCGCGGAGCGCGCCACGGGCCGGTCTAGCGTCTGATCTCGGTACTGTCCGTGGCCAGAAGCTCCTCGAGCTCTGCCCGGGACACGATCGGCACGTCTCCCCAGATGGTGCACTTCAGCGCGGCCAGGGCGGTGGCGGCGTCGACGGCCTGCTGGGCGTCCCGGCCGAGCAAGGTGGCCCAGAGAAAGCCGGCCGCGAAGGCGTCGCCCGCCCCCACCCGATCCACCACCGACACCACGTACCGCCGGGAAGGCCGGTGGATCCCGCCCGCGGTCAGCACCGCGGCGCCGGCCTCGCCGAGCGTGAGCGCGATGGTGGCCGCGGGGGCCAACCCGCGCAGCCCCTCGAGCACGCGCTCGGGCGATCCCTCCAGCTCGAACACGGTGGCCGCGTCGTCGGCCCCGATGAAGAGATGGCGCACGCGCGGGAGGATCTCGCCGAGGAAGTCGCGCGCCTCCTTGGGGCTCCACAGGCGCGAGCGGTAGTTGACGTCGAACGAGACCGGCACGCCCGCGCCGACGGCCTCGGCGATGGCGCGGCGGACGACGTCGCGGAGGTTGCCGCCCAGCGCGGCGGTCACTCCGGTGAGGTGGACGAGCCGGGCGCCGCGGACCAGGGCCCAGTCCACGTCTTCGGGCACGAGCCGGCTGAAGGCCGAATCGCGGCGGTCGTAGAGGATCCTCACCGGGCGCGGAGTCATGCCGTATTCGATGAAGTAGAGCCCCATCCGCTGCCCGGGACGGCGCAGGACCCCCCGACAATCCACCCCGTGGCCGGTCAGCTCGCGGACAATGCGGTCTCCCCAGGCGTGCTCGGAGGGCAGCGCCGAGATCACCGCGGTCCGCAGGCCGAGGCGCGCGCAGGCGGCCGCCACGTTGGCCTCGGTGCCCCCGATCTGCACGTCCAGGTCCGAGGCCTGCTCGAGGCGCTGCGGGGGGCGCGCGGCGAGCCGCAGCATCACCTCTCCCAGCCCGACCAGGTCGTACTGGGCTCCCTCCCGGCTCACGCGCTGCCCGTGATGCGCACCGAGAGGGTCGTGCCCAGGATGAGAGCCGCCTGCCCGGACTCGAGCTGCCGGTCCGCCGCGACCGTGACGCGGGCCGGCGCGTCCGGGCGAGCCCACGAGG
>DATIFV010000021.1:0-9631 GCA_035455085.1 Candidatus Methylomirabilota bacterium | reverse complement strand
CGCACGCGCTGCTCCACCGTGGTGCAGAGGACACCCGCGCCGGTGTCGAAGAGCTTGTGTCCCAGCACCAGAGCGTCGGCGTCCACCGAGATCACGCCGCTCTCCATGTGCATGATGTCCCCGACCCGCAGCTCGCGCTGGTAGCGGACGAAGCAGTCGGCGGTGCGGGCGGCGGAATGGGAGAGACCGATCGTCGCCAGCATCGCCGCGCCCGCGTCCGCGATGCGCGAAAAGTAGTACGCCACCGTCAGGTGGTCGTTGTGGTCCACCTCCCAGCGGAAGACGGTGCCGCGGTAGGTCTCGAGCCAGTCACCCACGGTCGGCGCGGCCTAGATGTAGACTGCCTTCATCGCGGGCCCCGGGTAGCGCGTTCCCGCCGCCGCCCCGACCGGGATCGCCTCCTGGAGCGCGGTCGCTTCCTCGGGGGTGAGCCGCACCTCGGCCGCCGCCACGTTCTCCTCCAGCCGGGCCTTTCGCTTGGTGCCCGGGATGGGCACGATGTCGCGCCCCCGGGCGAGCAGCCAGGCCAGCGCGAGCTGGCCGGGCGTGCAGCCCTTCTTGCGGGCCATGTCCTCGAGCGGCTTCAGCAGCGCGAGGTTCTTCTTGAGGTTCTCGTCCTGGAAGCGCGGATGGTCGCGCCGGCGGTCGTCGGCGGGGATCTCCTCGGCGGAGCGGGTGCCGCCGGTCAGCAGGCTGCGACCGAGCGGCGAGTAGGCCACGAAGGAGATGCCGAGCTCGCGCAGGGTGGGCAGCGTCTCCTCGGCCTCGGCCCGATAGAGCAGCGAGAACTCGGACTGCAGCGCGGTGATCGGGTGCACCGCGTGGGCGCGGCGCACGGTGGCCGGCGCCGCCTCGGACAGGCCGAGATAGCGGACCTTGCCCGCCTCGACCAGGCGGGCCATCGCGCCGACCGTCTCCTCGATCGCCACGCTCGGATCCACCCGATGCTGGTAGTACAGGTCGATGGTGTCCACCCCGAGGCGCTTGAGGCTCGCGTCGCAGGCCTGGGGAACGTACTCCGGCCGGCCGTTCACCCCCGCGGTCCCGTCGGGCTTGCGCAGGTTGCCGAACTTGGTGGCGAGCACGACCTGGTCGCGCCGGCCGCGAAGGGCCTTGGCGAGCAGCTCCTCGTTCTGCCCCCAGCCGTACATGTCGGAGGAGTCGAGGAAGTTCACCCCCAGATCGAGCGCCCGGTGGATGACCGCGATGGACTCCGCGTCGTCGCCCTTGCCGTAGACGTTGGACATGGACATGCAGCCGAGCCCGATCGCCGAGACCGCCAGGGAGCTCTTGCCCAGTGTGCGTCGCTCCACGAGATCCTCCTCAGGGACCGCAAAGTTGGTTAGGATACGGCGACCGATTCTATCTCAAGACCGAGGTGCCCGCGACCCGTGCCGCACGACGTGACGCTGCTCCGCGACATCGCCCTCGGCATCTTGTTCGCCGCGCTGCTGGGCCACGTGGCCCGGCTGCTCCGGCAGCCCCTGCTCCTGGGTTACATCGCCGGGGGCATCCTGCTCAGCTCCCAGATGGGCTTCGGGCTCGTCACCGACGCGGAGAGCATCGAGCTGATCGCCGAGATCGGCCTGATCCTGCTGCTGTTTATCATCGGGCTCGAGATCGACCTGCGGGAGCTTCGGCGGCTGGGCCGCTCGATGCTCGGCCTGGGGGTCGCCCAGTTCGTGGTCAACTCCCTGCTCGGCCTCGCCTTCTTCACCTGGCTCGGCTACCGGGTCGGGCAGGGGCGCTTCGATCTCGTGTACCTCGCCATCGTCATCTCGCTCAGCTCGACCCTGATCGTGGTCAAGCTGCTCCGCGAGAAGTTCGAGCTGAAGATCCTGTCGGGCCGGCTCACTCTGGGCGTCCTGGTGGTGCAGGACATCTGGGCCATCCTCTTCATGGCGGTGCAGCCCAGCCTCGCCGAGCCCGGGGTGCTCCGGATCGCCCAGTCCATCGCGGGGGGCGCGGTCCTGGTCGGGGTGGCCTTCCTGGCCAGCCGCTACCTCCTGGCCCCGCTGCTCGAGGCCTCGGCGCGGCGGCCGGAGCTGGTGCTGATCTCGTCGGTGGCGTGGTGCTTCTTCATCAGCGGCTTCGCGCACCAGCTCGGGCTGTCGCGGGAGATGGGCGCGCTGATCGCGGGGCTGAGCATCTCGGCCTTCCCCTACGGGGCCGACGTCATCTCGAAGGTCACCGGGGTGCGCGACTTCTTCGTCACGCTCTTCTTCGTCTCGCTCGGCCTCAAGGTGCCGGTGCCGAGCGCGGACGTGCTCGGCCAGGCGCTCCTGATCGTGGTCTTCGTGCTGCTGAGCCGCGCGATCTCGGTGGTGCCGGCCGCGGTCCTGCTCGGCGAGGGCGCCTACGCGGGCGCCGTCACCGCGCTCAACCTCGCCCAGATCAGCGAGTTCTCGCTGGTGATCCTGACCCTGGGCGCCGGCTACGGGCACGTGTCGGAGCGGGTGAGCGCGGTGGTGCTCACCGCGATGATCCTGACCTCCCTGCTCGCGCCCTACCTCATCACCTGGAACGACCGCATCGCGCGATGGCTCGTCGCGCCCTTCTCCCGCCGGGCGGGGGCCCCCGCGGGCCGTGCCCCCGGCGCGGACGCGCCACCCGCCCGGGAGATCGTGCTCCTGGGCCACTTCCGCATCGCGGAGGCGGTGCTGGATCTCGTGGAGGCCCACGCCCCGCAGCTCAAGGCGCGGATCACCCTGGTGGACTACGCGGCGAACCGGGCCCACGGGGTGCGGGCGCGCGGGTTCCGCTGGGAGTACGGCGACCTCGCCAACCCCGACGAGCTCGAGCACCTGGGGATCGAGGAGACGCGCATCGTGGTGACGACCATCTCCGACACCTTCCTGAAGGGCATCAGCACCCGGCGGCTGGTCGGCAACCTGCGGCGCCTCGCGCCCCGCGCGGTCATCGTGATGATCGGGGAGGAGAAGACCGATCTGGAGGATCTGTTGCGCGCGGGGGCCGACCACGTGCTGATCCCCGGGGAGATCACCGGCGAGCGGATCCTGGAGCTGTTGCGGCGGGACCCGGGGGCCGGAGCCCCGTGACCGCGGGGCGGCGCGGTCAGCCGATGCCGGCCATGCGCGCGAAGGCGGTCAGCTCGCGCGGGACGTCGCACCCCGAGGGCTGGTAGGCGATCTCGGTCACGCCGCGCGCGGCCAGCTCGTCCATCCGGGCGCGCAGCGCCGGCGCCTCGCCGGTGAAGGTGACGCGCCGGATCAGATCTCCGCTGACCACCGCGCGGTCGACCGGGTTCAGCTCGGTGAGATGGCCGGCGTGGGTGCGCAGATGCCGCTCGCGCGCGGGCACCGCCTCGATCGCGGCCCGCCACTCGGAGCCGCCGGGCAGCGCGGCCAGGTCGAGACCCGGCACGCTGCGGTACTCGTACGCGCGGTGCAGGAGTACCGCCGCCCCCGCCCCCGCCGCGTCCAGCACCCGCGGGGCGTCGGCGGGCTCCCCGGGCTCGAGCACCGTGCCCAGGGTGAGCAGGATGGACCAGGCGAAGCCGGGCGTGGGGGCGACCGAGAACACCCCGTCGCCCTCCGCGCGCGCCACCGCCTCGCCCTTGGGCCCGCGCGTGCCGAACACGAACGGCACCCGGATCGGCCGGGGCGGCGCCTGGCCGGTGCCGTGCAGGAGCCGGGTGAGGGCCCCGTCCACCTCCACGGTCTCCCCGGCGAGGAGCGCGCGGAGCTGGCGCGCGTAGAGCGCGACCGCGCGCCACGGGTTGGGCCGCTGCCCCATGGCCATGCGGCCGGTGAAGCCGGAGCCGATGCCCACGTTCACTCGGCCCGGTGCCATGTCCACCAGGGTGGCGACGGCAGCGGCGGTGACGACGACGTGGCGGAGGCTCGGGATGAGCACGCCGGGGCCCAGCTCGATGCGCCGCGTGCGCTCCGCCGCGCGGGCCAAGGTCATCCACACGTCGAGCTGCAGCGCCGGCGTGTCGTAGACCCAGGCGCGGCGGTAGCCGAGGCGCTCGGCGAGGGCGATGTGCTCCGGGGTGGCCGGGACCGGCGGGAAGGCGCAGGAGACGTCCACCGCGGGCCCCGGTCAGGCGGGGCGGCCGGGCTGAAGCGGCGGCCCGCCCCAGCGCTCGAGCATCGCGAACTCCTCGACCGGCTTCCGCCGGAGCTTGGTGATGGCCTTCACGGGCCGGCCGAGCGGCATCACCGCGGCCAGCGCCACGTGGGCGGGCAGGCCGAGCAGGGCCTGCACCTCGGGCTCCCGGGCCGCCGCGAGAGTGGTGATGGTACCGCCGTAGCCCTCGTGGCGGGCCGCGAGCAGGATGTTCCAGGCGAACGGGTAGATGGACGCGCCGCTGATCACGCCCACGCGGTCGAGCTCCGAGTCCATCGAGGCCACGACCCGGAGATCCACGCACACCACCAGGACCACCGGCGCCTTGAGCACCGGCTCGATCAGGCGCGGCGGCGCGGGGGTGCGCTCGATGGTGGCCGGATCCACCCGGGTGCGGTCGATCGTGTTCCACGGACTTTCGCCGACCTGAACCTGGGCCGCGTAGCGCTTTGCCGCGGGAACGGTCGCCGCGGCCAGCCCCGCGCGGGTCCGGGCGTCGCGCACCACGATCACCCGCCAGCCCTGGCGGTTGCCCCCGCTCGGAGCGAAGCGCGCGCGGTCCAGGATCCGGTAGAGCGCCTCGTCGGGGAGAGGGTCGGGGGTGAACTCGCGGGCCGAGAACGTGGTGCGCATCACGTCGTAGAGCTCCATGGTCGCGCCTCCGGGGGGTGAATATACACCGCCAACGGCGGTATAGTACGCGCCATGAATCCTCCTCCCCGGTCCGCGTCGCTCTCGCTCGACGGTATCCGCGTCATCGATCTCTCCCGCGTCATCGCCGGCCCCTGGTGCGGGGCGCTCCTGGCCGATCTGGGCGCCGACGTCATCAAGGTGGAGGACACCGGCCCCGGCGACGAGTCGCGCACGTGGCCGCCCCACAAGGACGGCGAGGCCGCCGCGTACCTGCTCTTCAACCGGAACAAGCGGGGGATCGCGCTCGACCTCAAGACGCCGGAGGCGGTGGAGGTGGTCAAGCGCCTGGTGAAGACAGCGGACGTGGTCATCGAGAACTTCCGCACCGGGACCATGGAGTCGTTCGGCCTGGGCTACGACGTGCTGGCCGCGATCAATCCGCGGCTGATCTACTGCTCGGTCTCGGCGTTCGGCCGGACCGGGCCGCGCAAGGACAGCCCGGGCTACGAGGCTCTCATGCAGGCCTTCAGCGGCATCATGTCCATCACCGGCGAGCCCGGGGGCCAGCCGGTGCGGGCGGGGGTCTCCTTCCTCGACCTCACCACCGGTATCCTGTGCGCGCTCGGCGTCTCCAACGCCATCATCCAGCGCGAGAGGACCGGGCTCGGCCAGCGCGTGGACGGCTCGCTGCTGGAGACCGCGGTGAGCCTGCTCGCCTTCCACGCCGAGGGCTACCTGCTGACCGGCGCGCTGCCCCGCGCGCTCGGCTCCGGGCACCCGTCGCTGTCGCCCTACCGCAACTTCAAGTGCCGAGACGGGCAGTGGATCTTCATCGCGGCCGCCAACGATCGCTTCTGGCAGAAGCTGGCCAAGGCGCTCGGCCTCGCCGACCTGGCCGCCGATCCGCGCTTCGAGAAGAACCAGGGGCGGGTGGCCAACCGTGCCGAGCTCGAGGGCATCCTGGAGCGGACCATCGGCGCGCTCGACCGCGAGCCGCTACTCAAGCGTCTCGAGGAAGCGGACGTCCCCGCCACCCCGGTGAACACGGTGGACCAGGTGATGAACGACCCCCAGACCGCCGAGCGCGGCATCGTCCAGCGGGTGCGACATCCGAAGCTCGGCGAGATCCCGGTGGTCGGTACCCCGCTCCACTTCTCCCGCATGTCCCCCGGCGTCCGCCGCGCCGCACCGCTGCGCGGCGAGCACACCGACACCGTCCTCGCCGATCTCGGCTACTCCCCCGCCGACATCCAGACCCTCCGCGCCAAGCGCGCGGCGATGTAGGGCTAGCCGAACTTGCGGGATTCTTCGCGCTGGTAGGCGCGGAGGGCGATGGCCAGGAAGACCAGGGTGTAGCCGGCAAGCCAGGCGAGGGAGATCGCCAGGGGCTCGGTGTTGGCCCCGATCGCGCGCCAGCCGAGCTGGCCGTAGTGGTAGGCGGGCAGGTAGGGGGCGATGCCGCGCACGAAGCCGGGCAGCTGGGGCAGCGGCATGAAGAGCCCCGAGGCGAAGGACAGCGGCAGGTACACCAGGTTGGCGACCGCGGGGGCCACGTTGGGCCCGCAGAGATAGCCGATCGCGAAGCCCAGCGCGATGAAGGGCACCGAGCCCAGCAGCAGCCACGCGATCATGTCGAGCCAGACGGTCGGGCCCTGGCGCACGCCGCCCACCACGATGCCGTAGCCGATCAGGATCACCAGCGAGAGCAGCCCGTAGGCGAGCGCGTTCAGGACCTTGGCCAGGATCGCGATGGCGGGCGGCATCGGGGTGGCGCGCATGAGCACGTCGACCTTGAGGCCCCGCTCGGTGGACACCCCGATGCCGAAGCCGAACACCATCACGCTGCCCACGCTGTAGGCCGCGAACGAGGCGAGCAGGTAGGCGCCGAGGCTCGTGCCGTCGGGCAAGGTCTGCCGGGCGAAGGGCAGCCCGAAGAACGTGAAGAAGAGCACCGGCAGCGCGACGATGGTGAGGCTAAAGGCGGGGATACGCCAGCGGATGCGCAGCTCGCTCCACGTCTGGGCCAGCAGCATGCGCCCGAGCGGCGCGACCTCGGCCTTCGCGTCGGCGGCCGCGGTCATCGCACCCCCTCGGGCCGCCGGGTGAGGGCGAGGAAGGCCTCCTCCAGGTCCGCGCCCGTCACCTCCAGGTCCGTCACGTCCACGCCGCGGCGGAACAGCTCCCGCAGCACCACCGCGGGCTCGTTGCTCAGCAGGGTGAGGCGCTCCCCGGCCGCGCTCAGCACCTGCGCGGGCAGGCCGTCCAGATCGGCGGGTCCGAGCGGGCGGCCTGCGGTCAGGGTGATCTTCTTGCCGGGCACCCGCGCCTTCAGCTCCTCGGGGCTCGCGTCGGCGATGACCGCGCCGAGGTCGATCACCACGATGCGCCGGGCGAGCTCCTCGGCCTCGCGCAGGTAGTGGGTGGTGAACACGATGGTCTTGCCGGAGTCGGCGAGGGTGCGCATGCTGGCCACGAACGCGCGCCGGGCCTCCACGTCCATGCCCACGGTCGGCTCGTCCAGGAAGAGGATGTGGGGATCACCGCAGATCGCGAGCGCGAAGTAGAGGCGCTGGCGCTGGCCGCCCGAGAGGGTGCCGATGCGCGCGGCCGCCTGCTCGGCGAGCCCGGCCATCTCGATGGCGCGCGCGGCGGGGAGCGGGGCCGGATAGTAGGCGCGGAACACGTCGACGATCTCGCGCACCGTGAGCACGCTGGTGATGCCGGACTCCTGCAGCATCACCCCGCAGCGGCTGCGGGCGCGCCGGTCGGTGGGCGGCCGCCCGAACAGGCGCGCCTGGCCCGCGGTGGGCCGGCGCAGGCCGAGCATCAGGCTGATCGAGGTGGTCTTGCCCGCGCCGTTCGGGCCGAGCATCGCGACCACGTCGCCGCGGTGGATGGTGAGGTCGATCCCGCGCAGGGCCTCGACGTCCCCGTAGCGCTTGCGGGCGCCGATGAGCGCGACGGGGGCCGAGGCGTCCGCCTCAGCCCTTGAGCCCGTAGAGCCTCCGGGTGTTGTCGGAGAGGATCTTGCGCTTCTGGGCGTCGGTGATGTCGCCGCGGTCGCGGATCTCGTCGAGCGAGCCGGGATAGCTGTGGTCCCAGTGGGGGAAGTCGGAGGCGTAGACCACCTGGTTCTCGCCGATGAGCTTCAGGGCCTGCGGGAGCAGCCACTCGTCCGCCTCGCAGGAGAAGAAGATGGACCCGCTCCGCACGTAGTCGCTCGGCTTGCGGGTGAGCGCGGGGGCCTCCGCGGCGCGCTTGGCGTACTCGTCGTCCATGCGCTCCGTCCAGTAGGGCGCCCAGCCGCATCCCGCCTCCAGGAACGCGATCCGCAGCCGCGGGAAGCGCTCCGGGATCCCCTCGAAGACGATCGAGGTGATCTGCCGCATCTGCCCGAAGGCGTGCGAGCAGGTGTGGGCCTGGATGAAGCGCGGGAAGAGCTCGACCCCGCCGCCCCCCAGGTGCGAGCCGGAGGCGTGGATGCCGAGCATCACGTCGAGCCGGTCGGCCTCCTCGTAGACGGGCAGGAAGCGCGCGTCGCCCAGCAGGTGACTGCCGTCGGCCGCGAGCATGGCGCCGACCAGCCCCAGCTCGGTCACCGCGCGGCGCAGCTCGCGCGCGGCCGCGTCGGGATCCTGCACCGGCAGGAGCGCGACCGCGTGCAGGCGCGGGCTCTTCTTCACGAACTCCTCGTGGAGGAACGTGTTGTAGGCCCGGCAGAGGGCCACCGCCCACTCGCGGTCGTGGAGGAAGGAGAGGAACAGCCCGAGGGTGGGGTAGAGGACGACCTGGTCCATGCTGCCCCGGTCGAGCGCCCGGAGCCAGGCCTCCGCGGTGCCCGCGGCGTCCCCCAGGGTGCCGAGCAGGCGCCGGTCCCAGCCGTCCCACGGGTAGAAGGAGAAGTTCGTGGGCCGCCGCCGGTACGGCTCGTCGAGGTACTTCGCGACCTGCTCGAGGGACTCGGTGATGTGGCCGTCGGCATCGAGGATGGGATAGGCCGCCTGGCTCATGCAGTCCTCCAGCGGGGAATCGTCTCCGGGTTCACGCAGTGCGCGGGCGGCTCGCCGCGGCCGGCGGCCAGGATCTGCTCGAGGGCGAGCCGCAGGTTGGCCGTGCGGCCCGCCTCGCTGTGGCTCACGTTGTGGGGCGTGAGGATCAGGCGCTCCGGATCGACGGCGCGGAGCGGGCTCGCCGCGGGCAGGGGCTCGCGGGTGAACGCGTCGAGCGCGGCCCCCGCGATCCAGGCCTCGGTGAGGGCCCGCGCGATCGCCTCCTCGTCCGCGATCTCGCCCCGAGCGGTGTTGATCAGGACCGCAGTGGGCTTCATGGCCCGCAGGGCCTTCTCGCCGACGAGGCCGCGCGTCTCGTCGGTCAGCGAGGCGTGCAGCGACACCACGTCGCTCTCGGCGAGCAGCGTCGCCAGGTCCACCCGGGTGGCCCCGAGCGCCCGCGCCCGCTCCTCGGAGACGTACGGGTCGGCCGCGAGCAGCCGGACGTCCCAGTTGACCAGGCGCCGGGCCACGTGCGAGCCCACGCGGCCGAGGCCGACCAGCCCCACCGTCTTGCCGAAGAGGAACTCACCGCGGTCTCCCCGCTGCGCCCACTCGCCCCGGCGCAGCTTGGCCTCGTTGTGCTTGATCCGCTTCTGCAGCATCAGGGTCACCGCGATGGTGGCCTCGGCCACCGCGATGAAGTTCTCGGGGGTCGGGCTGTTGGCGACCAGGATTCCGAGACGCGCGGCAGCCGGGATGTCGATCTTGTCGGTGCCGATGAACGGCACGATGACGAGCCGGAGACCGGGAGCGGCCTCCATCACGGCCGCGGTGATCGAGTCGAGATGCGAGGCGAGGATGACGTGGCAGTCCCGCGCGGCCGCACCCAGATCGGCCTCGGTGTAGGCCGCCCG
>DATIFV010000020.1:0-3873 GCA_035455085.1 Candidatus Methylomirabilota bacterium | reverse complement strand
CCACACCACCACGTCGGTGTTCTCGAGCGGCGCGTCGTCCCGCACGTAGCTCGGCAGCCCGGCCCCGCCCGGATGCTGGTTGGGATACTCCCCGGCGGCGTAGCGCTCGCGGGGATCGTGACGGGTCACCCAGAGATGCTTGGTCATGAAGCCGGCGCGCCGGGTCACCGCCGCCTCGGGCCCCGCGAACGGGAGCACGTTCTCGCCGGGCATGAGCTTGTAGGCGACCGGCTCGCCCAGCCGGTTCCGCACCGACGGGTTGACGATCTTCCAGAAGCGGCCGGCGAGCGGATCGATGAGCCGCTGGGCGCGCGCCTCGGAGGCCAGCAGGGTCGCCTCGGCGTGGAAGGCGTTGTGATGCGGGTTGTCCGGCCCCGGCCCGTCCGCGACCGTGTTGACCTCGTAGACCGAGTTGTCGGGGCCGTCCACCATCATGTCCAGGCGAGCATTGAAGAAGTGCTGATGGATCGGCCCGTACACCCCCGGCGCGACCGGCTCGCCCCAGCGCGGCCGCGCGCCCGGCGGCTCGGCGCCGTTGGAGATCACCCCGGTCAGCTTGACCTCGAGCTGGATGGTGCCGTCCTGGTAGAAGTACCAGTAGAAGCCGTACTCGTAGTTGCCCACCGTGGAGATCGAGGACACCACCAGCCGGCGCGAGCGCCGCACCTCGGTGGCGCCGAGGCGCCAGTCGAAGTGCTTCCAGAGGATGCCCGCGTCCTCCTCGTGGATGCAGACGGCGTTGGACAGGGTCACCGCGCGGCCCCGGCTGTCGTTGACCACCGCGTCCAGATACCGGATCTCGCCCAGGCAGTCGCACCCGTTCTGCAGCGCGTTGGCGAGGGTGCCGATGCCGTACTCGCCGACGTCGAAGGCGTTGCGGTGGAAGTAGGTGGGGCGTGGGTCGCCGTAGGGCACCACCATGTCGGAGACCGAGGCCCGGTAGAGGATCGGCCGCTCCCGCCCCTGGTCCTGGTAGCTCACGGTGTGGAGCACGAGCCCCTCGCGCGGCGTGAACCCGATCCGCATCCGCCACTTCTGCCAGCGCAGCTCGCGGCCCGCGAGCTCGAAGCTCGGCCCCTCGGGCTGCCGGATCTCGATGGGCTTGAGGCCGGCCCGCACCCCCGCCGCCTCGGGCGAGTAGTTGGCGTCCTCCGGCGGCAGCGGGATCACCCCGCCGTCCTCGACCCGGAGCACCTTCATCTCGTTCAGGTCCACCACGGTCAGGAGGTTGGCGACCGGCCGCGCGTAGCCGTTGTCGGTGGGGTGCCGCCGCACCCAGGTGAGCGCGCGGACCAGCCGCCGGCCTTCGTCCTCCGGAAAGCCGAAGTTGCCGGCGGACCACGCGTCCACCATGGCGAGGCTCAGGTCGGTGACGCCGCGCCGCCGCATCGCCTCCTGCCAGCGCGGGTCGGCGCGGACCGCGGCCTCGCAGTCCACGAACTCGTCGAGGACGATCGCGGGCTGCGCGCCCGGCACGTGCTCCCAGGACAGCACACGGCTCTGCGAGAGCGAGACGACCGCCTCGTAGGTCTTCCCCGCCGCGGAGTCGATCAGCACCACGAAGGCGGCGCGCTCCACCGCGTCGCCGGGGCGGTGGGCCAGCGCGACCTTCTTCGGGGGCTCGTGCAGCATGACGAAGATCGCCCGGACGCGCGGCCCGAGGGCGTGCCCGGCCTGCACGATCTGCCACGCGCGCTCGATCTCCGCCGCGCTCAGGGGATCCAGCGGATGGGGGAGCGCGATCGCCTCGGTGGATGTCGGTGCCATACCCCGTCTCCTTCGCGGCTACTCGATGACCTGGCTGGCCTGGACCATGATCGAGGGCGGCACCGTCACGCCGATCGCCTTCGCGGTCTTGAGGTTGACCACCATCTCGAACCGATCGGGCTGCTCGACGGAGAGGTCCCCCGGCTTCTCGCCCTTCAGGATGCGGTGCACGAAGGACGCGGCGCGCCGCTGGGTCTCGGCGAAGCTCGTGGCGTAGCTCATGAGGCCGCCCGCCTCGACCGCTTCCCGGAAGGGGAACACCGAAGGGAGCTTCTGCTCGCGGGCGATCTCCGCGATCCGCGGCGCGATCCCGTCCAGCAGAGGGCTCTCCACGGTGTAGATCCCGTGCACCCGGGCCGTCCGCAGGCGACGGCGCAACGCATCGAGCATCTCCGGCCCCGTCATCTCGATCCATTCGATCTCGACGCCGAGGGTCGCGGCCGTGCTCTCGATCTCGGGGACGGTGGAGCGCCGCGCCGGATTGACGACCACCGCGACGCGACCGATTCCCGGCACCATCTCCTTGAGCAGCGACAGGCGCTTGGCGCGGATCTCGGGGCTCATGAGGGCCACCCCGGTGATGTTGCCGCTGGGCCGGGCCAGGTTGGTCACGAGCCCCTGGATGATCGGGTCCCCGACCGGCGCCATGACGATCGGGACGGTGGTGGTGGCCGCCTTGGCGGCCAGGGCCGCCTGGTAGCCCACCGCGACGATCACGTCCACCGGCAGCCGGACGAGGTCCCCGGCCAGCACGCGGAGCCGCTCGGGCCTGCCGTCGGCGTACCGGAGCTCGAAGGCGACGTTCTGGCCTTCCGCGTAGCCGAGCTCGCGCAGCCCCGCGCGAAGCGCGAGGGCCCGCCGGGAGTTGTCGGCCTCGGGCTTCGCCAAGAACAGGATCCCGACCCGCGCAGCGCCCGCCTGGGCCCACGCGGCGGCGGGCGCCGGCACCGTCGCGGCCAGGCCGGCCAGCAGCACGACCGCCCCCAGCCACCTCCGTCGGGTCGGGATCGCCATGAGCGCCGGCCCAGCATACGCAGGGGCTCGGCCGGGTGGCAAGGGCCGGCGGCGCGCCGCCGCCTTACCGGCCCGGAAGCTCCCGGATGGGCCGCACCTCGATCGAGTGGCCGCCGACCTGCACCAGCGGGTGGCTCGCGGCGATCCGGACCGCCTCCTCGTGGCTCGAGACCTCCACGACGGAGTAGCCGCCGAGCTGCTCTTTGGTCTCGGCGAACGGGCCGTCCGTCGTCACGGTCTTGCCCTCGCGGATCCGCACGGTGCTGGCGGTGTGGGTCGGCAGCAGCGGATCGCCGGCCAGGTAGATGCCGCGCGCGCGCAGGACCTCGCTCGCGTCGATGGCCTGCTGCCGGATCGCGACCCGCTCCGCCTCGGGCTTGGCGTCCCACCACTTCTCGTCCCGGTACATGAGCAGCAGGTAGCGCATGCGCGTCGCCTCAGTGCGCCGGCTGCGGCCGCACCAGGGGCAACGCCTGCGGCGGCCGGAACGCGAAGGCGATGGCCACCGCCCCGAAGCCGATCCCGAACGAGCCGAGGAAGAGCCAGAAGTAGCTCCCGAACGCATCGTAGAGCCAACCGCCGGCCCACGGCCCGAGCGCCATGCCCAGGGTGGACACGGAGCCGACCGCCCCGAACACCGCGCCCATGATCCGGGCCCCGAAGTACTCGCGCACCAGGATGGCGTAGAGGGGCATCACTCCGCCGTAGGCCAGCCCGAACATGACCGCCACCGCGTAGAAGCCCGCGAGCTCGCGGGTGACGAGGTAGAGCCCCACCGCGACCGCCTGGACCGCGAGGGCCACGATCAGCACGCGCTTGGCCCCGAGGCGGTCGGCGAGGAGCCCGCAGATCACGCGGCCGGTCAGCGAGGCGAGGCCCGCCGCGCTCAGCACGGTGGTGGCGGCGAGCGCGGTCACGCCGTGGTCGATCGCGTTCGTGACCATGTGGAAGATCGGGCCCGAGTGGGCCGCGCAGCACGCGAAGTGGGTGAGGGCGATGGCCCAGAACTGGGGCGTGCGCACGACCTCCGCCGGGGAGTAGTCGGGGCCCGTCCCGCGCTCCGGGATCGGGGCCGGCGCGGCCTCCGTCCCC
>DATIFV010000019.1:0-9389 GCA_035455085.1 Candidatus Methylomirabilota bacterium | reverse complement strand
GGGCCGCCCCAGGTCGCGGTGGCACGGCCGCCGCTGGACAGCATGCGGCGGCAGCCGGGAGGCGGTGGGGGCCTGCAGGGCGGCGGCCGCGGCGGGGTCGAGGGGGCCCCGATCCCGCTCGACACGCCCGAGCCGAAGTACCAGGACTACTTCAACAAGGTGCGCGAGCGGATCAAGGCCAACTGGGTCTACCCGCGCCAGGCCGGCGAGCGCGGCATCGAGGGCGAGCTGCTGATCGAGTTCCACATCGCCAAGGACGGTCGCGTCGCCTATCTCGAGCTGCGACACTCCTCGGGCACCGCCATCCTCGACGACGCCGCCCTGACCGCCATCAAGCTGGCGCAGCCGTTCCCGCCGGTCCCGGACGAGATCGCCAGGCAGACCCTCGCGATCAACGGGCAGTTCAAGTATCAGATCGTGAGTGGCCTGGTCAACCAGTTCCTCCGCTAGCCGGCGGCTGAAAAAGGCCCATCTGCTTCGTTGGCGCCCTCGGCTGCACGCTCAACGTACAGGAGTACGCCTCGCGTGCAGCCGTCGGGCGCCGCCTCGCATCTGGACCTCTTTGAGCCGCCGGCAGAACGATCCGAGGTTGCTTGACATGTCGCCGAAACTGGCCCGGGGCCTGGTGGCGGGGCTGGCGCTGCTCGCCGCGGCCGGGTGCGCGCGGACGGGCTGCGCGGAGCGGGCCCCGGTCCGGGTGCAGCTGCTGCTCGTCAACGACGTCTACGTGCTCGAGCCGGTGGCGGGCCGGGGCGGCCTCGCGCGGGTGGCCACCGTGGTGCGCGAGCTGCGCCGTCAGACGCCCCACACCGTCTTCGTCCTGGCCGGGGACACGCTCTCGCCATCGCTGGCGTCGACGGTGCGGCAGGGTGCGCAGATGATCGAGGGCTGGAACGCGGCGGGCCTGGAACTCGCCACCTTCGGCAACCACGAGTTCGATTTCGGGCCGCAGGTGCTCGTCGAGCGCATGCGCGAGTCGCGCTTCACGTGGCTCTCGGCCAACGTGCTCGATCGCGCCGCAGGCGCGCCCTTCGGCGGGGCGCGCCGCGGCCTCGTGCGGGACTTCGACGGCGTGCGCGTAGGCCTCGTCGGGCTCACCACGCCGGAGGCGGCGCGTACGTCCAATCCCGGGCCCGCGGTGGGCTTCGAGGAGCCGGTTGCGGCGGGCCGTGCCGCGCTGGCCGCGCTCGAGCCGGTGGACCTGCGGGTGGCGGTGACCCACCTGCCGCTCGCGAAGGACCGCGAGCTGGCCGCCGCGCTCGGGCTCGACGCGATCCTGGGCGGGCACGACCACGATCCCATGCTCCACGAGGCGGGCCGGACCGTGATCGTCAAGGCCGGCTCGGACGCGCTGAACGTGGGCCGGGTCGAGTACGAGGTGCGCTGCGGCGCGGTGATCGGCCGCCGCCAGCGGCTCGTCCCGGTGGACGAGCGCGTGGCCGAGGCCGCCGACGTGGCGGCGCTCGTGCGGGGGCAGGCCCAGCTGCTGGCGCACGAGCTCGACGTCGAGGTCGGGCGGACCGCGGTCGCCCTGGACGCGCGCGAGAGCCTCATCCGGCGGGAGGAGACCCCCCTCGGCCGGTTCCTCGCGGCCCTGCTCCGCGACCGGGTGGGGGCCGAGGTGGGGCTGCTGAACAGCGGGGCCATCCGCGGCAACCGCGTGATCCCGCCGGGGCCCATCACCAAGCGCGACGTCCGCGAGCTGCTGCCGTTCAGCAACACGGTGACCCTGCTCGAGGTGACCGGCGAGGCCCTCCGGGCCGCGCTCGAGCGCTCGGTGGACGAGCTGCCGCGGCCCACCGGGCACTACCTGCAGACCGCCGGCCTGCAGATGGCGGTGGACGCCGTCCGGCCCCCCGGCCAGCGTGTCGGGGAGGTCCGGATCGGGGGGCGGCCCCTCGAGCCGGCCGCCCGCTACCGGGTGGCCGTGCCCGACTATCTGGCCCGGGGCCAGGACGGCTATCCGATGCTGGCCGCCTCCCGGATCCTCCTCGCGCCGGAGGACGGCCCGGGCCTGATCGAGACCGTGCTGGAGGGGCTGGCCGCGGGCCGTTCCCCTTGACGGGGATGAGGCCCTCCGGTAGTGTATTCAAGACTTTCGGGGCGTAGGCTCGTAGCTCAGTGGGAGAGCGCTACCTTGACACGGTAGAGGTCGGCGGTTCGAAACCGCCCGAGCCTACCATTCTGTTCCCGGGCAGCCCTTCAGGGGGTGCGCATCGCTAGCCGGTCGCGCGTGAGCGAGTGAGGGAGTTGCGAGCATCACCGGGCGCAGCCCTGTGATGCTTTGTTGTCTTTCGAGACGGGAGAGTCATGGCCGAGCCTGAAGAATCGCGGCACCTGAGCTTCGCGGGGGAGTTCGACTGCCTCCCGGAGCCCCTGCCCACCCTCCGCCACTCCACGTCCCACGTGATGGCGCAGGCGGTGAAGCGGCTCTTCCCCGAGGTGAAGGTCGCCATCGGGCCGGCCATCGAGGACGGCTTCTACTACGACTTCCTGAAGGCCACCCCCTTCACCCCGGAGGACCTCGAGCGCATCGAGCAGGAGATGCGCAAGATCGTGCAGAGCGACTACCCGTTCATCCGAGAAGACATGCCGCGCGAGCGGGCGATCGCCTTCTTCGAGGAGCGGAGCGAGCCGTTCAAGGTGGAGATCCTCCGCGGCATCGAGGCGCCCACCGTGTCGATCTACCGGCAGGGCGACTTCCTGGATCTCTGCCGCGGCCCCCACGTGACCTCGACCGCGCAGATCAAGGCCTTCAAGCTGCTGTCGAGCTCGGGCGCCTACTGGCGCGGCGACGAGCGGAACCCGATGCTGCAGCGCATCTACGGGACCGCGTGGCTCACCCAGGAGGAGCTCGACCGGCATCTCTGGCGGCTCGAGGAGGCGCGCAAGCGCGATCACCGCAGGCTCGGGCGTGAGCTCGACCTGTTCGACTTCTTCGACATCGCGCCGGGCGCCCCCTTCTGGCTGCCCGGCGGCATGGTGCTGGTGCGCGAGCTGGAGAAGTTCGCCCGCGAGTCCCTCGACGCCCGCGGTTACCAGGAGATCGCCACCCCGCTGCTCGTGAACAAGAAGCTGTGGGAGCAGTCCGGGCACTGGGACCTCTACCAGGAGAACATGTTCAAGTTCGAGGTGGAGGACGAGGTCTTCAGCCTCAAGCCCATGAACTGCCCGGAGTCCGCCCTCGTCTACAAGCGGGCGCTCCGCTCCTACCGCGATCTGCCCATCCGCTACTCGGAGATGGGGCGCGACCACCGCAACGAGCGCTCCGGCGCGCTCTCCGGCCTGGTGCGGGTACGGCAGTTCACCCAGGACGACGCGCACCTGTA
Organism: Candidatus Methylomirabilota bacterium; assembly: GCA_035455085.1. Classification (GTDB taxonomy): domain Bacteria; phylum Methylomirabilota; class Methylomirabilia; order Rokubacteriales; family CSP1-6; genus CAMLFJ01. The sequence goes on along the minus strand of DATIFV010000019.1, from coordinate 6,060 downwards.
CTGCCGTCCCGAGCAGGTGCAGGCCGAGATCACCGACCTGCTCGAGCTGGTGCGGCAGTGGTACGCCACGTTCGGGCTGCGACCCTCGTACCGGCTCGCTACCCGGCCGCCCGACAAGCTCGGCACCGAGCAGCAGTGGGACCAGGCGGAGGAGGCCCTGCACCAGGCGCTGCGGGCGAACGGGCTCGCCTACGACCTCGACAAGGGCGGCGGGGCCTTCTACGGGCCGAAGATCGACATCGACGTGGAGGACGCCCTGGGCCGCCAGTGGCAGCTCGCCACCATCCAGGTGGACCTCACGATGCTGCCCGAGCGCATGCAGTGCGAGTACATCGACGCCGACGGGCAGGCGAAGCGGCCGGTGGTGATCCACCGCGCCATCTTCGGCTCCTACGAGCGCTTCGTGGGGATCCTCACCGAGCACTTCGCGGGAGCCTTCCCGACCTGGCTGGCCCCCGTCCAGGCTCGCGTGCTCCCGATCAGCGAGAAGCACGCGGAGTATGGTCGCAAGGTCTTCGCGGCGCTGCGGGCCGCCCGCATCCGCGCCGAGCTCGACGATCGCAACGAGAAGCTGGGCTACCGCATCCGCGAGGCCCAGCTCCGCAAGGTCCCGTACATGCTGGTCGTGGGAGAGCGCGAGGCCGCCGCCGGCACCGCGAGCCTGCGCCGGCGCAGCGGGGAAGACCTGGGGGCGGTGCCGGTGGAGCGCATCGTGGCCCAGCTCGCCGCCGAGATCGGCAGTCGTTCCGCCACCCTCACCGTGGGGCACGCCGGCTGAGCCGGCCCCACACCGAAGGAGCGCGCGCCATCCAGTCAAAGGACATCCGGATCAACGAGGGCATTCGGGTGAGGGAAGTGCGGGTGGTGAGCGCCGAGGGGGAGCAGCTGGGGATCCTGCCGATCGCCCAGGCGCTCGAGCTGGCGCGCCAGCGGGACATGGACCTGGTGGAGGTGGCGGCGGAGGCGCAGCCGCCGGTCTGCCGGATCATGGACTTCGGCAAGTACAAGTATCTCCAGGCGCGGCGGCAGAAGGACGCGCGCAAGAAGCAGACGACGATCCAGGTGAAGGAGGTCAAGCTCGGGCCCAAGACCGACACGCACGACTTCGACTTCAAGGCCAAGCACGTGCGGCGGTTCCTCGAGGAGGGCAACAAGGCCAAGGTCACGGTGCGGTTCAAGGGCCGGGAGATGGCGCACACCGAGCTGGGCTGGAAGATGCTCAACAAGATGGTGGAGGGCATGCAGGATATCGCGGTCATCGAGAACCATCCCCGGATGGAGGGCCGCATGCTCAGCATGATCCTCTCGCCGAAGCCGCACTAGTGAGGAAGGGAAGGCACTCCGTATGCCAAAGATGAAGACCAAGCGGGCGGCGGCCAAGCGGCTCAAGGCCACCGGGACCGGCCGCCTCAAGCGCAACCGGGGCTGGAAGCGGCACAAGCTGGAGGCCAAGGACCCGAAGCGCAAGCGGCGTCTGGGCAAGCAGGTCCTGGTCTCGAAGGTGGACGAGCCGGGCCTCAAGCGCCTGGTTCCGTACCTGTAAGGAGACGAGCACATGCCACGGGCAAAGGGCGGGGCCAAGACCCGCCAGCGCAGGAAGAAGATCCTCAAGCAGGCGAAGGGCTACTTCGGCGGCCGCCGCAAGCTCTACCGACCGGCCGCGGAGACGGTGCTGCGGGCCGGCGCCTTCGCCTACCGGGGGCGCAAGCAGAAGAAGCGCCGGGCGCGCTCGCTCTGGATCATCCGGGTCAACGCGGCGTGCCGGCAGCTCGGGCTGTCCTACTCCGCGTTCATGGCGGGGCTCAAGAAGGCCGGCGTCGAGCTGGATCGCAAGATCCTCGCCGAGCTGGCCGTGTCCGATCCGACGGCCTTCGCCAAGCTGGCCGAGACGGCTCGCGCCCAGCGCGCCTGAGCGTGGCCGCGGACCCGCGGGTCCAGGAGGTCCTCGATCGGGCCCTGGCGGAGGTCGCCGGGGCCCGCTCCACGTCGGACCTCGAGCAGGTGCGCGTGCGGGTGCTCGGCCGCTCCGGGCAGCTCACCACCCTGCTGCGCTCGCTCGGCTCGGTTCCCGCCGCCGAGCGGCCCAAGATCGGAGAGCAGACCAACCGGGCCAAGGCCGCGGTCGAGGCGGCCATCGCGGCGCGGCTCGAGGCGCTCCGGGGCGAGGAGCACCGGCGCACCCTCGAGGGGGCCCGTCCGGACCTCACCCTGCCCGGCCGCCGCCCGTTCCCGGGCGCGGTGCATCCGCTCACGCGGGTCACCGAGGAGATCATCGAGGTCTTCGAGGGGCTCGGCTTCTCGGTGGCGGAGGGGCCCGAGGTGGAGTCGGACTACTACAACTTCGCCGCGCTCAACTTCCCTCCGGATCACCCCGCGCGGGACATGCAGGACACCTTCCACATCGGGCCCGACACCCTGCTGCGCACCCACACCTCCCCGGTGCAGATCCGCACCATGAAGGCGCAGCCGCCGCCGGTGCGGATCATCTGCCTGGGCAAGGTCTACCGGCGCGACATCCTGGACGCGACCCACTCGCCGATGTTCCACCAGGTGGAAGGCCTCGCGGTGGACCGCCACATCACGATGGCCGATCTCAAGGCCACGCTGCAGCTCTTCGCGCGCGAGATGTTCGGCCCCCGCTCCACCGTGCGCTTCCGGCCGTCCTTCTTCCCGTTCACCGAGCCCTCCGCCGAGGTGGACGTGCGCTGCTTCAAGTGCGGCGGCGACGGCTGCCGCTTCTGCAAGGACTCGGGGTGGCTCGAGATCCTGGGCTCGGGCATGGTGCACCCCAACGTCCTCCGCAACGTGGGCTACGACCCGGAAGAGGTGACCGGCTGGGCCTTCGGCATGGGCATCGACCGCATCGCACTGCTCAAGTACGAGATCGACGACATCCGGCTCTTCTTCGACAACGACCTGCGGTTCCTGCAGCAGTTCGCGGGCCTGCCCGGCCGATGAAGATCACGCTGCGCTGGCTCCGGGAGTTCGTCGAGACCGACCTCGACGCGCGCGCCCTCGCCGACCGGCTGACCAACGCGGGGATCGGGGTCGAGCAGATCACCCCGGTGGTGGAGGGGCTCACCGGCGTGGTGGTCGGCGAGATCGAGGCGGTCGAGCGCGACCTCGGGGTGAGCGCGGCCGGCCACGTGAACCGGCTCGTGCGGGTGGCGCTGCCCGGCCGGCACCTGTCGGTGGTCTGCGGCGCGCCCAACGCGGAGCCGGGCGTGCGCGCGGCCTTCGCCCCGCCGGGAGCGCGGCTGCCCGGGCTGGGCGAGGTGAAGGCGGCCAAGATCCGGGGGGTCGTCTCGGAAGGGATCCTCTGCTCGGAGAAGGAGCTGGGGCTCAGCGACGACCACCGCGGGCTCCTCGTGCTGCCCCCGGAGGCGCCGCTCGGCGCCGACGTCGCGACCTATCTGGGCCTGGACGACTGGATCCTCGACATCGAGATCACCCCGAACCGGCCGGACGCGCTCTCGGTGGTGGGGGTGGCCCGGGAGGTGGCGGCGCTGACCGGCGCGCCGTTCCGCTTCCCCAAGGTGCAGGTCGTCGAGAGCGAGGCGGAGGCGGCCACGCTCGCCGCGCTCGACATCCAGGCCACCGACCTCTGCCCGCGCTTCTGCGCGCGCGTCATCACCGGGCTCACCGTGAAGCCCTCGCCGCCCTGGCTCGCCCAGCGGCTGCGCGCGGTCGGCCTGCGCCCGATCAACAACCTGGTGGACGTGACCAACTACATCATGTGGGAGCTCGGGCAGCCGCTGCACGCCTTCGACCTCGACGCGCTCGCCCAGCACACCGTGGTGGTGCGCCGGGCGCGGCCCGGCGAGCGGATCAAGACCCTGGACGGCCAGGAGCGCGCGGTCCCCCCGGACACCGCGCTGGTGTGCGATCCCGAGCGCGCGGTGGGCATCGGTGGCGTGATGGGCGGCGCCGACAGCGAGGTGACCGACTCCACCACCGGCGTGCTGCTCGAGGCGGCCTACTGGGACCCGGGCTCGATCCGCCGGACGTCGAGGGCGCTCGGCCTGTCCACCGATGCCGCGTACCGGTTCGAGCGGGGCGGGGACATCGAGGCCCCGCCGGACGTGCTGGCCCGCGCGGCCCAGCTCATGGCCGAGCTCGGGGGCGGCACGGTGGCCCGCGGGCTGCTCGACGCCTATGCCGAGCCGCGCCCGCACCGGCGCATCAGCCTCCGCCCGGCCAGGATCGAGCGGGTGGTGGGGGCGTGCCCGCCGCGGGCCGAGGCGGTGCGCATCCTGCAGGCGCTCGGCTTCGCGGTGGACGACTCCGCCGAGGACCTGCAGGTGGTGGTGCCGAGCTTCCGCCGCGACGTCCACCAGGAGGACGACCTGGTCGAGGAGGTCGTCCGGATCTGGGGCTACGACCAGATCCCGCTGACCCTCGCGGGCGGCGGCGAGATCATGCCGGTCAAGCGCCCGTCCGGCCTGCGGGTGGCGCGGGTGATGAGCCGGGCGCTGAACGCGGCCGGGCTCTTCGAGTGCGTGAGCTGGAGCTTCCTCGATCCGGAGCGCCTCAAGCGCATGGGATGGGACGACCCGGCCGCCCTGATCGCGCTGCAGAATCCGTCCTCGGTCGAGCGCTCGGTGCTGCGCCCCTCGCTGCTGCCCGGGCTGCTCGAGGTCCTCGCGATCAACGCGAGCCGCCAGATGCCGGACGCCCGGCTCTTCGAGGTGGGCAACGTCTTCGCCCCGCACCGCGACGAGGACGGCGACCGCCCCGCCCACGAGGAGCTGCGTCTGGGCCTCGTGCTGACCGGCCTGCGCGCTGCGCGCGCGTGGTTCGCGGGCTCCCGAGACCGGGTGGACGTGCACGACGCCAAGGGGCTCGCGGAGCTGGCCCTGCACGCCGCCGGCCTCACCGACGCGGCGACGGCGGACTGGCCGGCGGACCGCGTCCCGGCCTTCCTCGAGCCGGGCCGGGGCGCGCGGCTGGTGCGGGGCGCGCTCGAGCTGGGCTGGTTCGGCGAGGTGGCGCTCGCGGCCCGCGAGGTGTTCGACCTGCCCGGCCCGGTCTTCGCGGCCGAGCTCTCGGTCAGCGCGCTCGCCGGCCTGCCCGCGCCCGGCGTGAAATACGAGCCGCTGCCCCGCTTCCCGGCGGTGCAGCGCGACCTGGCGATCGTGGTCGGCAGCGAGGTGACCGCGGGCGCGATCGAGGCGGCGATCCGCGCGATGCGGCTCGGCCTGCTCACCCGCATCACCCTCTTCGACGTGTACACTGGCGGGCAGGTGGGGCCGGGGCGGCGCAGCCTCGCCTGGAGCTTGACCTTCCAGGCGCCCGATCGCACCCTCACCGACGCCGAGGTGAACCGGCTGCACGAGCGCATCGTCGCCGAGATCGCCGGGCGCTTCGGGGCGGAGGTACGCGGCGCGTGACGGAGGAGCGGATGGCCGAGGGGCTGATGGAGCGGCTCGAGCAGCTCGAGAGGTCGGCGCGCCGCGCTGCCGAGACGATCACCCGGCTGCGCAAGGAGCGCGACATCCTGCAGGCCAAGGTGGCGGGGCTGGAGAGCAAGCTCCAGCACGCCGACGGCGAGCGGGCCGAGCTCGCGAGCCTGCGTCAGGAGCGCAAGGAAGTGCTCGCCCAGGTCGACAGCATCCTCAAGGAGCTGGACCGGCTCGACGTCGGGTAGTGGCAGGGCGAGGTGCCGCCGAAGGCGAGCCGAGCGCATATCAGCGCATATCAAAGAGGGGTTGACGGAGGTAGCTGATGGCCGAGAAGCAGCGCGTCGACATCGAGATCCTGGGCCAGAAGTACCCCATCCGGAGCGAGGCCGAGCCCGAGTACGTCCGCAAGCTTGCCTCCTTCGTGGATGGGCGCGCCCGCGAGATCCGGGGGGACGCCTCCGGGCAGGACGCGGCCCGGGTGCTGGCCCTGACCGCCCTGGACATGGCCGACGAGCTCTTCCAGCTCCGGGAGGAGCGGCGGGAGCAGGCCGTGGACCACAAGGACGTGACCGCCCGGCTCGGCGCACTGCGGCAACTGCTGGACGCGGTGGTCCCCGACAAGTGATTTGATCTCTTGACCGGCCGCCGGTCCCGGGGG
>DATIFV010000018.1:0-4414 GCA_035455085.1 Candidatus Methylomirabilota bacterium | reverse complement strand
AGATACAGGACTGGACTGCGGAGCAGCGTTAGTGTTCCCGAACAAGGCGGGCCGGATCATGCAGTACAGGGGCGGGCCTGACGTATCGGAGGTACCACTCGACGCGGCATACCTTCGCCACGTGGCTGCTCTCGGACGGAGCCGATCTTCGGTGGGTGCAGAACCAGCTCGGGCACGCGAGCATCGCGCAGACCGCGGACACCTACGGCCACGTGCAGCCCGACCGGCACGAGGCCGCCGTCAACGCGCTCGATCAGTACCTCGTCTAACCGCGCCTGACGCCGCCTGGGGTGCTCCCCAGTCCCGAAGAACGAAACCGGCCGGTCAGGGTGCTCACGCGCCCCGATCGGCCGGCCCATTCCCGCACCGACACGCAACCCGGCGCAACCGCGGGCGCCAGGTTGCGTGCAAGTGCGCGTTCCGTCAAGTGGTGGAGGGTAAGGGATTCGAACCCTCGACCTCGGCGTTGCGAACGCCGCGCTCTCCCAACTGAGCTAACCCCCCGTCAGACCGGCCCATTGTACTCGGCCGGGCCGCGGCCCACAAGCGGGACGGCCGCCCGGCCCGGGCCTCAGCTCTTGGGGGGCGGCTGGGTGGCCCCGAAGGCGCGCAGGAGAGGGGTGAAGAGATCGAGCGGCAGCGGGAAGAAGGTCGTGGTGTTCCGCTCCGAGGCGACCTCCCGCATGGTCTGCAGGTACCGGAGCTGGACCGCGATGGGGTAGCGCGCCAGCACCTCGGCGGCCTCGCCGAGCTTGGCGGCGGCCTGGAACTCGCCCTCCGCATTGATCACCTTGGCGCGCCGCTCGCGCTCGGCCTCCGCCTGCTTGGACATGGCGCGCTGCATGTCCTGCGGCAGGTCCACGTTCTTCACCTCCACCGCGGCCACCTTCACGCCCCACGGGCTGGTGTGCTGGTCGATGATGCGGGTCAGCTCCTCGTTGATCTTCTCGCGGCTGGCGAGGAGGTCGTCCATCTCCTGCTGGCCGAGCACGCTCCGCAGCGTGGTCTGGGCCATCTGGGACGTGGCGTAGAGATAGTCCTCCACGCTGATGACCGCCTTGGCCGCGTCCAGCACCCGGAAGAAGATCACCGCGTTCACCTTCACCGAGACGTTGTCTCGCGTGATGACGTCCTGGGGCGGCACGTCCATGGTGATGGTGCGCAGGCTCACCTTGACCATCTTGTCGATGAACGGGATGAGCAGCACGAGGCCCGGGCCGGTGCCGTCGCCGCCGGGGTTGAAGATCGCGCCGGTCCGGCGGCCGAACCGGAAGATTACGCCCCGCTCGTATTCCCGGAGGATCCGGAAGGACGAGAAGAAGACGTAGAGCAGGATGATGACGACCGGGATGATGCCGAAGAGCAGCTGTAGGCCTTCCATGCGCCGCCTCCTGGGAGCGTCCTAGGGTCGCTGCGCCGATCGGGTGACCGTGAGGGTGAGCCCGTCCACCGCGGTGATCTGGACCGTCTCGCCGGCCTCGATGCGGCCGTCCCGGCTCAGCGCGCGCCACAGCTCGCCGTCGATGAGCACCTGCCCCTCGGGGGCGAGCGCAGAGCGCACGACCGCGCGCCGGCCCACCATGGCGGACTCGCCGGTCACCGACGGCCGGTAGAGGGCGCGGATGCCCATGGACACCGCGAAGAAGACGAGGCCCGCGGTGGTGCCCACCGCGGGGACGATCACGTACCACGAGAGCCGGATCCCGGTGGTCTCGGGGGTGTCGTAGAGCATGAGCGAGCCGAGCAGCATGGCGATCACGCCCCCGATCGCGAGGACGCCGTGGCTCACCACCTTGATCTCGACGATCAGCAGCACCACGCCGAAGAGGATCAGGAGGAGGCCGGCCCAGTTCACCGGCAGGCTCTGGAAGGCGTAGAAGGCCAGGATCAGGCAGATGCCGCCGATGACTCCGGGCAGGATCGCGCCCGGATTGGACAGCTCGAAGAAGATGCCGAGCATGCCCGCCATCATCAGCAGGTAGGCGACGTTCGGATCCGAGATGAGGGCGAGGAACTTGTCGCGGAAACGGACCTCGATGACACGGACCGGCGCGTCCCGGGTCGCGAGCGTGACCGGGCCCTTCGTGGTCTTCACGGTGCGGCCGTCGATCTTGGCGAGGAGGTCGGGCACGCTCTCCGCCACCAGGTCCACCACCTTGAGCTTGACCGCCTCCCTCTCCGTCGCCGACACCGACGAGCGCACCGCCTTCTCGGCCCACTCGGCGTTGCGCCCCCGCTCGCTAGCGATGGTGCGGGCGAAGGCGGCCGCGTCGTTCTCGACCTTCTTGATCATCTCCTTGTCGGCGCCGCCACCGATCGCCACCGGGTGCGCGGCGCCGATGTTGGTGGCGGGGGCCATCGCGGCCACGTGGGCGGCCATCGTGATGAACACGCCCGCGGAGGCGGCGCGGGCGCCGGTCGGCGCCACGTAGACGATCACCGGGACCGGCGAGCCGAGTATGCTCTGCACCATGGAGCGCATCGAGCGCTCGAGCCCCCCCGGTGTGTTGAGCTGCACGACCAGCGCCTGGGCCCCGTCCGCCTGCGCGCGCTCGATCGCGCCCGCGAGCAGCCGGACCGTGACCGGGGTGATGGCGGAGTCCAGCTCGATCAGCGATACCGGCGCGGCCGCGGAGGCCGGGCCGGCGACCGCGGAGAGCGTGGCGAGGGCCAGCAGGGCGACCGTGGCGGCGAGCGGGAGAGGCCGGTGGATGGCCGATCTCACGGCGCCAATCTTAGCACGCGGGCGCCGCCCACGGCCCGCTGCCGGTAGGCCGGCAGACGGCTTTTCAGACCGTCTGCTAGCGGGCGAGGGCCACCACCGAGAGGAGCTCGAACAGCAGGTTCGCCGCCAGCACGCCGGTGATCGCGCCGGGCCCGTCGTAGGGCGGCGAGACCTCGACGATGTCGGCGCCGGCCAGCTCGAGCCCACGCAGCCCGCGCACGAGGCCGAGGGCCTCGTAGGAGGTGAGCCCGCCCGCCTCCGGGGTCCCGGTGCCCGGTGCGTAGGCCGGATCGCACACGTCGACGTCGAAGGAGCAGTAGACCGGCCCGCCGGCCAGGCGCCGGAGCCGCTCCACCACCGCGGCGACCCCGCGCTCCTTGACGTCCTCGATGCGGACGACCTCGAAGGCGTGCTCGCGGTGGAAGTCGAAGTCCTCCGGCCCGTAGAGCGGCCCGCGGATGCCCACCTGGATTGAGCGCGCGCCGTCGATCAGCCCCTCCTCCACCGCCCGCCGGAACGTGCTGCCGTGGTAGTAGGGCAGCCCGAAGTAACGGTCCCACGTGTCGGGGTGGGCGTCGAAGTGCACGAGGCCCAGGCGGCCGTGGCGGCGGGCGAGGGCCCGCAGCACGGCCAGGGTCACGGTGTGGTCGCCGCCCACGCAGAGCGGCACCGCGCCCGCCTGCACCACCGGCGCCAACGTGCGCTCGATCGCGCTGAAGGTCGCCTCGATCGAGACCGGCACCGCGTCCACGTCGCCGCAGTCGGCCACCCGGAGCCGCTCGAAGGGATGCACACGGAGGGCGGAGTTCCAGGGCCGGATGAGGGAGGACTGCTCGCGCACGTGCCGCGGCCCCATGCGGGCCCCGGAGCGGTAGGAGCAGCCGCCATCGAAGGGGATGCCGCAGAGGGCCGCGTCGAGCCCCGACGGCGAGGCCACGTGCGGCAGCCGCATGAAGGTGGCCGGCTGGGCGAAGCGGGGCGACGCGAAGCCGTCGCGCGGCCTGGGGTGCTCTCGCGATGCATCCATGGACGGCGGCGGGGGCGTCGGGGGCGCGGCTAGAGCTCGCCGCGCAGCGCGGCCACCGCCGCGGCCAGCCGGTCGATCTCGCCCGAGGTGGTGTGCACCGAGAAGCTGGCGCGCAGGGTGCCCGCGATGCCGAGCCGGCGCATCAGCGGCATCGCGCAGTGAAAGCCCGCGCGCACCGCGATCCCCTCCTGGTCGAGCAGCGCGGCGCCGTCGTGGGGATGGAACCCCTCCACGTTGAAGGCCACCACCGCCCCCTTCATCTCGGGGTTCCGGGGCCCGTAGATGGTGACGCCGGGAACGCGCCCGAGCCCGTCCAGGCACCGGGCGACCAGCGCCTGCTCGTGGGCCATGACCTCGCCCATGCCGAGCTTGCCGAGGTACTCGCAGGCCGCGTGGAGGCCGACCGCCTCCGCGATCGGCGGCGTGCCCGGCTCGAAGCGCCACGGCAGGTCGTTCCACTGGGCGCGATCGATCCAGACCTCCTTGATCATCTCGCCCCCGCCCCAGGCCGGCTCGAGGCGCTCGAGCACCTCGCGTCGCCCGTAGAGCACGCCGATGCCGGTCGGCCCGAGCATCTTGTGGCCGGAGAAGGCGTAGAAGTCGACCCCGAGCGCGGGGAGGTCCAGGGGCAGGTGCGGCACCGCCTGGGCCCCGTCGGCCAG
>DATIFV010000017.1:0-12677 GCA_035455085.1 Candidatus Methylomirabilota bacterium | reverse complement strand
CGACATCCTCCACGAGCTCGCGCTCCACAAGCGCTTCCGGGTGCGCACCTTCCAGGCCGAGGACGAGATCGCGGCGGCGACGTCGATCATCGGCGCCGCATTCGGCGGCTGCATCGGGGTGACCGCGTCCAGCGGCCCGGGCATCGCCCTCAAGGGGGAGGCGATCGGCCTCGCGGTCACCGCGGAGCTACCGCTCGTGATCTTCGACATCCAGCGCGGCGGGCCGAGCACCGGCCTGCCCACCAAGACCGAGCAGGCGGACCTCATGCAGGCCCTCTACGGGCGCAACAGCGAGTCCCCGGTGGTGGTGCTGGCCCCGTCCACTCCCGGCGACTGCTTCTACATCGCCTACGAGGCGGTGCGGATCGCGATCAAGTACATGGTGCCGGTGATGGTGCTCTCGGACGGGTATCTGGCCAACGGGTCCGAGCCCTGGCTGATCCCGGACCCCAAGGCCCTGCCCGAGATCCCCGTCGCCTTCCGGACCGAGCGCGAGGGGTTCTTCCCCTACCTGCGCGACCCGGCGACGCTCGCGCGCCCCTGGGTGCGGCCGGGCACCCCCGGTCTCGAGCACCGGATCGGCGGCCTCGAGAAGCAGGACGTGAGCGGGAACATCTCCTACGACCCCGAGAACCACGATCACATGGTGCGCACGCGCGCGGAGAAGGTGCGCCGCGTGGGCCAGGAGATCCCGCCCACCGGCATCAACGGCCTGCCCGAGGGCGACGTGCTGGTGGTCGGCTGGGGCGGCACCTATGGGGCGATCACCGCCGCGGTGGAGGAGGCGCAGGGCGAGGGCAAGGCGGTGGCCTCGGTGCATCTGCGGTACCTGAACCCGCTGCCCCCGGACCTCGGACACATCCTGCGGCAGTATCGGCGGGTGCTCGTGCCGGAGATCAACAGCGGGCAGCTCGTCCGGATCCTCCGGGCGGAGTACCTCGTGGACGCGGTGGGCTTCAACCGCGTGCGGGGGCTGCCGCTGGCGAGCCAGGAGATCTACGAAGCCATCAACCAGCTGCTGGAGGCGAAGCGGTGAGCTCCGTCAAGGGAGTGCCGGGCGCGACCCCGAAGTACACCAAGAAGGACTTCGAATCCGACCAGGACGTGCGCTGGTGTCCCGGGTGCGGGGACTACGCGATCCTGAGCGCGGTGCAGAAGATGATGCCCGACCTGGGCGTTCCCAGGGAGGACATCGTGTTCATCTCCGGGATCGGCTGCTCCAGCCGCTTCCCGTACTACATGAACACGTACGGCTTCCATACCATCCACGGGCGGGCGCCCGCGGTCGCCACCGGGCTCAAGCTGGCGCGGCCCGAGCTCAAGGTCTTCGTCGTCACCGGTGACGGCGATGGGCTCAGCATCGGGGGCAACCACCTGCTGCACGTGCTCCGCCGCAACGTGGACGTCACGATCCTCCTCTTCAACAACCGCATCTACGGCCTGACCAAGGGGCAGTACTCGCCGACCAGCGAGCTCGGCAAGGTCACCAAGTCCACCCCGGTGGGCTCGGCCGACCGGCCGGTGAGCCCCTGCGGGTTCGCGCTGGCCACCGGGGCCACCTTCGTCGCCCGCACGGTGGACCGCAACGTGGGGCACATGGAGGAGACGCTCAAGCGCGCGGCCGCCCACAAGGGGGCCGCCTTCGTCGAGATCCTGCAGAACTGCAACGTGTACAACGACCTGGCCTGGAACGTCCTCTACGACCGCGAGTCGAAGGCCCTCCACGAGCTGCGTCTGGAGCACGGCAAGCCGCTGCTCTTCGGCCCGCCGGACGATCGCCGCGGCCTCGTGCTGGAGGGCGTCAAGCCGAAGGTGGTCAGGGCGAAGGACGTCCCGGAGAGCGCGCTGTGGGTGCACGACGAGACCGACAGCGGCACCGCCCTGGTGCTCGCGCAGCTCTGGACCCCCGAGTTCCCGATCCCGCTCGGGGTGCTGGCCAGCCGGCCGGGCGAGACCACCTACGAGCAGATCGTGATCCAGCAGGAGCAGAAGGCGATCTCCGAGCGCGGGCCCGGCGACATCGCGAAGCTCCTGATGTCGGGCGAGACCTGGAAGATCGGCTGACCCCGCGGGCTCCCGGCGAGCCCCGTGACCCTGCGCAGATCGCCGGCCCTCCTCCGGGGGGCCGGTGGTATTTTGTCAGCCTGAGGCCGCCCCCATGACCGTGAGCCCCCGGATGCTCCGCGCGCTCGAGGACCTCGTCGGCCCCGCCGGGCTCGTGGTCTCCCCCGAGGGCCGGCTCACCTACGAGTGCGACATGCACACGTTCTACAAGGGCGCCCCCGACGCGGTGGTGCTGCCCGAGTCGGCCGAGCAGGCGGCGGCGGTGGTGCGCCTCTGCCGGCGCGAGCGCGTGCCGATCGTCCCGCGCGGCTCGGGCACCGGGCTCATCGGCGGGGCGATGGCGGCGGCGGGCGGGGTGATGGTCTCGATGAACCGCATGAACCGCATCGTGGAGCTGGATCTCCCGAACCGGTGCGCGACGGTGCAGCCCGGTCTCATCAACCTGTGGCTGAGCCAGGCCACCCGGGAGCGGGGCTACTTCTTCGCGCCGGATCCGTCCAGCCAGATGGTGTCCTCGATCGGCGGCAACGCCTCGACCAACGCGGGCGGCCCGCACTGCCTCAAGTACGGGATCACCGTCAACCACGTCCTGGGCCTCGAGGTGGTCACCGGCGCGGGCGAGCTCGTCCGGCTCGGGGGGAAGGTCCAGGAGCGCCCCGGGTACGACCTCACCGGGGTCATGGTGGGCGCCGAGGGCACCCTCGGCCTGGTGACCGGGGTGATCGTGCGTCTCACGCACGTGCCGGAGGGCGTGAAGACGATCCTCGCGTCCTTCTCCTCCATCGAGGACGCCTCCGAGGCCGTCTCGGCCATCATCCGCGCCGGCATCATCCCCGCGGCGCTCGAGATGCTCGACGAGGTGGTGATCCGCGCCATCGAGGAGGGCATCCACGCGGGCTATCCCAAGGGGGCAGGCGCGGTCCTGCTGATCGAGCTGGACGGTCCCGCCGCGGAGATCGAGGCCCAGACCGGGCCGATCGAGGCGATCTGCCGCGACCACCTGGCCCTGGAGATCCGGGTGGCCCGGACCGAGGCCGAGCGGGCGCTGCTCTGGAAGGGACGCAAGGAGGCCGCGGGCGTCTTCGGGCGCCTCACCCCGAACTGGCTGCTGCAGGACGCGGTCGTCCCGCGGTCCAAGCTACCCCAGATCATGAAGGAGGTGCTGGCCATCGCGGCCCGCCACCGCCTGGTCATCGCCAACGTGTTCCACGCCGGGGACGGCAACCTTCACCCGCTCATCTGCTACGACGACCGGGCGCCCGGCGAGCTCGATCGGGCCAAGCAGGCGAACGAGGAGCTGCTCGCCGCGTGCCTGCGGCTGGGCGGCAGCGTGACCGGCGAGCACGGGGTGGGGCTCGACAAGCGCGGCAGCCTGCCGATGCAGTTCGCCGACGCGGATCTCGCGTTCATGGCCCGCCTGCGGCGGGTCTTCGATCCCGACGGGATCATGAATCCCGGCAAGCTGCTGCCCGCGCATCCGGCCTGCGGCGAGGGCTTCCGCCCCGCCACGCGCCCGCTGCCCGCCGGCACCTGGATCTGAGCGGTGGCGGTGTCCGTGCCCGCGGTCCACGAGGCGCTGGCCGACCTGGTCGGCCGCGCGCACTGCCTGCGCGAGGCCGCCGCTCTCGCGGCCTACGCGGTGGACGGCATGGCCCCGTCCGTGGTGGTCCGCCCCGGCCGGCCCGAGGAGGTGAGCGGGGTGCTCGCGCTCTGCGCCGCGGAGCGGCTGGCCGTGATGCCGCGGGGCGCGGGAACCAGCGTCGGGCTCGGCAATCCGCCCCGGCGGCTCGACGTGGTGCTCGAGCTGCGCCGCCTCGGTGCGGTGCGCGAGTACGTGCCGGAGGACATGGTGGCGACCGTGGAGGCGGGGGCGACCCTGGACGCTCTGTCCGCCCACTTCGGGCCCCAGGGGCAGCTCCTCGCGCTCGATCCGCCGGGCGGCGCGGCGCGGAGCGTGGGCGGCGTGCTCGCCACGCACGCCAGCGGCCCGCTCCGCTTCCGTTACGGCACCGGGCGCGACCTGCTGCTGGGGGTCCGCTTCGCGCAGGCCGACGGCACGCTCACCTGGGGCGGGGCCAAGGTCGTGAAGTCGGTGACCGGCTACGACGTGCCGAAGCTCCTGGTCGGCTCGCTCGGCACCCTCGGGGTGATCGTGGAGGCGACCCTGCGCCTGCAGCCGGCGGCGCCGGCCCGGCGCTCCTGGCGGCTCGGGTTTCCGTCCCGCGACGCCGCGGGAGCCTTCGTGGCTGCCCTGCTCGACTCGACCATCGAGCCCGACCGGGCCGCGCTCCTCGACCGAGCCGCCCAGGGCCGCGCCGGCCTCGAGGTGGATCCGCTGGCCGTGCTGCTCTCGATCGGCAGCGCCGCCGCCGCGGTGGAGCACCAGGGGCAGGCCCTGGCGCGACTGGCCGCCGGGCACGGGGGCCGGAGCGAGGCGGTGCCCGAGCAGGCCTGGGCCGGCCTGGACGCCGTCGTGCAGGGGCCGATCCTGCTGCGCGCGGCAGGGGAGCCGCGCCGGCTGGTGCACTGGACGGGCGAGGCTCGGACGGCCGCGGAGCGGGCCGGCGTCGAGCCTGCCCTCCTGGGCCAGCCGGGCCACGGCGTGCTGCAGATCGCGCTCGGGGAGGGCGCCGAGCCGGGGCGCGTGGCCAGGGACCTCATCGGGCCGCTCCGGCAGGCGCTCGAGGCGGAGGGAGGCAGCCTGGTCGTCGAGCGGGCCCCGCTCGAGCTTAAGAAGCTCTGTGATGTCTGGGGATCCATCGATACGGGAACATTGGCGATAATGAGCCGGATCAAGGGCGAGTTCGACCCGGCGGAGCTACTGAATCCCGGCCGCTTCGTGGGGGGCCTGTGACCTCGCCGCTCGCGACCGTGCCCGGGGCGTTCGACGCCCAGGATCCGCCCTCCATGGACGGCCTGCGGGCCTGCGTGCACTGCGGGATCTGCCTGCCGCAGTGCCCGACCTACCGCGTGCTCGGCGAGGAGATGGATTCCCCGCGCGGACGGCTCTACCTCATCCGCGCCGCCGCCGAGGGGCGGATCGCGCTCACCCCGACCATGGCGCGGCACCTGGATCTGTGTCTCGGCTGCCGGGCCTGCGAGACGGCCTGCCCCTCGGGCGTGCCCTTCGGCCAGCTCCTCGAAGCCACCCGGGGCCAGCTCGAGCGGCGGGGCGTCACCGCACCGGGCCGGGACGCCATCACCCTGCGCTTCATCTTGAACGTCTTTCCGCATCCCCGGCGGCTCGGGGCCTTGCTCGCCGCCCTGCGCCTGTACCAGCGCTCGGGCCTGCAGGCGGTGGTGCGGGCGCTCGGCCTGCTGCGCCCGCTCGGCAGGCTCCGGGCGATGGACGCGCTGCTGCCGCGGCTGCCCGCCGCGCCGGCGCCGCTGCCCGAGCTGATCAGGGCCCGCGGGCCCCGGCGGGGCCGGGCCGGGCTCCTGCTCGGCTGCGCGCAGCGCTTCTTCTACCCCGACGTCAACGCGGACACGGCGCGGCTGCTCGCGGCGGCGGGCTACGAGGTGATGGTGCCGCGCGCGCAGGCGTGCTGCGGGGCGCTGCACCTGCACGCGGGACGGCTCGACGAGTTCCGGAGGATGGCGGGCCGCCTCATGCCGGCCTTCCGCGACGTGGACGTGGTGGTGACGAACGCGGCGGGCTGCGGCGCGGCGCTGAAGGAGTACGGCCACTGGCTGGCCGACGACGCGGCCCGGTTCTTCTCCGAGCGGGTGCGCGACGTCTCGGAGGTGCTGGCCGGCTGCGAGCTGCCGCTCTCCCCGCTGCCCGGGACCGTGACGTACCACGATGCCTGCCATCTCGCTCACGGCCAGCGGGTGCGCGCGGAGCCGCGGGCGCTGCTCGCCCAGATCCCCGGGCTCACCCTGGTGGACCTGCCGGACTCCGAGCTCTGCTGCGGGAGCGCGGGCGTCTACAACCTGCTCGAGCCCGAGATGGCGGGCGAGCTGGGTCGCGCAAAGGCGGCGCGCATCCGCGAGAGCGGGGCCCGGGTGGTCGCGGCGGGCAACCCGGGCTGCCTCATGCAGATCCGGCAGCACTGCGAGGCGGCGGGGCTCGCGGTGGAGGTCGTGCACCCGGTGACCCTGCTGGCCCGGGCACTCGAGGAGCGGCCATGAAGATCAGGGTGCGGGATCACGTCGAGCTGGCGGCGGGGAAGATGGCCAAGGTGGGCCTCTCCAGCACCGCGCGCACCCAGCTCGATCTCTACTGCGTGGCGCCGGGACAGTCGCAGGCA
Organism: Candidatus Methylomirabilota bacterium; assembly: GCA_035455085.1. GTDB lineage: Bacteria > Methylomirabilota > Methylomirabilia > Rokubacteriales > CSP1-6 > CAMLFJ01. Next base: position 6,363 of record DATIFV010000017.1, on the reverse strand, counting down.
CCCCACCGGCACGAGGGCCAGGACAAGATCTACTACGTGCTGGAGGGCTCGGGGCGCTTCTCGGTCGGCGGCGTGGAGGAGCGGCTCGCGGCCGGCGAGGCGGTGGTGGCGGAGGCGGGCGTCGAGCACGGCCTCGTCAACGACTCCGCGGAACGGCTCCTGGTGCTGGTGGTGGTGGCGCCGCCCCCGCCGCACCTCGGGAGGTCCTGAGCCTCATGGCCTCCCCGGTCCGCGCCGCGCTCATGATCACCTGCCTCGGCGACGTCTTCTTCCCGGAGGTCGGGGTGGCGATGGTCCGTCTCCTCCGCCGGCTCGGGGTCGAGGTCGACTTCCCCGAGGGCCAGACCTGCTGCGGCATGCCGCTCTTCAACTCCGGATATCGCCACGACGCGGCCCTCGTGGCCGCGCGCACGGTCAAGCTCTTCGAGCGGGCCCCCCACGTGGTGGTGCCGTCCGGGTCGTGCGCCTGGATGGTGAAGACCGAGTACCCCGGCCTGCTCGAGCACGATCCGGCCCTGCGCGCGGCCGCGGACTCGCTGGCCCGCCGCACCCGCGAGCTGTCGCAGTTCCTCGTGGAGGTGCTCGGGGTCACGCGGATCGACTCGCCCTTCGAGGGGAAGGTGACCTATCACGATTCCTGCCATCTCCTGCGGGGGCTCGGCGAGTCGGCCGCCCCCCGCGCGCTGCTGCGCGGGGTGGCGGGGGTGGAGCTGGTCGAGCTGCCGGGAGCCGACGAGTGCTGCGGCTTCGGCGGCTCGTTCTCGGTGCGGCTCCCCGAGGTGTCCTCGTCCATCCTCGACAAGAAGCTCGCCAGCGTCGAGGCGACCGGGGCGCGCTGCGTGGTGGCGTGCGACGCGGGCTGCCTCATGCAGATGGGGGGCGGGCTGTCCCGGCGCGGCTCCGCGGTGAAGGCGGTGCACCTGGCCCAGGTGCTCGGCGGCGAGGATCCCGCGTGAGCGACGCCGCCCTGCGGACGCCCTTTCCCGAGCGGGCCGGCGCGGCCCTGAAGGACGCGTTCCTGCAGGAAGCGCTCAAGATCGCCACCACCAAGTTCATCGACCTCCGCCGGGAGTCGTTCGCGGGCTTTCCGCAGGGCGAGGCACTGCGGGATCGGGCGCGCGCCATCAAGGAGGCCACGCTCCAGCGCCTGGACGTCCACCTCGAGCGCCTCGCCGACAACGTCGAGCGGCTGGGCGGACACGTGCACTGGGCCACCACCGCCGAGGAGGCGCGCGAGCTGGTCCTGCGCCTGTGCCGGGAGCGGGGCGTGCGCATGGCGGTGAAGTCGAAGTCGATGGCCACCGAGGAGATCGACCTCAACGAGGCGCTCGAGCGCGCGGGGGTCACGCCGGTCGAGACCGATCTGGGCGAGTACATCATCCAGCTCGCCCACGAGAAGCCCTCGCACATCATCGCGCCCGCCATCCACAAGACGAAGGGGCAGGTGGCGGAGCTCTTCTCGCGCGAGCTCCGCGGGGAGTTTCCTGCCGATCCGGAGGTCCTCACCGCGGTGGCGCGGAAGGCCTTGCGCGAGAAGTTCCTGCAGGCCGACATGGGCATCACCGGCGCCAACTTCGCGGTGGCCGACACCGGCACCGTGGTGCTGGTCACCAACGAGGGCAACGGGCGCATGGTGACCTCGCTGCCGCGGATCCACGTGGCCCTCATGGGGGTCGAGAAGGTGATCCCGTCGATGAGCGACCTCGTGGTGTTCCTGGCCATCCTGGCCCGGAGCGCCACCGGCCAGAAGCTCTCCTCCTACACGACCCTGGTGCGCGGGCCGCGCCGGGCCGGGGAGCTGGAGGGGCCGGAGGAGTTCCACCTGATCCTGCTCGACAACGGCCGCTCGCGCCAGATCGGCTCGACCCTGCGGGAGGCGCTCTACTGCCTGCGCTGCGGCGCCTGCCTCAACGTCTGCCCGGTCTACCGCCAGATCGGCGGCCACGCCTACGGCCACACGTACCCCGGACCCATCGGCATCCTGCTCACCGCCATGCTCAAGGGCAACGGGGCGGTGCGCGAGCTGGCCCACGCCTCGTCGCTCTGCGGGGCCTGCAAGGACGTGTGCCCGGTGCGCATCGACATCCCGCGGATGCTGGTCGAGCTGCGCGAGCACCTCGACCGCGAGAAGATCGCCCCCTGGACGGAGCGGATGCTCTTCAAGGCCGTCCGGCGCCTGCTGCTGTCCCCGGCCGCCTTCCGGCTGTCCGCCGCCCTCGGCCGCCGCCTGCAGCGGCCGTTCGTCCGCCAGGGACGGCTGCGCGGGCTGCCGCTGGTGCTCGGGAGGTGGACGCGCACCCGCGATCTGCCCCCGGTGGCGGCCCGGACCTTCCGGGAGCGGTGGAAGGAGCTCCGCTGAGGTGGCCGGACGGGCCGAGTTCCTCGAGCGGATCCGCCGCGAGGTCGCCAAGACACCGGGCCTCTTCGGGGCCACTCCCACGCCGCGGCCCGCCGATCCGGCGGTCGCCGCCGAGACGGTGCGGCGGGAGCTGGCCGAGCGCTGGCCGGAGGCGCTCGAGCGTTTCCGGGCGGAGTTCGAGCGGGTGGCGGGTGTCTTCCACCGGGCGCCGGATCTGGCCGCGGTCCCCGCGGTCCTCGCCGGCATCGCCCGCGAGCGGGGGGCTCGACGCCTGGTCACCTGGGATCCCGCGGCCCTCGGCTTCGACCCGGCCCCCGCGCTGGCCCGCGACGGCCTGGAGGTGGTGGCGGCGCGGGCGGGGCGGGAGGACGAGGCGGCGCGGCGGGCCCATCGGGAGCAGGCGGCCCGGGCCGAGCTCGGCGTCACCACCGCCGACTTCGCCCTCGCGGAGACCGGGACCCTGATCCTGCTCTCGGGCTCGGGCCGGCCGCGCTCGACCTCGCTGCTGCCCGACATCCACGTGGCGGTCTTCGGCCGCGACCGGTTGCTGGAGACGCTCGAGCAGGTCGGGGTCATGCTGGAGGCGCTCCACGTCGAGCCGGACCGCGCGATGTCGGGGGCCATGATCAACTTCATCACCGGCCCGTCGCGAACCGCCGACATCGAGCTGACCCTGACCCGCGGCGTGCACGGGCCCAAGGAAGTGCACGCGGTCTTCGTGGAGGCCCCGTGAGCGCGCGGCTGTTCACCCCCGCCGAGGTCGACCGCCTGATCCCGCGGCTCACCGCGCTGATGGAGCGCGCGCTCGAGCGCCACCGCCAGGCGCGGGCGCTGGAGGAGCGGCTGCGGGAGGACCGGGCGCGGGTGGCCGCCTCGGGCGGTGAGCGCCTCGACGCGGTGGAGTGGAAGGCGCGGGCGGAGCGCCTGGACGGCCTCGGCATCGAGGTGCGCCAGGTCCTGCAGGAGGTGCTCGCGCTGGGCGGCGTGGTCAAGGATCTGGAGATGGGCCTGGTGGACTTTCCCGGGCGCCGGCCCGGCGACGACGGAGCGACCGTGAATCTCTGCTGGAGGCTCGGGGAGGACACGGTGCGGTTCTGGCACGGGACCGACGAGGGGTACGCCAGCCGGAAGCCATTGCCATGACCTATCGCGCGGTGCTCTTCGACCTCTTCGACACCCTGGTCGTCTTCCACCGGGAGCGCCTCCCGGAGGTCCAGGTCAACGGGCGGACCATCCGGAGCACCGCCGGGCATCTGCACGCCGCCTTCCGTCCGTTCGCGCCGCACGTGGAGCTGCCCGCCTTCGTGGACGCCCTGTTCTGGAGCTGGCAGGAGGCCGAGCGGCTGCGCGGCGAGTCCCATCGTGAGGTCAGCGCCCCCGAGCGCTTCGGGCTGCTCTTCGACCGGCTCCAGGTCGCGCCTCCCGCGGAGGCCCGGGAGCTGCTGCTGGCCACCCACATGCGGGAGCTGTCCCGGGTGGTCGAATGCCCCGGCCATCACGCCGAGCTCCTCCAGGGGCTCCGGGAGCGGTACCGGCTCGCGGTGGTGTCGAACTTCGACTACTCGCCGACCTGCGTGACGATCCTCGAGCGGGAGGGCATCGCCCACCTGTTCGAGACCATCGTGATCTCGGACGCGGTGGGCTGGCGCAAGCCCAAGCCGGTCATCTTCGAGACCGCGCTGGAGCGCATGCAGGTGGCCCCGGCCGCGGCCCTGTTCGTGGGGGACCGGGCCGACATCGACGTGATCGGCGCGCGGGCGGTGGGCATGCCGACCGCGTGGATCAACCGGGAGGCCGCGAGCCTCCCCGAGGACATCGAGCCGCCCGACTTCGAGATCCGCGACCTGGCGGAGCTCCGGGCGATCCTGCGCATCCCGTAGCCGGCTCTGCGCATCCTAACGAACGAGACGAAGGAGGAGGACGACGTGGCCACGACACGCAAGGTCGTCATCATCGGATCCGGGCCGGCGGGCTGGACCGCGGCCATCTACGCCGCGCGCGCCAACCTCTCGCCGGTGCTCGTGAGCGGCACCCAGCCCGGGGGGCAGCTCATGCTGACCACCCTGGTCGAGAACTATCCCGGCTTCGTCGAGGGCATCGACGGCCCGCCCCTGATGGAGACGTTCCAGAAGCAGGCGGAGCGCTTCGGCACCGAGGTCATCGCCGACGACGTGACCGAGGTGGACTTCCGCCGCCGCCCCTTCAAGGTCTCGACCGCGGAGACGACGCTGGAGGCGCACACCGTCATCGTGGCGACCGGCGCCTCCGCCAAGCTGCTGGGCCTGCCCAACGAGGCCAAGCTGATGGGACGGGGGGTGTCCACCTGCGCCACCTGTGACGGGTTCTTCTTCAAGGATCAGAACATCATGGTGGTGGGGGGCGGGGACTCCGCCCTCGAGGAGGCGCTCTACCTGGCCCGGCTGGGCCGCAAGGTCGACGTCGTGCACCGGCGCGAGGCCCTGCGCGGGTCCAAGATCATGCAGGAGCGGGCCTTCAAGAACTCGAAGATCACGTTCCTCTGGAACACGGTGGTGGAGGACGTGCTGGATCCGGCCGCCGGCAAGGTCACCACGGTGCGGCTGCGGAACGTCAAGACGGGGGCCCTGACCGACGCGCCGGTGGACGGGCTGTTCGTGGCGATCGGGCATCAGCCCAACACCGCCCTGTTCAAGGGGCAGCTCGAGCTGCACCCGAACGAGTACATCAAGGTGAAGCCGGGGACGATGCAGACCTCCGTGCCCGGCGTGTTCGCGGCGGGCGACGTGCAGGACTTCACCTACCGCCAGGCGGTGACCGCCGCCGGCACCGGGTGCATGGCCGCGCTGGAGGCCGAGCGGTACCTGGAGGCGGAGGGGCTGGGGGAGTAGGCTACGCCTCCGTCACGCGAGGCTGGCGTCTCGCGCGCCCGCTTGAGATACTGTCGCGATTCTGGCGGCCGGGCGGGTAACCGGGATCCCGCGGCTCGGCAGTAGATCCAGGCCCGGGCAGGGGGTGCGGTGGACTGGTCGCATCTGCTCAGGCGTCGGAACCGGGTCAAGACGACGCCCGTCGGGGTGGCCGCCTCACTCACGGAAGCGATCATCCTGAGCACGAACGTCCTCAGAATTCGCCTGGGAGAAGAGGGGCTCGCGTGGAGTGATCCCGCGCACTTCGAGAGTGACACGTGCCTGCTCGAGTGTGCGCTGTTCGAGTGGTTTCTCTGTGATTGCGCCCTGAGCCATGAGTTTGGCAGACACACCGACGCCATCCGGCTCGCGCTTGGCGGCCGGCTCCTCATCGACCTCCAGCGGAGCGCGATCTCGCCCCGGAGTCTCGAGGGCTTTGATCGGGTTGCCAGTGAGCGCTTTACCGAGTACCGGGAAGCACTCGACCTGAGCCCGTCACTGCAGCCTCTCGGACATCGCGCGTGGCTGCGCATATCGGGGAACGGGGAGCCGAGCGAGCGCATGACGATGCTCCTGGCGATCCGGGCCCGCGCTGAGCTGGAGAGGCTGCGCGGCATCGGACGGCAATATCTCGTCTCGGCAACGGCCGTGCCCTCGCCCGGTCCGACCGAAGTCCCGTGAGCGCGTCTTGCCGGTACCACACGGACTCGAGCCAGCGCATCAACGGCGTCGGGAAGAGTACTTGACGATGCACCAGAGCGCTCGAACGCCGTCTTTCCAGGTGATCTTCTTCCCCTCTTGGTAGGTCCGACCCGCGTAGGAGACGCCCACCTCGTAGACGCGACACTTGAGGCGAGCCACCTTGGCGACGAGCTCGGGCTCGACGCCGAAGCGGTCTTCTTCGATACGAAGCTGCCGGACGACCTGTTGCGCGAAGACCTTGTAGCAGCTCTCGATGTCGGTGAGGTTCAGATTCGTGAAGACATTGGACAGGAGAGTGATGCCTCGGTTGCCCACCGAGTGCCAGAAGTAGAGCACGCGGTGGGGATCGCTCGCGAGAAACCGGGAGCTGAGCACCACGTCGGCCTTGCCTTCCAAGATGGGGCGGAGGAGCTTCGG
>DATIFV010000016.1:0-22638 GCA_035455085.1 Candidatus Methylomirabilota bacterium | reverse complement strand
GGGGGGCGGGGCCCTTGCGGGGACACGCTGAGTCGCCGGCGCCCTGCGTGGTCTCGATCGGGCCACGAGATGGGAGCGAGCGGCTTCGACTTGCCGCAGAAGACACGGTCCCCGGAAGGGCCCCGCCCCCCACCCACCCCTCCACCCTCCCGGGCGGTCGTCACCACCCACGGCCAACATCGCGCGAGGCCGCGGTGCGCCGACGCTCGGGCCATATGACAGGCGAGGGTGGGAATTGCGGGCGCTTATACTGGGATCGCATGGGGGTTGAGCTCGGGCTCGAATCGCGGCTGCGTGAGACGGCGGCGCTGCTGGCGGTGGCGCGGGTGGCCAGCGCCACCACCGACTTCGTCGAGGCGCTGCGCCTCATCTGCCGGGAGCTGGCGCGGCTGACCGGAGCGGAGACCGTGGCCGCCTACGTGCGCCGGACGGACGGCGGCGAGCTGCGCCCGGTCTCGGCCTACCGGGTGCCCAAGCATGCGCTGGAAGCCCTGGCGTCCACGGGCCTCACCGCCGAGGACCAGCGCGGCTTCGACGCGGTCTTCCGGAGCGGTCGGCTCCTCTGGAGCGACGACCTGCCCCGCGACCCCCGCTTCGCGATCGACCTGTTCCGTCGCTTCCCCCACCAGTCGGGCCTGGTGATCCCGTTGTACATCGAGGGGCACGTGGCGGGCGCCTTCTACCTGGTGTGGTGGACCGCGCGGCGCCGCTTCGAGGAGGCGGAGCTGGCCACGCTGCAGGCCATCGGAGAGCAGGCGGGTGTGCTGCTGCGCAACGCGCGGCTGCACGAGGCGCTCAACGCCAGAGCCGCGCGCCTGCACACCCTGGCCCGGCTCAACCAGCTCGTGTCCTCCTCCCTCGAGCCCGACGAGGTGCTCGCCGGCATCGCGACGGCGGCCGCCGAGCTGATGCGGGTGCCGGTGGTGTCGGTGTGGGTGCTGGACGCGGTGGCCCGGCGTCTCGAGGCGCGGGCGGTGTCGGGCGGGCCCGGTCTCCCCGCGTTCGCCCAGCGCGCCTTCGGCATGGGCGAGAGCGGGGTGGGCTGGGTGGCCGAGCACCGGCGATCCCTCGAGGCGGCGAGCGTCGCCAGCGACCCCCGCTTCGCGGGCGACACGTGGTGGGCCAGCCACGGCCTGCCGAGCTTCCTCGGCGTGCCCGTCGTGTTCCAGGACCTCCTGCTGGGCGTGCTGGTGCTCAGCGGGCACGTCCCGCTCGACTTCGGCGCCGACGATCGGGAGCTGCTCGACATCTTCGTGAGCCAGTCGGCGGCCGCGATCGCCAAGGCGCGGCTGTTCCAGGACATCCAGGACCGTCGGCGGCTGACCGAGGACCTCTACGCGCTGACCCAGGCCATGAACGCCACCATGGACCGGCAGGAGCGCGTCGAGATCTTCGCGGAGGGGGCGAGTCGGGCCCTCAACTTCGAGCGGATCAACGTGTGGCTGGCCGGCGACGACGGGACGAGCCTCGAGCTGGTGGCGGGCCGCGACCTGCGGCCGGGCACGCCCCGGCGCATCCCGCTCGCGGGCAGTGGCAGCCTGGGCGCGGTGTGGGAGTCGCGCCGGACCCTGATGGTCGCCGGCGACGAGGACCTGGCGCGTGTGCCGCCGCTGCCTGCGGAGCTCTGCGCCCATCCGGTGCTCCGCACCCGCCGCTTCGCGCTGGTCCCGCTGCTCTTCCAGGGCCGCCCCATCGGGCTGGTCAGCGCGGACAACAAGCCCAGCCGGGGCGCGGTCACCCGGCGCGCGGTGGCCCACCTGGAGCTGTTCTGCCAGCAGCTCGCCACCGCGGTGAACAACGCGCGCCTCTACGGCGAGACCCGCCAGCGGGAGCGCGACGCCACCCTGCTCCTCGAGCTCACCCGGCGGCTCTCCGCGACCCTCGATCTCGAGCAGGTCCTCGACCTGATCGCCGGGGGCACCGTCGAGGCCCTCGGCTGCACCGCGGCCGGCTTCTACCGCTGGGACGCCTCGCGGGGCGGTCTCGTCTTCGTACGCGGCAAGAACCACCCGCTGGACTTCGCGCGGCACCTCCTGCTGAAGCCGGGGGAGGGGGTGGCCGGGCGCGCGTACCAGGAGCGGCGGCCGGTGTGGACCAACGATCGGCTCGCCGACGCGAGCCTGTCCTACTCGCCGGAGAACGCGGCGGTGCTGGGGCGATCCGACGCCCCGCGAGCGGCGCTCGCGGTGCCCATCGTGATCCGGGACGAGGTGTTCGGCGTGCTCGGCGGCTCGTACTTCACCCCGCACGTCTTCACCGAGCGCGAGGTGAACCTGCTCGCGAGCCTGGCCGCCCAGGGCGCGGTGGCGATCGAGAACGCGCGACTGTACTCGGTGACCCGGCAGAACCTGGCGGGGGCGGCGCTGCTCAACGAGGCCGCCCGCACCCTGCACCGCACCCTGGACGTCAAGCGGCTCCTCCCCGACGCGGCGGGCACCCTCGGTCAGACCTTCGGAGCGAGCCACGTGGGCATCGTGCTCTTCGACGGGCCCCGCGCGGAGGCGTCCACGGTGATCTCCTGGGGCGCGTGGCCGGAGGCGACGGTGCGGAGCCTGGCCGAGCCCCTGCGCCGGAGGGAAGCGCCGCTCCTCGTCCCCGACACGGGGGTCCGGCCCGGCCCGGCCGCCCCCGAGCTCCCGGGTCCGGGGGCCCAGGGGCTGGCCGCATTCCCGGTGCGCGGCCGCAGCCGGGTGCTGGGCGGCCTCGTGCTGCGCTTCGCGGCGCCCCGGGTGCTCAGCGAGGCGGAGACCCGCCTGCTCGCGGCCTACGCCGACCAGCTCGCGATGGCGCTCGACAACGCGGCGCTCTTCGAGGAGGCGGAGAACCGCAAGACGCGCCTCGAGCAGGTGTTCGCCTCCACCTCCGACGGGTTCCTGGTGCTCGACCTGGCTCGCCGGGTGGTCGCCCTCAACGAGCAGGGCGGTGTCCTCCTGGGCGTGCCTCCCCACGAGGTCATCGGGCGCCCGTTCCCGCGCCTCGTCGAGGCGCTGGACCGCGCGACGGACTGGGAGACCGCGGGCGGCCCCGCGCTGGCCGCTGCGATCGCCCGGGGCGGCGAGCCGGCGGCGGGCGACCTGGAGATCCGGCGCCCCGAGCGGCGGACGCTGCACTGGCTGACCACGCCGACCCGCGACCTGCTGGGCGCGCCGGTGGGCGTGACCGTCACCCTCCGTGACGTCACTCGCGAGCGCGAGATCGACAGCATGAAGACCGAGTTCGTCTCCACGGTCTCGCACGAGCTCCGGACGCCGCTCGCTTCCATCAAGGGCTCGCTGCACTTGCTGCTCTCCGACGGCAGCCTCGTGCTCGACGAGACCCAGCGGCACCTGGTGGACATCTCCCTGAAGAACACCGACCGCCTGATCCGCCTGATCAACAACATCCTCGACATCTCCAAGATCGAGGCGGGCCACATCCACCTGGATCTCGATCTGCACCACCCGGAGGACTTCATCGGGCTGGCGGTGGAGGGGATCCAGGGCCTCGCGGACTCGCGCGGCATCGTCGTCGTCCAGGAGGTGGCGGCCGGGCTGCCCGTCCTCCGGGTGGACTTCGACCGCATGGTCCAGGTGGTGACGAACCTGCTCTCGAACGCCATCAAGTTCTCGCCCGAGAAGGGGCAGGTGGCGGTGGGCGCCCGGCTCGCCGGCGGCGAGGTCGAGATCCGGGTCCGGGATCACGGGCGGGGGATCGCCCCCGGGGAGGCGAGCCGCCTCTTCCAGAAGTTCCAGCAGCTCGAGCGCGGCGGATCGGGGCGGCTCGGCGGCACCGGCCTCGGGCTGGCGATCTGCCGCGGCATCGTGGAGGAGCACGGGGGCCGCATCGCGGTGGAGAGCCGGCCCGGAGAGGGAGCGACATTCACGGTGCGCCTGCCGGTCCCGCGCGAGGCGCCGGCCGCGCCCGCGGTCCCCGCGGGCCGGGCCCCGGAGGCGGCGCCGGTCGTGCTGGTGGTGGACGACGAGGCGGACGTGCGCGCGCTGCTGCGGGACCAGCTCGAGATGGCGGGCTTCCGGGTGCTCGAGGCCGGGCGCGTGCTGGACGCAGTGGAGATGGCGCGCCAGCGGCGCCCCGACGCGATCACCATGGACCTCATGCTGCCGGACCTGGACGGCTTCGAGGCGATCCGCCTCCTCCGGGAGCAGCCCGAGACGCGCGACACGCCGGTCGTGGTGCTGAGCGCCATCGAGGTCGAGGCGGGCGATCCGCGCGCGCTCGGCGCCACCGTGTGCCTGGTGAAGCCGTTCGCGGCGGCCGATCTGCTGGCCGCCATCCGCTCGCACCTGCCCGCCCGAAAGGAGCCGTCCCCATGATGCGCGCGCTCGCGGCCGCCCTGCTCCTGCTGCTCCCGGCCGCCCCCGCCCACGGGCAGCCCGCGACGAAGGAGGTCGTGGTGCTCACCTCGTTCCCCAAGGAGCTGTTCGAGGCCTACAAGCAGGACTTCGAGCGGAAGGCGCCCGGCGTGCGGGTGATCGTGAAGCAGCAGCAGACGAACCAGGGCGTGACCTATCTGCGGGAGACGCGGAGCCGGCCGGAGGCGGACATCTTCTGGGTGTCCGCGGTCGACGCCTTCCAGACGCTCAAGGCCGACGGCCTGCTGGAGAAGGTCGCGCTGCCGCGGGAGACCCTGGCCCGCACCCCGGCCAAGGTGGGGAGCTTTCCGCTCCACGATCCGGACGGCTACTACTGGGGCTTCGCGGTCTCCGGCTACGGCCTCATGTGGAACACGCGCTACCTGGCCCTGCACAAGCTGCCCGCCCCGCGCGAGTGGACGGACCTGGCCGATCCGCGGTACCACGGCCACCTGGTCATCTCGGCCCCCTCGCGTAGCGGCACGACCCATCTCACCATCGAGGTGATCCTGCAGGCCTACGGCTGGGAGAAGGGCTGGGCGCTCCTCCTGCAGACCGGCGGCAACATGGGCGCCATCACCGAGCGCAGCTTCGGGGTGCCGGAGGCGGTGGTGTCCGGCCAGTACGGGATCGGCGTGGTCATCGACTTCTTCGGCCTCTCCGCCATCGCCTCCGGGCAGCCGATCGACTTCGCCTACCCGTCGCTCACCTCGGTGGTGCCGGCCTCGGTGGCGGTGGCGAAGAACGGGCCGAATCCGGCCAACGCGCGCGCCTTCGTCGAGTACCTGCTCAGCGACGAGGGACAGCGGCGGCTCTTCGCGCCCGAGATCGGCCGCCTCCCGGTGGTGCCCGCGCTCTACGCGCGCGCTCCGAAGGGCTACCCTAACCCGTTCGCGATGAAGCTCGGCGGGGTGGACTTCGACGACAAGCTCTCCTCGAGCCGCCGCAACGTGGTCAACTCACTCTTCGACCACGTCATCACCTTCCGCCACGCCGAGCTCAAGGCGGCCTGGGCCGCCATCCACGCCGCCGACGCCCAGGTGGCGAAGGCGCGCGCGGCGGGCCGCGGCGTGGACGCGGCGGCGGCCGACCTGGCCGAGGCCCGCCGGCTCGCGAGCACGGTGCCCCTCGACGCCCGGCGCGCCTCCGACCGCGAGGTCAACGCCGCCTTCAAGGACAGGCCGGAGGTGAAGTCGCGGATGGAGACCGAGTGGGACGTCGCGGCCAAGGGCGGCTACGCGCGGGCCCGCGAGCTCGCCGCGGGCGCGGCCGCGAAGATTCGCTAGCAGAACGACGGTCGAGCCTACTTCTGACTGCCGGACGCGGATGCCCTTACGCGGATGGCGCGGGCCTGCGCCTCGATCTCGGCGCCCTCGGCCTCGCGGTTGATCTGCTTCATGAGGGCGGCGTACTCCTCGAGGCTCCGAGACGCCGGCCGTGGGCGCGGCCGGACGCGACGCCGAGTTCGACCTGAAGGTCGGAGAGGACGGGCGGACCGCGGTGACCGTCGTGCAGGGCACCGTGCCCCTGGCCACGCCCTTCGGCGCCTGCTCGGCGCCCGGCGGCACCACCAGCGTGGGGGTCCGCGGAGCCCCGTGCACGGCGCGCAGCCGGCGAACGCCGCGGCCGCGGCGTCCTGGAAGCAGACGGTGATGCCGTGAGGGGCGGGCGTCCTCAGCTGAAGATCAGGTAGAGCGCGACCGCCAGGCAGCCGAGCCAGACCGCGATGCCGATGAGCGCGGCGGTCTGTCCCTTGACCGGCTTCTCGCGCGTCCGGCGCTGGGAGACCCGCAGGCTCGTGAAGAGGATGAGCACGAGGCCCGCGATCAGGATGATCGCGTCGACGAGCTCCACGGATTCTCCCATCTCGCGGCTCCTCGGAACGAGGCGGGGCTGAGGCTAGCGGGTCGACGCGGTCTCGGCCGCCCGGGGCGGTGGCAGGCGGAAGTCCCGAACGGATTCGATCCGTGCGCGGCGCTCGAGCTCGTCGGCGTCGAACACGACCTCGCCCCGATCGGGCGTCCGGACCACGTAGGCGGGGCCGGTCGAGCCGTCGTCGAACCGATGCCCGCGCTCGAGCCGGATCACCACCCCCATCGGGGCGCCTTCCCGCATCCAGGTCAGCGTATCACCGGGGCGGAAGAAGAACGCCCACTCGCTCTCGCCCCGCGAGCGCGAGGCGATCGGGGCCGTCGCCGGCGCGGGGGCGGGGGCCGCCGCAGGGGCCGGTGGCGCGGGCTCGGTGGGCCGTGACTCGACCACCGGCGGTGTCTTCCGGGGGACGGAGAGGACGGTCACCGCGGTCGCCGCCACGAGCAGGCCGAGCATGGTACCGCCCAGCACCTTGAAGTGAAGCGTGGCCATGCAAGACAGCGGGACGCAAGAACGGGGCCAGTCTTCTCGACTGTGCTGACGCGAATTTACGGGCCCCCGGTTGCGTCGTCTGACAAACTAGGGGCACCGACCTGACAAGCTCTGGATGGCCTCCGGGCGGCTGTCGGCGCCCAACTGCGTGATTTCCCGCGGAGACCTGCGTGGCTCGCCTCTTGCTGTCTGCTCGGGAAGGACATGCTGCCGACGCCGATCTGGGAGGAAGGTCATGGACACGCCGGTTGAGCAGGGCACAGCGGAGCCGGGCACCTCGCTCGAGACCGCGATGAGGCGGGGGGCCCTGGTGTGCGTCATCGCCCTGGGTGGTGTCGCGGTGGGTCTCGCGGTCTGGGCGCTCCGGCGCTGGCAGGACGAGCGCGAGTACCAGGCCTGGCGCGCGTCGGTCAGCGAGGATCCCTACCGGCGGGATCGCAACGGCTATCCGGTCGGCGCCCAGCTCGGCTACTCCCGCACGCACTGAGCACGGCCCCCGGCCTGCCGCCGGGGCGGGCTCCTGTGCTACCTTTCGGTAGTGCCGCCACAACGCTCGGCGGGCGAGGCCACCGTGGTGGCGTGCCTGCTGGTTTTCCTCTCCGCGGCGATCCTCTATCCGCTGCTCCAGGTGCTCTGGGTCGCGTGCGTGGACGGCGGCTGGCCCACCGCCCGGCCACTCCTGGCCTTCGTCGCCCGCCCGCTCTTCCGTGAAGCGCTCCTGAACACCTTGCTGGCCGGAGTGCTGGCCGTCGCGATCGGAAGCCTGATCGCGGTGCCCCTGGCGCTCCTGACCGTGCGCTATCGCTTCCCGGGGCGGGCGCTGGTGGGTGTCCTCGGCGTGATGCCGCTGGTGGTCCCGCCCTTCGTGGGCGCGGTGGCCTTCCAGCAGATCCTCGGGCGCAGCGGCGCGGTGAACCTGCTGCTCCTCGAGCACTGGGGCTTCACGGTACCGTTCATGGAGGGCCTCGGCGGGGTGGTGCTGGTGCAGAGCCTGCACTACTTCCCGTTCATCCTGCTCAACACCGCCGCCGCGCTGGCCGGCCTCGATCGCTCCCTCGAGGAGGCCGCCCAGAACCTCGGCTGCTCGGGCTTCCGCCTCGTCCGGCGGGTGCTGCTGCCGCTGGCGCTGCCCGGCTACACGGCGGGGGCGCTGCTGACCTTCATCCGGGTGATCGACGATCTCGGCACCCCGCTCATGCTGAACTACACCAAGCTGCTCGCGCCTCAGGCCTACGTGCGGGTGACGACCATCGGACTCACCGACGTGGACGGTTACGTGATCTGCGTGATCCTCGTCGCGCTGTCGCTGGGGGCGCTGTGGCTGTCCAAGGCCGTCCTGGCCCGTGGCGAGTTCGCCTCGCTCGGCCGGAGCGGGGATGCCCCGCCGACTCCGCTCCGGGCCCGCGGCACGCTGCTCGCGTGGGGGCTGGCCGTGCTGCTGCTGGGGCCGGCCCTGCTGCCGCACCTGGGGATCGGCCTCCTCTCGATCTCCAGGGTCTGGAGCCTGACTCCGCTCCCCACCGTGTACACCGCCGGAAACTACGAGGAGATCCTGGTCCGCTCGCCCGGCTTCATCGCCAACACGCTCCGCTACGCGCTGCTCGCCGCGCTCGCCGACGTCGCGCTGGGCGCGGTCATCGCCTGGCTCCTGCTCCGGGGACGGGTGCGGGGTCGCCACTGGCTCGACACCATCTCCACGATCCCGCTGGCGATCCCGGGCGTGGTGATCGCGGTCGGGTATCTGCGGGCGTGGGGCGGCGTGAGCCTGCCCGGCCTCGGCGCGCCGCTCACCTCGACGTGGCTCATCCTGGTGATCGTGTACGCGGTGCGGCGGCTTCCCTACGCGGTGCGCGGTGCCTACGCGGTGCTCCAGCAGCTGTCCCCCGCGCTCGAGGAGGCCGCGCAGAACCTGGGCGCCGGCCGGCGCCGGACCTTCGTCCGGATCACGCTGCCCCTGATGACCCGCGGGCTGGTGGCGGGCGGCGTGCTGGCCTTCATCTCGTCGGCGGTCGACCTGTCGGCGACGATCCTGCTGGTGCCGCGCGTCGAGCTGGGCCCGCTCTCGTACGGCATCTACCTCTACATGCAGTCGGCGGTGGGCCGAGGTCCCGGGGCCGCGCTCGGGGTGGTCGCCATCGTGCTGGTGGCGGCGGGGACGTGGGCCGCGACGGCCCTGGCGCGCCGGTCCGGGGCCGCGCGGCTTGGAGGCTGAGCGGTGGCACCCGTCTCCCGCACGGTCTGGGTCCTGCCCGCCTCGATGCTGCTCGGCACCTTCGCGTGGTCGTTCATCTACGTGAGCCTGCCCTTCCACATCCAGAAGATGTCCACGCTGGACCCGGCCGCCACGCTGCGCTGGACCGGGTGGATCCTGGGTATCAGCCCGCTCATCACCGTCGTGACCGCGCCGATCTCGGGCCGCATCGGCGAGCGCGTGGAGCCCAAGCGCGGCTTCATCGCGGTGCAGGCGTTCCAGGGGCTGGGCTTCCTCGGCATGGCGCTCGCGCGCACCCTGCCCGAGCTGTTGATCGCCCGGCTGCTCCTCGGGCTGATGGGAGCCGTCTCCACCTTCGCGTTCATCATGGTCGGGCGCGCGGGCGGGGACGTGCGGCGCCAGGTGTCCTACATCCAGTCCGGCATGACGCTCGGCCAGGTCCTGGGGCCCGCCGCGGGCGCGGTGGTGGCGGCCCGCATCGGGTTCCGGCTGTCCTTCGTCCTCGGGGCGGTCATGCTCTGGGCGTGCTCGGCCCTGGTGGCCTGGGGCGCTCCCGCGGGCGGGCCGCGCGACGTCAAGGCCGCCGGGGAGCGGCGCGTGTCGCTCCGGGAGCTGGCGACGGTGTGCCTGGTCGTGCTCGCGGGCTCGACCCAGATCTTCTTCCTCGCCGCGATCCTGCCGCAGATCCTGCCCCCCCTCGGGGTGCCCGCGGAGTCCACGCTCGAGACCGGCGGGGTCCTCCTCCTGCTCACCGGGCTGGCCGCCGCGCTCGGGGCGATGGCGGCGCCGCGCCTGGCCGACCTGGTCGGCGACCGCCGCGCCATGGTCTGGTTCCTGCTGGCCTCCTCGCTCCTGCTGGCGGCCCTCGGGGCCATGGGCAACGTGTGGACGTTCGGGGCGCTGCGCTTCCTGCAGGTGCTCTGCATCGCGCCGGTATTCCCGCTCTCGGTGGCGGCCATCGCGCAGCGGGCCTCCGGCGAGGCCATCGGGTTCGTCAACTCCGCGCGCATCGGGGCGGCCTTCATCGGGCCGGTGGCAGCGACCACGCTGCTGTCGTCCATGCCGCCCGCCGCGGTCTACCTGGCGCTCGCCGCGCTGGGTCTGGCGGTGATTCCACCCGTCGCGCGCCTGAACCGGCGCTCGCGGGTGCGGGACGACCGGAGGGAGGGGTAGGGGCGTGAGCCAGAAGGAGCTGGTCCGGCTGTCGGAAGTGCGGATGGAAGGAGTCGGCAAGCGCTACGGGGATCACTGGGCGGTGCGGGACGTCTCGCTGTCGATCCGCCCCGGGGAGTTCTACACACTGCTGGGCCCGTCCGGGTGCGGCAAGACGACCCTCCTGCGGCTGCTCGCCGGATTCATCACTCCGGACACCGGCCGCATCCTGGTCGACGACGAGCCGATCGACGCGGTGCCGCCGTGGAAGCGCAACCTGGGCATGGTCTTCCAGCACTACGCGCTCTGGCCGCACCTGTCCGTGTTCGAGAACGTGGCCTTCGGGCTGCGCGAGCGCGGGATCGGCGGCGAGGAGCTCCGGGCCAAGGTGGCCGCCGCCCTCGCCCAGGTCGGGCTGGCCGGCTTCGAGGGGCGGCGGCCCTCCCAGCTCTCGGGCGGGCAGCAGCAGCGGGTCGCGCTCGCGCGGACCCTCGTCATCCAGCCGCGCCTGCTCCTGCTCGACGAGCCCCTGTCCAACCTGGACGCGGTCCTGCGCACCCAGATGCGCCTCGAGCTGGGCCGGCTGCACCGCGATGTGGGCATCACCACCGTGTACGTCACCCACGACCAGGCGGAGGCCCTCGCGCTGTCCACGCGGGTGGCCGTGCTCGATCAGGGGCGGATCGTGCAGGAGGGCAAGCCCGACGAGATCTACTGGCGTCCGCGCAGCCGGTTCGTGGCCGAGTTCGTGGGGTCCGCCAACCTGGTGCCGGTCCGCGTGGTGGAGGTCCGGGATCTGGGCGTGGTGGTGGAGACGGGCGGGGGCTCGCGCATCCCGGTGGCCTCGGGTGGGCACGAGTGGATGACCGGGACCCGCGGGCTCCTCTGCCTGCGCCCGGAAGCGCTCCGGCTCGAGGAGGCGGAGCGGGCGGCCGGGGGCATCCGCGGCAAGGTGATCGGCTACGTCTTCGAGGGGGCGCGGCAGCTGTATGAGGTCTCGGTCGCGGGCGGTACCGTCCGGGTGGAAACGCTCACCTCCGCCCAGCAGGGCCGGAGCTTCAAGCCGGGCGACGACGTCAAGATCGAGATCGCCCCCGAGACCAGCGTGCTGCTCCCGGAGGAGGCGTGAGACCGGCAACGGTCGACCGCCGAGCCGTGACCGGTCGATTGCCGTCTGGGGGAGTGCGGGGGCCCTGTCGGGGCCCCCGCAGCTGAAGAGCCTGAAGAAGTAGACCGGGATCCGCGGACCCGGTGTAATCTCGGCCGCGGAGGACGGAAATGGAAATCGCCCCGAAGGAGCTGAAGGCGCGGCTCGACCGCCGCGATCCGGTCGTGCTGCTCGACGTGCGAGAGGACTGGGAGACCGCGCTCTGCCGCCTGGACAACGCGGTCCACATCCCCATCGAGGAGATCGAGTTCCGCACCACCGAGCTCGATCCCGCCGACGAGATCGTCGTCTACTGCCATCACGGCGTGCGCAGCGCAGCGGTCGCGGGCTTCCTCCGCCAGCAGGGCTTCCGGGCCGTCAACCTCTCGGGCGGCCTCGACGAGTGGGCGCGCTCGGTCGACCGGACGATGAGGCGATACTGACATGCCCGTCGCTCCCGGCTTCGTGAGGGTCGAGCGGGACGGGGCTATGGCCTGGGTGACCCTGGACCGGCCGCCGCTCAACCTGATCGTCCCCGAGATGGTGGAGGGGATCCGGAGCGCATTCGACGCGCTCCGATGCGATCCGGCGGTCCGGCTGGCGGTGATCGGCGGCGCCGGCAGGGTCACCACCGGGGGCATGCAGCTGCAGGTGCTGCGCGAGCTCGCGCCGGGCAGCGCGAAGGCGTTCATCGCGAGCCTGCACGAGGCGATCAACCTGGTGCACGACGCGCCCTTCCCCACCATCGGGATGGTCCACGGGGCCTGTCTCGGGGCAGGCTTCGAGCTGGCCATGGCCTGCGACCTGCGGACCGCGGCCGCCGAGACCCGGCTGGGGCTGCCCGAGATCCGCGTGGGCATCCCCTCGGTGATCGAGGCGGCGCTGCTGCCCGGCTTCGTCGGTCCCGGGCGGGCGGCCGAGATCCTCCTGACCGGCGAGAGCATCACCGCGGAGCAGGCGCTCGGCTGGGGGCTGGTCAACCGCGTGGTGCGGCCCGGTGAGCTGCGCGCGGCCACCGCGGAGCTGGCCGCTCGCATCCTCGAGTGCGCCCCGACCGCGGTGCGGCTGCAGAAGGAGCTGATCGTCCGCTGGCGGAACACCGACCAGCGGACGGCGGTGGAGTACGGCGTCAACGCCTTCGCGCAGTCGTTCGCCACCGGCGAGCCGCGCGAGGCCATGGACGCCTTCCTCGGCAAGCGGCGGCCCCGCTTCGCTTCGTGATCCGCCTCGTCACGTTCGACTTCTGGGACACGCTCGTCACCGACTCCGCGGAGAACCTCCGCGCCCAGCGAGCCCTGCGGGTCACCGCCATCCGGTGGGCGCTGGAGCAGGCGGGCCGACCGGTGACGGAGGCCGAGGCGGAGGATGTGCACGAGCGCTCGGGCACGCGGCTCGCCGAGGGCTTCTGGAGCCGCAACCGCGATCCGAGCCCCGCCGAGCAGCTGCGGATCGTGCTCGACACCGCCGGGGCGGGCACGGCGGCGCGCCTGGGGCCGGCCGTGTTCGCGGAAGCGCTCGAGGCCTACATCTCGCCGGTGCTGGCGCATCCCCCCGACCTCTGCCCGGGGGCGGCGCCCGCGGTGCGCGAGCTGGCCGCGCGCGGGGTGCGCCTCGGCATCGTCTCCAACACCGGGCGCACGCCGGGCGTGATCCTCCGGCAGGTGCTCGAGCGGCACGGGCTGCTCGCCCACTTCGCGGCGGTGTCCTACTCCGACGAGGTCGGCGTGCGCAAGCCCGAGGCGGAGATCTTCCACGCCACCCTCGCGCGGGCCGGAGTCCGGCCGGAGGAGGCGGTGCACATCGGGGACAACCCCGATGCCGACGTGGCAGGGGCGCAGGCGGTCGGCATGCGCGCCGCGCACTACACCGCCGGCTTCCGGGCTCCCGCCGCGCGCGCCGATCTCGTCGTCGCCGACCTCGCGGCGCTGCCCGAGGAGGTTTTTCGTGTTGCGCCACCCGGTGCCGGCGGGTAACATCGGCCCGCCATGGACGTCGCCGAGCTTCGCGCAAAGATCCGCGACATCAGGGATTTCCCGACCGAGGGCATTCTCTTCAAGGACATCACCACCCTGCTCAAGGACGGCCCAGCGTGGGCCTCGGTGATCGACCATCTGGCTGCCCGGTACCACACGGCGCGCGTGGACGTCGTGGTGGGGGTCGAGTCGCGCGGCTTCATCTTCGGCGGCGCGCTCGCCCATCAGCTCAAGGCCGGCTTCGTCCCGGTGCGGAAGCGGGGCAAGCTGCCGGCCCGCACGATCGAGGAGGAGTACGAGCTGGAGTACGGCCGCGACGTGCTGGCCATTCACGAGGACGCGGTGCGGCCGGGACAGCGGGTGCTGGTGGTGGACGATCTGCTCGCCACCGGCGGGACCATGGCCGCGACGCTCCGGTTGCTGGCCCGGCTGGGCGCGACGGTCATCGGGACGACGTTCCTGATCGAGCTGGCCTTCCTCAAGGGGCGCGAGCGCCTCCGGGACTACCGGATCGACTCCCTGATCGTCTACGAGTAGGGGCTCGGAAGTGGTTGTATGATGGGGCCTGGAGGCTCCTCATGATCGAGCGTGCGCTGCTCTCTTCCGTGCTGGTGGTGATGGCGGGGCTGTCCGGGCCCGCGTGGGCCCAGGACGCCGGGGCGCCCGCCAAGGCCTCGGTGATCTTCAACCTGATCAACCGGCCGACCGACGTCGTCGAGTCGCGGGACCGGGCCTTCAACGAGGCGATCAAGCAGGACGCGCTGGCGCCCAGGCCGTCCGGGATGGACGACTGGGAGCCGCAGCCCGACGGCTCCATGCGCAACCGGAAGACCGGGATCAGCCTGGTGGTGCGCAACCCGTGCCCGCCCGGTGACATCGAGCACGAGTTCGCGCTGGCCGCATACAACCGGTCGCGGTCCCGCCGCTGACCGTCGCGCAGATCCCTTCCATTCGAGCTTGACGGCCGTCCCGGGCGATCCGGGACGGCTCAGACCGGGAGAGACCAGGCATGGCCATACGGAACGTCGGAGTGCTGGGCTGCGGTCTGATGGGGTCGGGCATCGCCCAGGTGGCGGCGCAGGCGGGCTTCCCGACGGTGGTGGCGGAGGCGAGCCAGGAGCTGCTCGACCGGGGCCTGGGCGGCCTCCGCAAGAGCCTGGACGCGCTGGTGGCCAAGGCCAAGATCGACGAGAAGACCCGGGACGATATCCTGGGCCGCCTCAAGGGGGTGGTCGGCCTCGAGGGCTTCCGCGACTGCGACCTGGTGATCGAGGCCATCACCGAGAACCAGCCGCTCAAGAACGAGACCTTCGCTAAGCTCGACCGGATCTGCCCGCCGCACGCCCTGCTCGCCTCGAACACCTCGTCCTGCAACATCACCGCGATGGCCGCGGCGACCAAGCGGCCGGCCCAGGTGCTCGGCCTGCACTTCTTCAACCCGGTGCCGCTGATGAAGCTGGTCGAAGTGGTCCAGACGATCCTCACCGACGACAAGTGCGTGCTGGCGGCCTACGAGTGGGTGCAGGCGGTGGGCAAGGTGCCGGTGCGCGCGAAGGACTCGACCGCGTTCATCGTCAACCGCCTGCTCGTCCCGTACCTGCTCGACGCCATCCGGGTCTACGAGGGCGGCCTGGCCACGCTCGAGGACATCGACCAGGCCATGAAGCTCGGCTGCGGCTACCCGATGGGGCCGTTCACCCTGCTGGACCTCGTCGGGCTCGACACCACCATGTACGTGGCCGAGGTCATGTTCGACGAGTACCGCGAGCCCCGCTACGCCCCCCCGCCGCTCCTGAAGCGGATGGTGATGGCCGGGCAGCTCGGGCGGAAGTCCGGAAAGGGGTTCTACGACTACTCGAAGAAGTAGTCGCAGCCTCAGGCCTCCATGGATCATCTGTACTACCTGACCGACGAGCAGCGCGCGGTCCGCGACCTCGCACGCGAGATCGCGCGCGAGCGCATCGCGCCGCTGGCCGCCCACGTGGACGAGACCGGGGAGTATCCGCACGAGCAGGTGAAGCTGCTCGGCCAGCAGGGGCTGATGGGCCTGCACATCCCCGAGGCCTACGGGGGTAGCGCGGTGGGCTCGCTCGCGTTCTGCCTGGCCGCCGAGGAGGTGGCGTGGGCGTGCGCGTCCACCGCGACCATCTTCCTGGTCCAGAACCTGGGCGGCTATCCGCTCATCTTCGCGGGCAGCGAGGAGCAGAAGCGACGCTATCTGCCAAGGCTGGCTTCCGGCGAGATGACCGCGGCCTTCTCGCTCTCGGAGGCCGGCTCGGGCTCCGACGCGGCCGCGATGACCTGCCGGGCCGTCCGCCGGGGCGACCGCTACGTGCTGAACGGCTCCAAGATGTGGGTCACCAACGGCTCCCACGCGGGGCTCATCACGGTGTTCGCCACCACCGATCCGGGCAAGCGGGCCAGGGGGGTGACCGCGCTGCTGGTCGAGCCGTCCATGGCGGGCTTCGCGGTGGGCAAGAACGAGCGTAAGCTCGGCATCCACGGCTCGCCCACCGTGACGCTGCACTTCAGCGATTGCGAGGTGCCGGTGGACAACCGCCTGGGCGAGGAAGGGGAGGGCTTCAAGATCGCGATGCGGACGCTCGAGCAGTCGCGCCCCACCATCGCCGCGCAGGCGGTCGGGATCGCCCAGGCCGCGCTCGACGCCTCGGTGGCGTACGCCAAGGAGCGCCGGGCCTTCGACCAGCCGATCGCGGCCTTCCAGGGTCTGCAGTTCATGCTGGCCGACATGGCGATGGCGGTACACGCCGCACGGCTCGTCGTCCACCACGCCGCCGCCCTCATCGATCACGGGGTCGCCGGGACCGCGTTCGAGGCCTCGGCCGCCAAATGCCTGGCCTCGGACACCGCCATGAAGGTGGCGACCGACGCGGTGCAGATCTTCGGCGGGTACGGCTACACGCGCGAGTTCCCGGTGGAGCGCTACATGCGCGACGCCAAGATCACCCAGATCTACGAGGGCACGAACCAGATCCAGCGAGTGGTCATCGCCCAGCAGCTCTTGGGCAAGGCCTGAAACACCAACCCCAAGGAGATTCCGATGAGCGACGGACGCCAGCCTCGAGTGCATCGCCGCACCTTCCTCCGGGCCGCCGGGACCACGGCGGGCGCCGCCGCCCTCGGCTTTCCCGCGGTCCTGCGCGCGCAGGCGCCGACCTTCAAGGTCGGCGCGGTCCACCCGATCACGGGGCCGCTGGCCGAGCCGGGCCAGGCCTGCCGGCTCGGAGCCCAGATGGCCGCCGAGGCGGTCAACGCGGCGGGCGGGATCAAGGCGCTGAACGGGTTGAAGCTCGAGCTGGTCCTGGGCGACACGCAGACGAAACCGGACGTCGGTCGGACCGAGGCGGAGCGGGTCATCAACCAGGGGGCCCAGATGCTGATGGGCTCCTTCGATTCCGGCTCCACCCAGGCGATGGTGCCGGTGGTCCAACAGCGCCGTATCCCGTTCCTGGTCGACATCGCGGCCGCCGATCCCATCACCGCCAACGTGGCCCGGGCGGTGAAGGAAGGCCAGCAGAAGGTGCAGTACGTGTACCGCAACTTCCCGACCGGCTCCTCGTTCGGGCGCAAGGCGGTCCAGTACTTCGGCGAGGTCTTCAAGGAGGCCAACGTCGCGCCCAAGCGGGTCGTCCTGATGTACTGCAACGATCTCTTCGGGCAGAACAACGCCAAGGGCTTCCAGGCCGCCCACGCCGCCGCCAAGCCCTCCTGGGACATCGTGGACGTCATCCCGTGGCCGGAGCCGCCGCAGGATCTCTCGACCGAGGTGTCGCGGGCCAAGGCGGCCAGGCCTGACATCATCGCGCCGATCACGCGGCCCGCGAGCGCCCAGCTCCTCCTGCCCGAGATCCGCAAGCAGCGCCTGGACATCATGGGCATCGTCGGGCCGGGCAGCCCCGGGCTCTACGAGGCTGGCCAGCTCGCGGTGCTCAAGGAGGACCTCGAGTACGTCATGAGCAGCCTGCCGTGGGCGAACTTCAAGAACCCGCGCACCCAGGCGGTCGCCGCCGAGTACCTGAAGCGGTCCAGCGGCAAGACCTTCGACACCAACTCCGGCTACTCCTACGACGGCATGATGCTGATCGCGGATGTGCTCGAGCGCGCCAAGTCCACCGATCCCGACGCGATCGTGGAGGCCCTCCGCAGGTCGAACTGGTCGGGTGGCCTCATGCAGTACGCGGGGCCGGTGGTCTTCAACGAGCTCGGCGACAACCCGAACGCGGTCACCACGATGATCCAGGTCCTCGGCGGCAAGCCGGTCGCGGTGTGGCCCCGGGAGGCCGCCGTCTCGAAGTTCGTCTTCCCGCGACCCAAGGCGTAGCCGATCCTGGACCCGGCGCTCGTCGCGCAGGGCCTGCTGAGCGGCCTCCTGTTCGGAGGCGTCTACAGCCTCATGGCCGTGGGGCTCACCCTGATCTTCGGGGTGATGCGGGTGGTGAACTTCGCCCACGGCGACATGATGGTCTGGGGCATGTACCTCGCCTGGATCCTCGCGACCCGGGCGGGAGTGGACCCCTACGCGGGGTTCATCCTCTGCGCGGCGGTCCTCTTCGCGATGGGCTGGGCCACCCAGCGCCTGCTGGTGGACCGGATCGTCGACGCCCCGCACGAGATGCAGATCTTGCTGATGCTGGGCGTCGCCCTCGTGCTCGAGAACGCGGCCCTGATGGCCTTCGGGCCCGATCCCCAGCGGGTGCGCTCGCCCCTGCGGGCGGCCACCCTGTGGCTCGGCCCGGTGTTCGTGGACGTGGCGCGGCTCGTGACCTTCGGGCTGGCCATGGCGCTCACCCTCGCGCTCTACCTCTTCCTCACCCGCACCGAGCTCGGCCGCACCATGCGCGCGGCCGCCGACAACGCGTACGGGGCCCTCGTGATCGGCACCGACGTGCGACGGCTGTACGCGACCGCCTTCGGCATCGGGGCCGCCTGCGTGGGAGCGGCGGGGGCGCTCGTCTCCCCGATCCTGCCCTTCCAGCCCGCGGGCGGGCTCTCGCTCTCGGTGGCCTCGTTCAACATCGTGATCATCGGCGGGATGGGCAGCCTGCCCGGGGCGTTCCTGGGCGGGCTGCTCGTCTCGGTGGCCGAGTCCCTCGGCGCGGTGTTCCTGAGCCCTTCGATGAAGGAGCTGGTGAGCTTCTCGCTCCTCATCGTGATCCTGCTGCTCCGCCCGGCCGGGCTCTTCGGAAAGACCGTCGCGTGAAGTGGCTCGGCGCCGCCGCCGTGGTCGTCCTCCTCCTGCTGCCCGCGGCGCTCAGCTCGTACGCGATCACCGTGTTCATCTTCATCTTCTTCTACGCCTTCCTGGGGCAGGCCTGGAACATCGTGGGGGGCTACGCGGGGCAGCTCTCGGCCGGGCACGCTGCCTTCGTGGGGATCGGTGCCTACACCTCGGCGGTGCTCTCGGTCCAGGCGGGGCTCACCCCGTGGATCGGCATGTTCGTGGGCGGCCTGCTGTCGGCCGCGCTCGGGACCGTGGTCGGCTATCTGGGCTTCCGGTTCGGCCTGCGAGGCTTCTACTTCGTGCTGCTCACGGTGGCCTTCGCGGAGGTCTGCCGCGTCGTGGCGCTCAATACCGACGCAGTGGGCGGGGCGCTGGGCTACTACATCACCTTCACTGGCGACCCCTGGCAGTTCCAGTTCCAGGACAACCGGGTGTACTACTACGTCGCCCTCGGGCTGATGCTGGGCGCGACCGGGGTGGTGGCCGCCATCGAGCGCCGGCGCTTCGGGGCCTACCTGATCGCGATCCGGGAGGACGAGAGCGCGTGCGAGGCGCTCGGGGTGAACACCTTCCGCTACAAGATGCTGGCGATGGTGGTGTCCTCCTTCCTCACCGGGGTGGGCGGGACCTTCTACGCCTTCTATCTCTTCTCGCTGCAGCCCGGGGCGGTGTTCGGCATCCCGCTCTCGGTCGAGATCATCATCCGGCCCATCGTGGGTGGCGCCGGGACGGTGGCGGGACCCATCCTCGGCGCCTTCATCCTGAGCCCCCTCGCCGAGATCTCCCGGAGCTATCTGGGGCAGGGCGGCTGGTCGGGCGCGCACCTGATCGTCTACGGGCTCCTGCTCATCGCGGTGGTGCTCTTCCTGCCCCGGGGCGCCTATCCCGCCCTGCTCCGCCTCTGGACCCGGATGGCGGCACAATGAGCCCCGGCGCGCCCTTGCTCCAGGTCACGGCGATCTCCAAGCGCTTCGGCGGGCTCGTGGCGGTCCGGGATCTCTCGCTCGAGGTGGCGCGCGGCGAGGTCCTCGGCCTGATCGGTCCCAACGGCGCCGGCAAGACCACGGCGTTCCACCTGATCTCGGGCTTCCTCGCGCCGGACACCGGCCTGGTCCGGTTCGACGGCCACCTGCTCGCCGGGCTCAAGCCGCACGCGATCTGCGATCTCGGCCTGGTGCGCACGTTCCAGATCGTGCGGCCCTTCCCCCACCTCTCCGTGCTCGACAACGTGCGTGTGGGCGCGCTCGCGCGGCGGCCCCGGATGGCCGAGGCGCGGGCCAAGGCGCAGGAGGTGATCGACCAGGTGGGGCTCGGGGCCAAGGCCGAGCAGAGGGCGGGCGGGCTGACCCTGGCCGAGCGCAAGCGCCTGGAGCTGGCCCGGGCGCTCGCCACCGAGCCGACCCTCCTGCTGCTGGACGAGGTCATGGCGGGCCTGAATCCCACCGAGACCGCGGCCATCGTGGGCCTCATCCGGCGCATCAACGAGGGCGGGGTATCGATCCTGCTGATCGAGCACAACATGAAGGCGGTCATGGCCCTCTCGCACCGCATCGCGGTCCTGAGCTTCGGCGAGAAGATCGTGGAGGGCACGCCCGCCGTGGTGGCCAACCACCCGCGCGTGATCGAGGCCTATCTGGGAGAGGAGTATGTCCACGCTCCTGCGGGTTGAGGCGATCGAGGCCGGCTACGGGGATCTGACCGCGATCAGCGAGGTCTCGCTCGAGGTGCGGGAGGGAGAGGCGGTCGCCCTGATCGGCGCCAACGGGGCAGGCAAGACCACCACGCTGCGCGCGGTCTCGGGCCTCCTCCCGGTGCGACGGGGACGGATCGAGTTCGAGGGGCGGCCCCTGGTCGGCCTCACCTCGGCCCAGGTTGTGGGACGGGGGATCGCCCATGTGCCGGAGGGGCGCCAGCTGTTCCCCACCATGACCGTGCTCGAGAACCTCGAGCTCGGCGCGCGGACGCCCGGGGCCCGCGCGCGCCGAGCCGAGAGCCTGGCCCGGGTGTTCGACCTCTTCCCGCGCCTGCGCGAGCGGCGCGGGCAGCTGGCGGGGACCCTCTCGGGCGGCGAGCAGCAGATGTGCGCGATCGGGCGCGGGCTCATGGCCTGCCCGCGACTGCTCATGCTCGACGAGCCCAGCCTCGGGCTGGCTCCGGTGATGGTGAAAGCCATCTTCGAGGACCTGGCCCGTATCAACCGACAGGGGCTCACGATTCTGCTGGTGGAGCAGAACGTGCTCCGGTCCCTCCAGCTGGCCCATCGGGCCTACGTGCTCGAGAACGGCCGGGTGGTCCTGTCCGGGGCCGCCGGCGACCTGCTGGCCAGCGGACACATCAAGCAGGCGTACCTGGGGCTCTAGCTCACCGGAGGGGCCGCGATGGCGCCTCGGGGCTTTCCCGGGCAGCCTGCTCCGGCAGAGCCGGCGCTCAACGGCGGCCCCGCCAGCGCCCCCGGGGCGACTCTACGGGAAATTCGGTATAATTCCGCGCCCGGTCGGCCGAAAATAGAGTCGTGCGTCGGTTCGTCCGGGGCTTTCTCGTCCCGTTCCTGGTACTGGCCATCCCGCTGGGCACGCTGGCCGGGCTCGGCTTCCTCGCCACCCACCGCCAGCTGGAGCGCACCCGCGACGCCGCGGTCGCCCGGACCGTGGACGCGGTCACCGCGCTGGTCTCCGACTACCAGGACGCGCTGCGCCGCGAGACGGAGCTGCTGGCCCGCGACCCGGCCGTGATCGA
This sequence comes from Candidatus Methylomirabilota bacterium, assembly GCA_035455085.1. Classification (GTDB taxonomy): domain Bacteria; phylum Methylomirabilota; class Methylomirabilia; order Rokubacteriales; family CSP1-6; genus CAMLFJ01. The sequence goes on along the minus strand of DATIFV010000016.1, from coordinate 1,463 downwards.
GGGGACGACCAACGGGGATTGGGCCACCCTGGCCCGCGGCGCCTCCCCGCGCGCGCTCGCGATCACGCGCGATGGGCTCGCGGATTTCGTCACGATCCGCGACGCCCGCGGCGCGCCCCTGGTCCAGGTGCCGGCGACGCCCCCGCCCAGCCTGCCGGGTGCGCCGGCGGTCAGCGAGCCGGTGCTGACCCTGCGGCTGGCCGGTGGCCAGCCGTACTTCCTGGCGACCGCCCCGGTCCAGGGCGGGGCCGGCACGGTCGTGGCCGGCCGTCGGCTCGAGGGGCTCGGGCCGCTGCTGGAGCGACTGCCGGCCCGCCCGGCCGTCGTCTTCGCCTCGGGGGACCGCGTGCTGGCCGCGAGCCGGCCGGGCGTGGCCACCGACGGCTTCACCCGGATCGCGACCTTGGGCGCGGCCAAGGTGGACGGGGAGCCCTTCGCGGTCCGTCGGCTCGGCGAGCCGGCCGCGGTCTCGCCCGACGGCGCCCTGTGGGTCGCGCTGCCGGTGGGGGAGTTCGCGCGCGCCGAGCACCGGCTGCGCCTCGAGTTCCTCGGCCTGCTGGGCGCCGGCGTGCTGGTCGTCGCCGGGGTGGTGCTGGCCTTCCTGCCGTCGGCCGGGCGATCCGCCCGGCCGGCCGCGCCCGGACCGATCCCGGACAGCCCCCGGCTCGCTCTCGAGCGTCGCAACCGGGAGCTGGAGGCGCTGAACGCGGTGTTCGCGACCATGAGCCGGGGCAGCGACCTGACCACCACCGCGGCCGAGACGCTCGAGGTGGTGCGGGAGCTCGCGCGGATGGACGTCGGCGCGATCTATCGGCTCGACCAGGACGGGAACCGGCTCGTCATGGAGGGCCAGGTCGGCTTCGATCCGCGCCATCTGGAGCGGGCCCGCTCGCGTCCCCTGGACGGCTCCCACGTGGGCGTCGCGGCGCGGACCGGCGAGATCCTGGTCACGCATCTGGACGCCGCGCCGCCGTCGGAGGCGGAGATCCGGGAGATGGCGGCCGAGCGGGCCCACCGCACCCAGCTCGCGGTGCCGATCCCGGTCGAGAACCGGACGTGGGGGGTGATGGCGCTCGTCTCGAAGGAGCAGCGCGAGTTCGCGCCGGCGGAGATCGCGATCCTCTCGGGCGTCGCCCAGCAGGTGGGGCTGGCGGTGGAGCGGGCTCAGCTCCGCGACACCGCGGCGGCCCGTCTCGGCCGCCTCGAGGCGCAGCGCGTGATCGAGCGGCACATCTCCGAGCAGCTCGACACCGAGGAGCTACTCGCGGTCATCGCCCGCTCCGCCCAGCGCCTGGTCGGGGGATCGTTCGCGGCGCTGTACCTGCAGGAGGGCGACACCCTGCACTCGCGGGCGTGGTCGGACGTCGGGGACTGGATCCGCGATCTGCGGTTCAAGGTCGGCACCGGGGTGGCCGGGGCGGCGATCGCGGCCGGCCGCGGCATGCTGGTGAACGACTATGCCA
>DATIFV010000015.1:0-9077 GCA_035455085.1 Candidatus Methylomirabilota bacterium | reverse complement strand
GCCCGAGTCGTGCGTGGCCTTGCCCAGGGCGAATTCGTTGGCCATGGCCGCGGGCAGGGGCAGCCCCGCGCCCTCCCACGCCGACCGCCGGTCGCTGCGCACGCACCGCGGCGGGAAGGCCGCGATCGCGCGCGCCAGCGCCTCCGCCTCCTCGCGGGCCCGGCCCGCCGGGACCACCCGGTTGGCCAGGCCGGAGGCGAGGGCCTCCTGGGCGTCCACCGGCCGGCCGGTGAGGATCATGTCGAGGGCCCGGGAGAGGCCGATGAGCCGGGGCAGGCGCACCGTGCCCCCGTCCAGCAGGGGCACGCCCCACCGGCGGCAGAAGACGCCGAAGACCGCGGTGTCGCCGGCCACGCGCAGATCGCACATCAGGGCGAGCTCGAGCCCGCCCGCGACCGCGTGGCCTTCGACGGCGGCGATGGTGGGCTTGGTGAACGCCATCCGGGTCGGGCCCATGGGCCCGTGGCCGTCCGGGGACAGGCGCAGGCCCCGCCCGGAGCCGCGGGCCTTGAGATCCGCGCCGGCGCAGAAGGTGCCGCCCGCGCCCCAGAGCACGGCGACCCGGAGGGCGTCGTCGCGCTCGAACTCCTCGAACGCCTCGACCAGGGCCCGCGCCGCGGGACCGTCCACCGCGTTGCGCGCCTCGGGGCGGTCCATGACGATCGTCGCCACCACCTCGCTCCGCTCGATCCGGATGCTCATCGGGGTCTCCTCTGGTCGCGATCCGGGAAGCACTCTACGGCTTTCGGCGCGGCCAGGCCAGCCCGGTTTCACGCCGCCCGACCTGCGGGGTCTCAGCCACAGAAGCCCGACCACTCGATCCGGGAGGGAGCAAGATGAGCGACAAGGCCGCGCTGCTGCGAGAGGCGGATCAGGCATTCGGGGAGCTGCGGGAGGCGATCGACGGGCTGACCGAGGAGGAGATGGGGCAGGTCTGGCTGGGGGCCTGGGGTGTGCGGGAGATCCTGATCCACATCGCGGGCTGGCACGACGAGGTGGGCGAGGCCCTCGGCCGGGTCGCCAAGGGCGAGGCGCCGTACGCGCCGGGGACGTACGATGACTTCGATGCCTGGAACGCGCGCTTCGTGGACCGGAGGGCGGGGGTGAAGAGCGCCGACGTGCTGGCCGAGCTCGAACGGTCGTACCGCCGGCTGCTGGTCGCCGCCGCGGCCGTCGCGGAGCCGGCCTTCGCCCCGGGCGGGGCGGCCCGCGAGCCGTTCGAGGGCGCCACCGCGCCCCACCACCGCGAGCACGCGGCCCAGATCCGGCAATGGCGCCGGCGGTAGACGCGGGCTTCGCGCTCTTCGACAGCGCGATCGGTCGGTGCGGTGTCGCGTGGACCCGCCGCGGGGTGGCGGGCGTGCAGCTGCCCGAGGGCGGCGAGCGCGAGACGCGGGCGCGGCTGCGGCGGCGGTTCCCCGGCGCGCGCGAGGGCGCCCCGCCCGCTCCGGTCAGGCGCGCGATCGACGGTATCGTGGCGCTGCTCGACGGCGAGGCGGGCGGGCTCGACGAGGTCACGCTCGACCTCGAGGGCGTGCCGCCGTTCGACCGGCGCGTCTACGAGGTCACCCGCACGATCGCCCCGGGCACCACGCTGTCCTACGGCGAGGTCGCCGCCCGGCTGGGCGTACCGGGGTCGGCGCGGGAGGTGGGGCGCGCGCTCGGGCGGAACCCGTTCGCGATCATCGTGCCCTGTCACCGGGTGCTCGCGGCCCACGGCAAGGTCGGCGGCTTCTCCGCGCGGGGCGGCGCCCGCACCAAGCTGCGCCTCATCTCGGGCGAGCGCTCGCGGGGCCAGGGCGCGCTGCCGCTCTTCGCGCGCGACGGGGAGGGCGGCGCCCCGTCGTGCTAGACTCCCGCCGTGCGAATCGGCGTGGTGTTTCGCCGGGTCGAGATCGGACGCTTCAAGAAGGGCCTGCTGGGCTAGGCATGCGGGGGATCGAGCAGATCCCGTGGCTGTACGATGCCGCCTGCTCGCTGCTCGAGGCCACCGGCCTCGCCCGGTGGCGGCGCTGGCTCACGGCCGGAGCGCGCGGTCGCGTGCTCGACCTGGGCTGCGGCACCGGGCGCAACCTGCCGCTCCTGGCCGCGGGCACGCGGGCGGTGGGGCTCGAGCCCTCGTGGGCCGCGATCGAGCGGGCGCGCCGCCGCGCCCCGCAGGTGCCCCTCGTCATCGGGCGCGCGGAGGCGCTCCCGTTCCGTGACGCGACGTTCGACACCGTGCTGAGCGGCCTCGCCTTCTGCAGCGTCTGCGACCCGGGAAAGAGCCTGTCGGAAGTCCGCCGGGTCCTGCGGCCGGCCGGCCAGCTGCGGATGCTCGAACATGTCCGCTCGACGCGGCCTTGGAAGGCGCAGCTTCAGGACCGGCTTCAACCGGCGTGGACCCGGCTGACCGGCGGATGCCACCCGAACCGCGACACCGAGCGCGCGGTCGAGGCCGGGGGTTTCCACATCGAGGCCGAGGGCCGGCGGGCGAAGGGGGACATGCGCCGGTTCGCGGCGCGGCGGGCGGGCCCGGGGACCAGCGGGCCCGAGTGACCCTGCGACCTGCCCTCTCTCAGAACTCGACCGGGAGGGCCTTCAGGCCGCGCAGGGTCGAGGACTCCCGCCACTCGAGATCACCTCCGGCCAGACGGAGCTTCGGCATCCGGCGCAGCAGCGTACCCAGGGCGAGCTGCCCCTCCACCCGGGCCAGCGGGGCGCCGAGGCAGAAGTGGATGCCGAAGCCGAAGGCGATGTGGCGGTTGTCAGCGCGCGCGATGTCGAGCCGGTCGGGGTCGGGGAACTGTGCGGGATCCCGGTTGGCCGCGCCGATCGCGGTGACCACGAAGGCGCCCTCCGGGATGGTCTTGCCGCCGATCTCCACCTCGGCGTTCGTGATGCGGGCGGTCCGCTGCACCGGGCTGTCGAAGCGCAGCAGCTCCTCCACCGCGGAGGCGATCAGGCCCGGCTCGGCGCGCAGGCGCTCGAGCTGGTCGGGATGCCGGAGCAGGGCGAGCAGCCCGTTGCCGATCAGGTTCACGGTGGTCTCGTGCCCGGCGATGAAGAGCAGCACGCAGGTCGCGAGCAGCTCGCCCTCGGTGAGCCGGTCGCCCTGCTCCTCCACCGCGATCAGCGAGGAGAGCAGATCGGCGCGGGGCCGCCGGCGTCGCTCGGGCAGGAGGGCGCGGAAGTAGTCGGCGATCCCTCGCCGACCTGCCCGTCCGCGCTCCACGATCGCGGGGTCGGAGGGGATGCCGATGGCGTCGAGGCTCCGGATGATGTCGGACGACCACGCCCGGATGCGCTCGTGGTCGCCGTCCGGGACCCCGAGCATGTCGCAGATCACGGTGACCGGCAGGGGATAGGCCAGATCTCCGATGACGTCCATGTGGCCGCGCCGCTCCACCCGATCCAGCAGCCGATCCACCAGGCCCTGGATCTGCTCCCGCATGCCCTCGATCACCCGCGGGGTGAACGCGCGGTTGACCAGCGAGCGCAGGCGCGTGTGATCCGGGGGATCGCGAAACAGCATGGAGCGGGGCAGGCGGCCGGCCTCCGACTCGTCGCCGTACTGGGCGGCGAGGATGGGTTCGAAGCCGTCCCGGCCGAAGCGCGGGTCGCGCAGCGACGTGACGCAGTCGTCGTAGCGGGTGAGGACCCAGAGGCCGAGCGGGCTCAGGTGGACCGGGTCGGCCTCGCGGAGCCGCCGGTAGTAGGGATACGGGTCGGCGTGGACCCCCGGGTCGAGCGGGTTGAACAGCGTCTCGTCCGCCGCCATCGTGGGGTCAGCTCACCATCGGGTAGGTCCGCTCGATGTTGGCCAGGAGCCCCGGTCGCCACGGACGGTAGTGCTGGTAGGTGGCGAAGGCGGCCTCGTAGGTCGGGGCCAGGCGCCGGTTGACGCGCTCCTTGACCTCCTCCAGGCTCGCGCCGGTGGCGGCTTCCTCCCGCACCGCCTCGACCATGTCGTGGATGTACCCGCGGAAGGTGCGTAGCCACTCCCGCCCCGCGGGCTCGCCGTGTCCCATGATCAGCGTATCCCAGTCCAGCTCGGCCAGCCGGTCGAGGGTGGCCACCCAGTCCTCGGGATAACCGTCGCCCATGAACGGGGTCCATCCGATCACCGCGTCGCCGGTGATCACCACCCGCTCCTTCGGGAGGTGGACGAAGACGTCGCCCTCCGTGTGGGCCCGGCCGAGGTAGAGGAGGTGGATCTCCCGGTCGCGCCGGTAGAGCTTCATCGTCCGCTCGAAGGCCATGGTGGGCAGCGCGGGCTTCATGGCCTGCACCTCGGCCAGGTAGGACTCGGCCAGCCGCAGGTCGCCCTGGAGCCTGGCCCGCTGCTCGGCGGTGGCCGCGGCGGCCAGCTCGGCGCGGAGCCGGGCGATCTCGCCGGGCACCTGGCGGGCGTGGTCCTGGATGCGCTTGAGCCCCTTCTTGACCATCGCCTCGCGGGTGAGCTGGTTGGTGATGATCTCGGCTCCGGGATAGGCCGCGGGATAGACCTCGTTGCCGTGCCAGTGGTCCCAGTGAAAATGGGTGTTGATCACGTAGCGGACCGGCTTGGCGGTGAGGTCGCGGAGGCGCTCCACGATCACCCGCGCCGCGGACGGCTTGGAGTGGGTGTCCACGATGACCACGCCGTCGTCGCTCTCGATGATCGCGGTGTTGGAGTTGACCTTGTAGGCGGGGGCGGCGACCGCGACGTGGACCCCGTCGGCCACCCGGCGGAAGTCGAAGCGGGCGTCGCCGCCCGCGCCCTCGTGACCGCAACAGTCCATGGCGCGCTCTCCTCTCCGGGCGATACTATGCGAAGGCGACAGACGGCTCAAGCGAGCCCGGGAGGCCTTCATGACCACGACACGAACCGAGAAGGACACGATGGGCTCCATCGAGGTGCCGGCCGATCGCTACTGGGGGGCGCAGACTCAGCGCTCGCTCGAGCACTTCCGGATCGGGGGCGACCGCTTCCCGCGTGAGCTCGTCCGGGCTTTGGGCATCCTGAAGAAGGCCGCCGCCCTCGTGAACCGGGAGCTCGGGTTGCTGCCCGAGGACCGGGCCCGGGCGATCGTGCAGGCGGCCGAGGAGGTCGTCGACGGCCGCCTCGACGACCACTTCCCGCTCGTCGTCTGGCAGACCGGCAGCGGCACCCAGACCAACATGAACGCCAACGAGGTGATCGCCAATCGCGCCAACGAGCTGCTCGGGGGCCGGCTCGGCGCCCAGCGGCCGGTGCATCCGAACGACGACGTCAACCGCAGCCAGTCCTCCAACGACACGTTCCCGACCGCGATGCACATCGCCGCGGTGGACCAGTTGGAGGGCCGGCTGATCCCGGCGGTGGGCCGGCTCCGGGACACCCTGTGGGCCAAGGCGCGCGTGTTCCAGGACGTGGTGAAGATCGGACGCACCCACCTGCAGGACGCGGTGCCGCTCACCCTCGGACAGGAGATCTCGGGCTGGGCGAGCCAGCTCGACCACGGCCTCGAGCACGTGCGGGCCGCGCTCCCGCACCTCTGCGAGCTCGCGCTCGGCGGCACCGCGGTCGGCACCGGCCTCAACGCCCCGCGCGGCTTCGGGGAGCGGGCGGCCCGCGTCATCGCCGATCTGACCGGGCGGCCCTTCGTGTCCGCCCCCAGCAAGTTCGAGGCGCTCGCCGCCCACGATGCGCTGGTCGCGGCCCACGGTACGCTGCGGACCCTGGCGGGGGCGCTCACGAAGATCGCCAACGACGTGCGCCTGCTGGCCTCGGGCCCGCGCTGCGGCATCGGGGAGCTGCGTATCCCCGAGAACGAGCCGGGCAGCTCGATCATGCCCGGCAAGGTGAACCCGACCCAGTGCGAGGCGCTCACCATGGTGTGCGCCCAGGTGATGGGCAACGACGTGGCGGTGGGCATCGGAGGCGCCTCGGGCCATCTCGAGCTGAACGTCTTCAAGCCGCTCATCATCCACAACGTGCTGGGCTCGGTGCGGCTGCTCGCCGACGCCTGCGAGTCCTTCGACACCCACTGCGCCCGGGGGATCGAGCCGGACCGCGAGCGGATCCGGGCCCTGGTCGAGCGCTCGCTGATGCTGGTCACCGCGCTCGCCCCGACCCTCGGCTACGACCGGGCCGCCGCCATCGCCAAGAAGGCCCACGCGGGAGGGCTCACCCTCCGGGAGGCGGCGCTGGCCCTCGGCTACCTGAGCGCAGAGGAGTTCGACCGCGCGGTGCGCGCCGAATCGATGGTGGAGCCGGGCTAGATCCGCGTCAGGCGCGGGCGCCGGAGGCGGGCTGGGCGGCGCGCGCCCCCTCGGTCAGCTTGGCGAGCACCTCGCGGAGGGTGGCGAGGCGGATCGGCTTCTTGACCACGATGTCGACGCCGTCCGGCTTCTCGCCGGCCGCGTTCATGAGATCGCCGAAGCCGGTGAGCAGGATGACCGGGGTATCGGGCGCGACCTGCTTGACCATGGCCGCGAGCTGGTCGCCCCCGATCTCCGGCATCGCGCGGTCGCTGATGACCAGCGCGTAGCGGCCGGCCTTGAACTTCTCGAAGCCCTCGCGGCCGTTGGCCGCGGTCTCCACGCTGTGGCCGTCGCCGGTGAGGTACTCGCTGAGCACGTCGCGGGCGATCGGCTCGTCGTCCACGATCAGGACGTGGAGCGGGCCGGACGGCCCCTGCGCGCGCGGGGCGGCCTCGCGGGCCTGGCTGGTGTCGGCGGGCAGCAGGACGATGAAGGTGGTGCCCTTGCCGACGGTGGACTCGATGTCCATGGTGCCGCGGTGGCGCTTGACGATGCCGTACACCATCGGGAGGCCGAGACCGGTGCCCCGCTCACCCTTGGTGGAGAAGAAGGGCTCGAGGCAGCGCCGGCGCACGTCCTCGGTCATCCCGGTGCCGGTGTCGCCGACCTCGAGGAAGACCTGCGGCACCCGCGGTGCCATCGGGGTCTCCTCGCTCGCCGAGGCCTCGCGGATGCCGGTGCGGACGCGGATCGTGCCGCCCTCGGGCATCGCGTCCACCGCGTTGAAGATGAGGTTGGTGAGCAGTTCGCGCATCTCGGACTCGCTGCCCAGGACGCGCGGCACCGGGCGCAGGTCGGCCTCCACCAGGATGGTGCGGCCGCTGCCGAGCGCCTCGTCGCGCCAGCGCGGGCGAGTGAGGGCGACCGCCTGCTCCACCATCTGGTTGAGGGACAGCGGCCGGTAGGTCTCGCCCTCCTCGCGCTTGCGGTAGAACTCGCGAAGTCGGCTCACCACGCTGGCCGCGTCCTCGACGCCGGTCATGATCAGCTTGAGGTACTTGGTCGACTTGGCGGTGTCGGTGAGGATCTCCGGGTGCTCGAGCAGCATCTCGGCGTAGCCGGAGATGGGCACGAGGGCGTTGTTGAAGTCGTGGGCGAGGCCGCTGGCCATCTTGCCGACCGCGTTGAGGCGCTCCTGCTCGATGATGTGGCGCTGGGTGCGGTGCAGCTCGATGGCCACCGCGGCCTGCTTGGCGATGCCGTCGGCGAGACGGAGGTCGTCCAACGAGAAGGCGTGCGCGTCACGGACCCAGGAGATGGCGAAGATCCCGAGGAGCTCGTCGCTGACCTGGACCGGCTGGATCAGGAGCGAGGCCTGCGGGAGCAGATTGAGGGCCGGCTGGTTGAAGCGCGGGTCGGTCTTGCTGTTGCTCGAGTGCAGGGCGGTCCGCAGCCGCTTCACCAGATCGATCAGCGGGTCGTCCGGGGCCAGGGGCAGGCCGGACAGCGGCTCGCGCAGCTCCCGCGGCAGGTGGTAGCCGGCCAGCGGGATGAACCGATCGCCGCCCCCGGTCACGCACCAGGCCAGGCCGATGTCGGCCCCCAAGATCCGCACCATCTCCCGGGTGGTCCGACGGATCGCCTCGGTGAGGTCCGGGGCCGAGCCGATGGCCTGGCTCACCGCGAGCAGGGTCTCGGTCTGCTGCAGGCGCTGCTGGATCTCGTCGTAGAGGCGCGCCTTCTCCAGCGCCACCGCGGCCTGCGCGGCCAGCGTGGTCGCGAGCCGGATCTCCTCCTCCGTGAAGACGTGGAGCGTCTTCAGGTGGTCGAGGATCAGAACGCCCGCGGTCCGGCCCTGGTGGATCAGCGGTACCACCAGGGCGGACTTGGCCTGGAAGAGGCCGACCCAGCCCGGCGGCACCCGCGGATCGCTGCCCGGGTCGGAGATCACCACCGGCTCCTGCCGCCGCACCGCTTCGAGGAGGAACGAGGGCATCTCCTCGAGCGCGAGCGCGCGCAGGGTCTCGGCGCCGTCCACGCCCTTGGCCGCGGCGGCCCGGTCGGCGAGCTGGGAGCTGACCGGGACCATGAGCTGCCCCGACTTGTCGCGCAGGAAGATCGAGCCGCGGTCCACCCTGCAGGCGCGCGCGGCTCCGCGCGCGATGACCTCGAACAGCTCCTTCTGCTCCAGCGCCGAGCCGATGGCCTCCGTCACCTCCAGCACGCGGTCGGTTTCCTCGGCGCGATGCTTGACCGCCTTGAGGGCCTCGCGGAGCTGCTCGGTGGTGCGCTGCAGCTCCTGGGTGCGCTGCACCGAGCGCTGCGCGGTCGAGCTGGCCAAGGTGAGCGTGCGGCGGTGGCTGCGCCACGCCGCGGGCAGCAGGATGAGGCAGAGCACCCCGCCGGTGGCCAGGGCGATGTTCCACACGAGCTGGCTCCAGCGCTCGTGGGCCAGGTCCATGCGCAGGGGAGCCTGCGAGAGCTCCACCACCCCCACCACGCGGGTGGCCCCCGGCCCGTACACCGGGACGAAGAGATCGGCCACGTCGGGCGCGGCGAAGCTCTGGGGATCGGCATTGGGTGGGGCCACCGCCGAGAACCGCACCGCCACGCGCCCGGCGAGCGCGTCGCGCAGCTCCGGGGCCCCGGAGTGCTGGCCGACCTGCCCGGGCTGGACCGCCCACACCACCGTGCCCTGCGGATCCCAGGCCTTGATCCGGACGACGCCGGGCAGCTCGCGGACCAGCCGCGCGCTCTCCTCCGCCCAGCGCTTGGGGCTGCGGGCGCTCTGGCCGGCCAGCAGCTCGGGCAGACCGCTGCGATCCACCGCCCGCTGGGCGATCGCGGCGGTCTCGGTCCACTCCGGCTCG
>DATIFV010000014.1:0-2648 GCA_035455085.1 Candidatus Methylomirabilota bacterium | reverse complement strand
AGCCCGAGGAGGCGCGGCGGCTCCTGGAGCCGATGCTCGCGCGCGGGGGCGCGGATCCCGACAGCGCCGGGTTCCTGCTGGAGGTCGCGTCGACCGCGGTCGCGCGCGAGCTCTGGCGGCTGCGGCGCGCGGTGCGGCGGGGCGGCGGGGACGAGGCGCCGCTCGCGGGTGCGCTCGAGGTCGCCCGGCTGCTCGTGGAAGCCCCGGTGACCGAGACGGTGCCGGCCGACCTGCGGCGGCGGGCGTGCCGGCGCCTCTGGCGGGGGCAGAGCCGGCTCGGCCTGCGCCGGTGGCGGGCCGGGAGCTTCGACGCGGCGGTGGAAGCGCTCTTTCAGGCGGTCGGGATCCCGGGCATCGGCGAGCGGCGGCGGCGGCTGCTGCGCGACCTGCTGGTGCGCACCCTCGAGGACATGGCCGGCCAGAGCCTGGAGCTGATCCCGCAGCTCCTGGGCGAGGGCGACCGCGACACGGCCCTCGTGCAGGCACAGCGGCTCCTCGCCCACATCCGACGGGCGCGGGAGGAGGGCGTGTCCGCGGAGGATCTCGCGGTGGCCGGCTCCCGGGCGCGCCAGCTCCTCGGTCACATCGAGCAGGCGCCGGTGCGATGACCGGTCCCGGTGCGGCCCTGACCCTGGGTCAGCTGCTGGACCGGGCCGCCGCGCGCGCGCCCGAGGGCACCGCGGTCGTGTTCAAGGGCGAGCGGGTCGGCTACGGCGAGCTGCGGCGCCGCGTGGACGATTTCGCGCGCGGCCTGCTCGGCCTTGGCCTCGGGCCGGGCGACCACGTGGTGCTGTGGATGCCCAACTGCGTGGAGTGGAACGTCGCCAACCTGGCGATCGCGAAGATCGGCGCGGTGACCGTCACCTGCAACAGCCGCTACAAGGCGTTCGAGGTGGAGTACGTGCTGCGGCAGTCGGACGCGGGCACTTTGATCATGACGGACCGGTTCGCGGCCGCCTCGGTGGACTACCTCGAGATCCTCCGCGAGCTCGGGCCCGCCGAGCGCTTCCCGCGGCTGCGGCACCTCGTCGTCCTGGGAGCCCGCCGTCCACCCGGGGCGGTCGCCTTCGACGACGTCGAGCGGGCCGGGCGCGCGCCAGGACCGTCGCTGGAGGCGATCGAGGTGCGGCCGGAGGACCCGGTGGAGATGCTCTACACCTCGGGCACCACCGGCGAGCCGAAGGGCTGCCTGCTGTCGCACCGGAACATGTACTACAAGTGCCGGGTCTACACCGAGCTGCATGGCTGGACGGCGGAGGACCGCTGCCTGGTGCCGGTGCCGTACTTCCACATCTTCGGGTCGATGGGGGGCATCGCCGCGAATTGCCTCGCGGGCTCGACGCAGGTCCTCATGGACGTCTACGATCCGCTGGAGGCGATGCGGCTGATCGAGGCCGAGCGGGTGACGATCTTCTCGGGCGTGCCCACCATGTTCATCACGCTGCTCGGGCATCCGGCGTTCGGCACGCGCGACCTGAGCTCCCTGCGGACCGGATCCATCGGCGCCGCCCCGGTTCCCGAGGCGATCATGCGCCGGATCCTCGACCGCGAGCACGGTCTCGGCATGGATGCGCTGGTCGTGTACGGGCTCACCGAGGCCACCGGGGGCACCCACTGGACCCGGCCCGGGGATCCCCTCGAGCGGCGGGTGTCCACCGTGGGCGTCCGGACCGCCGAGATCGAGGACCGGATCGTGGATCCGGCGACGGGCCGGGAGCTGCCGCCCGGGGCGGAAGGGGAGCTGTGCATCAAGGGGCCGACCTTGATGATCGGCTACTACAACAAGCCCGAGGCCACCGCCGAGAAGATCCGGGACGGCTGGCTTCACACCGGGGACATGGCGGTGAAGGACCGGGACGGCTACGTCCGGATCACCGGCCGGCTCACCGACATGATCATCGTGGGCGGCTTCAACACCTACCCGGCCGAGATCGAGGACTTCTTCCTCCGGCATCCGAAGGTGCTCGACGTGTCGATCGTGGGAGTGCCCGACCCGGTCATGGGGGAGGCGGTGATGGCCTTCGTGATCCCGAAGGCGGGCGCGACGCTCCTTCCCGAGGAGGTCGTCGCGTTCGCGCGGGGGCAGATCGCCAACTTCAAGGTGCCCAAGTACGTGGAGATCGTGGACCGCTTCCCCCTCACCGGGTCCGGCAAGGTGCAGAAGTTCAAGCAGAAGGCCTACGCGGTCGAGAAGTACGCGCTCGAGGGCCCGGCCTGAGGCGGTGCCCGGGGCGGGCCTACCGGGCCGGAGGCGGGGTGGGGTAGTCGCCGGGGTCCGCGAGGAGCGCGATCGGCAGGGCCAGGAAGGTCGCCACCACCGCGGGATCGAAGTGGGTGCCCGCAGCCTCCCGGATCCGGTCGCGGGCCTCCTCCAGGGGGATGGCGCGCGAGTACGGTCGATCGAAGGTCATCGCGTCGAAGGCGTCCGCGACCGCGAAGATGCGCGCGCCGATCGGGATGGCGGAGCCGACGAGCCTCAGGGGATAGCCGGTGCCGTCCCAGCGCTCGTGATGGTGGAGGACCACCGGGATCGCGTCACGCAGGAAGGGGATCCGCTCCAGGATCTGGCGGCCGATCTCGGGATGGCTCCGCATGACTCCCCACTCCTCCGGGCTCAGCGGGCCCGGCTTGAGGAGGATGGCGTCGGA
>DATIFV010000013.1:0-21666 GCA_035455085.1 Candidatus Methylomirabilota bacterium | reverse complement strand
AGTGATCCGGTGGTTGAATGTGGGATTGCCATCGCTCAACGAACAATAGGTACTCCGGGGATAACAGGCTGATCGCGCTCGAGAGTTAATATCGACAGCGCGGATTGGCACCTCGATGTCGGCTCATCCTATCCTGGGGCTGGACAAGGTCCCAAGGGTCCGGCTGTTCGCCGGTTAAAAGGGTACGCGAGCTGGGTTTAGAACGTCGTGAGACAGTTCGGTCTCTATCTGGTGTGGGCGCACGATACTTGAAGAGGAGCTCTCCTTAGTACGAGAGGACCGGGAGAGACAAACCTCTGGTGTTCCAGTTATCCTGCCAAGGGTAGTAGCTGGGTAGCCATGTTTGGAAGGGATAAGCGCTGAAGGCATCTAAGTGCGAAACCCGCCTCAAGATGAGACCTCCCAGGGCGTAAGCCCTCTGAAGGCCCCTGGAAGATTACCAGGTTGATAGGCCGCGGGTGTAAGCGCCGTAAGGCGTTCAGCCGAGCGGTACTAATCGGCCGTGCGGCTTGACCACGTTGCACTCATACATGCGAACCTGCTTCGGCGACATGGCTTGGCTACACTCGAGAATCAACGTATTCGATTGCCAACCGACTCCCGGTGGCGTTGCCGGAGGGGCCACACCCGTTCCCATACCGAACACGGAAGTTAAGCCCTCCAGGGCCGATGGTACTGCGCTGGTAACGGCGTGGGAGAGTAGGTCGCTGCCGGGGTAATTCAGGCGCCCGGGCCGAGAGGCCCGGGCGCCTCGCTGTTTGCGCGGGAGCCCACCATGCTGCTGGTCGACCTGATCCCGAGCCCGATCGGTCGGATCGCCATCGCGGCCCGCGACGGGCGCCTCTGCGCGCTCGAGTTCGGATCCGCGCGCCTCGCGCGCCGGCTCGCGGCGCGCTATCCCGGGGTGCCCCGGCGGCGGGCCCGCGACCCGTTCCGCTTCAGCGCGCGCATCCGCGCGTACCTCGCGGGGGACCTCACCGCGGTGGACCGTATCCCGGTGGAGACGGGTGGGACCCCCTTCCAGCAGCGTGTCTGGCGCGCGCTGCGGCGGATCCCGCCGGGCCGCACCATGACCTACGGCGCGCTGGCCCGCGCCCTCGAGCTCGGCCCGGCGGCCAGGGCGGTGGGGGCGGCCAACGGGCGCAATCCGATCTCGCTCGTGGTGCCCTGTCACCGCCTGGTCGGGGGCGACGCGGGGCTGACCGGGTACGGCGGCGGGCTGTGGCGCAAGCGCTGGCTCCTGCGCCACGAGGGCGCGCGCCCCCGGGCGGCGGCTAGACCAGCAGCCGGACGATCGAGAGGAAGAAGCCGCTGACCAGCCTGAGTACCGGATCCACCACGTAGCGGGTGGCCCCCGAGAGCACGAGCAGGATCAGCAGGAACGGGCCAGCCTGCTCGAGCTGGTGGATGAAGCCCCACGAGGCGCGCGGGAAGAGGTAGGGCAGGAAGTGTCCGCCGTCGAGGGGCGGCAGCGGGATCAGGTTGAAGATCCCCAGGGCCAGGTTGAACAGGTAGACGAAGAACAGCACGTGAACCAGCGTCTCGCCCGCGAGCGGTACCGCGTCCCCCGCGCGCCCGAGCAGGCGCACCGCCACCAGGGCCACGAAGGCGACCGCGAAGTTCGACAGCGGGCCCGCCGCCGCCACCCACGCCATGTCGCGGATCGGGTGGCGGAGGTTGCGGGCGTTGACCGGCACCGGCTTCGCCCACCCGAAGCCGGCGAGGACGAAGGCGAGCGCGCCGAGCGGGTCGATGTGCGGGAGCGGGTTGAGCGTGATGCGCCCGAGCCGGCGCGCGGTGGGGTCGCCGAGACGATCGGCGACCAGCGCGTGGGCCAGCTCGTGCACGGTCACCGCCACCAGCAGGGCCGGCAGCTTGAGGATGAGCTCGGTGAGGAAGCGGACCGGATCGTCGAAGAGGCCGGTCATCCGCCGCGCGGAGTCCCGGGCTCCGGGGACTCCGACTCGGCGGAGAGCTCGGGTCCGGCGACCCGGTAACGCCCGTCGAGCCACGCGCCGAGGTCGATGAGCCGGCACTCGAGCGAGCAGAACGGCCGGTGCGGATTGCCGCTCCATTCGCGGTGAGCGCCGCAGCGCGGGCATCGCACGTGACGGGCCGGACCGGCCTCGAGGCGGCTCACGGCGTCATCGTAGCGACGGGGTCCGAGGGTGTCAACCGGCGGCGTCCCCCGCGCCGTTGACATCGGTCGGGGGCCGCGAGAGGATACCTGCGTGTTCCGCCTGCTTCCCCGGGAAGAGAAGTTCTTCGATCTGTTCGAGCAGCAGGCGACCCACATCGTCTCCGCCTCGCGCGTCCTCGAAGAGCTGACGCTCGACTACCAGGACGCCAAGGCCAAGGCGCAGCGGATCAAGGATCTCGAGCACGCGGGGGACACCCTCACCCACGAGATCGTCCGCCGGCTCAACACCACCTTCATCACCCCGATCGATCGCGAGGACATCTACGCGCTCGCGAGCCGGCTCGACGACGTGCTCGACCTGATCGACGCGGTGGCCGACCGCCTGCTCCTCTACAAGATCAAGGCCCCGACCGAGGGCTGCATCGCGATGGCCAAGATCATCGTGAAGACGGCGGAGGAGACCGATCGGGCGGTTCGCTGCCTGCGCACCCTCTCGGCCTTCTACCACAAGCACGCGGTCGAGGTGAATCGCCTCGAGAACGAGGCCGATCGCCTCCTCCGCGATCAGCTCGCGGCTCTCTTCGAGGGAGGCACCGACGCCATCGAGGTGATCAAGTGGAAGGAGCTGTACGAGACCATGGAGTCGGTCACCGACCGGTGCGAGGACGTGGTGAACGTGATCGAGGGCATCACCCTCAAGATGGCGTGACGCCGAGCCGTCGTCCCGCATGAGCTGGTCCCTGGTGGTGATCGGGTTCATCATCCTGGTCGCCCTCCTCTTCGACTACATCAACGGCTTCCACGACGCGGCCAACTCCATCGCCACCGTGGTGTCCACGCGGGTGCTCACCCCCATGCAGGCGGTGGCGTGGGCCGCCTTCTTCAACTTCGCGGCCGCGTTCGGCTTCGGGGTGCAGGTGGCCCGGACGGTGGGCAAGGGGGTGGTGGACGCGGGCGTGGTGGACCAGTGGGTCATCCTGGGCGGCCTCAGCGGCGCCATCGCGTGGAACCTCATCACGTGGTACTTCGGTATTCCCTCCAGCTCCTCTCACGCCCTCATCGGCGGGTTCGCGGGCGCCGCGGTGGCCAAGGCGGGCTTCGGGAGCCTGCTGCCGAGCGGGCTGCTCAAGATCCTCGCGTTCATCGTGCTCGCCCCGGTCCTCGGCCTCTGCCTGGGCTTCACCTTGATGGTGGGCACGCTCTGGGCGGTGCGGCGCATCCGGCCGAGCCGGGTGGACGGCCTCTTCCGCCGCCTCCAGCTGCTCTCCGCGGCCTGCTACAGCCTGGGGCACGGGACGAACGACGCCCAGAAGACGATGGGGATCATCTCGATCCTGCTCTTCTCGGCCGGCTACCTCGGCCCCGAGTTCTACGTGCCCTTCTGGGTGATCCTCGCCGCCCACGCCGCGATCGGTCTCGGCACGCTCGCGGGCGGCTGGCGGATCGTCAAGACCATGGGGATGCGGCTCACGAAGCTGCGCCCGATCGGGGGGTTCTGCGCCGAGACCGCGGGCGCGGTCATGCTGCTGGGCACCGCGGTCGGCGGCATCCCCGTCAGCACCACCCACACCATCACCGGCTCGATCATGGGGGTCGGCGCCACCCAGCGCTTCTCGGCGGTGCGCTGGGGGGTCGCCTCCGAGATCGTGTGGGCATGGGTCCTCACGATCCCGCTCTCTGCGCTGATCGCCGCCGCGGTCTGGGCGGTCACCGCCCTCGTGGTCGGCCGGGTGGGGTGAGCGCCTCCCGCTCCCGCGCCGGCCGGCTGGCGGCGTCCGTGGGGCTGTGGCTGCTCCTGCCGATCGGGTGGCTGCTGGCCTATCTGCCCATCCCGGTCGGGCTCGCGGTCGGCCGCCGGCTGGGCGATGCGCTCTGGCTCCTGCTCCCGCGCCGGCGGGCGGTGGCGCTCGGCAACCTCCGGCGCAGCTTCGGCGCCGATCGGCCCGCGTCCGAGATCCGGCGCCTGGCGCGGCGCTCGTTCCAGCACCTCGGGATGAACGTGGTCGAAATATGCCGCTACGCCCTCCGTCCCACTGACGTGATGCTCTCCCGGGTCCGGCTGGAGGGGCGCGAGCACCTGGAGGCGGCCGCCGCCCAGGGCCGCGGGGTGCTGGTCCTGACCGCCCACTACGGTAACTGGGAGCTGCTGGCCGCCGCCCACGGGCTCTCCGGCCTGTCCCTGTCCATCGTGGTCCGCCCGCTGGACCATCCATTGCTCGACGAGCTGGCGGATCGCTTTCGACGCCGTAGCGGCGCCGAGCTGATCGTCAAGCGGCAGGCGGTGCGCGACGTTCTGGGCGCGCTTCGTCGGCGGCGGATGGTCGGCATCCTCCTCGACCAGAACGCCACGCGGGCCGAGGGGGTGTTCGTGCCGTTCTTCGGGGCGCCCGCCTCCACCTCGAAGGGACTGGCCCTCCTGGCCTTGCGCACCGGCGCCCCCGTCGTGCCCATCTTTCTTCGCCGGGAGCCGAGCGGCCGTCACTGCGTGGACGTGGGACCGCCCCTGCCGCCGCCCCCCGACCGCCAGATCGTGACCTACACCGCCGCCTTCAACCGCGTGCTCGAGGCCGCGATTCGCCGCGCGCCGGAGCAGTGGCTCTGGATGCACGATCGCTGGCGCACCCGCCCACGCGAGGGGACCCCGTGAGGGGATGGCGCGCCGTCCGGTTGGCCCTGGTGGCGGCCGTGCTGATGCTGGCCGTGGGCTCGGGGGGCGCGGTGGGCCCCGACCTCGCCGATCTAGTGGCGGCCTACCTGCGGGCCGGGGCCGAGCAGGCGCCCGGAGCGGTGAGTGTCCGAGCCTATCTCGAGCCGACCCGACCGACTGCACCCCCGACCCCTCGCCCGGACGTCTCGGTCGTGCTCCTCCCCTACTCGGCCCAGCTCGAGGCCGAGCTGGACGCGGTCAAGGCGGGACTGCGGGATTCCGTCGATGCCTACCCCCGGGCGGTGGGGCGCGTGGAGACCGCCCGCATCGAGTACGAGCGCGCCCTGGTCGCGGCGGGCGGGGGAGCGCTCGTGCGGAGCGAGACCACCGATGGCCGGGGCGACGCCCGCCTGGGGGACCTGCCCCCCGGGGACTGGCTCCTGCTCGCGTGGCGGGAGGGTGGGCATCACACGAGGCGCTTCAAGCTCCGGGATCAGGACGCGAAGCGCTACCCCAGCGTCCCGACCAACGTGACCTATTCGACGGTCACGTACTGGAGATCGCGGCTCGCGGTCCGGCCAGGCGAGACCGTCGAGGTCACGATGAGCGATCGCAACGAGTGGATGACGGGGGGCCGGCACGAGAGCGGAGCTCCGACACCGGCCCGCCGGCCCACAGCCCCGGCCAAGCAGCGGTAGGGCGGGTTACCGTCTTTCTCTGTTTTGAGGGTTAATTGCCTTGGCTGGAACCGTTTAGTTAAGCCTACTTGTGATCGGCAATAACCGTCAGACTTCCGAATCGGCCTGACCCTCGGCGGGGCCGTTGACCCCGATATTCCCTCGTGATAGAAAGTTCATGCTTACCTGAATGACCTCTCGACTTCGGCTCCTCGTAAGCGGCGTGCTGTTCTTCTCGGCCAGCCACCTGGTGGTGACAGGGGCGGCCGGAGCGGAGCCGGACCTCGGTGGGGCCTGGACCGGGGAACCCGTCGTGGAGCCGGCCGCGGCGGTGCCGGACGACTCCTCGGGCTCGGCGGCGGGGCTGGTGGCCGAGCCGCCGGCCGTCGGGGAGGTCCCAAGCGCTCCCGAGACCGACGTCTGGGCCGAGTTCTTCACGCCGAGCCCGGGCCTACGGGCCGCGCTCAGGCGGGACCGTCCGCAGCCGGGTCCGGAGCCAGCCCGGGGCGGCGCGGCCCTCGTCGCCGAGGCCTCCACCGACGACTCGACCTACCAGATCCATCAGAACGAGCACGTGCTCCGCTTCCTGGAGCAGTTCCAGACGGGCTACCGGCGCGCGGTCGTCGAGCGCTGGTTGACTCGCTCCGGTCGCTACCTTCCGATGGTGCTGGACGTGTTCCGGCAGAAGGGCCTCCCGGAGGAGCTCGTCTTCACCGCGATGATCGAGAGCGGCTTCAATCCGGTCGCGGTCTCCCACGCCGGCGCGAAGGGTCTCTGGCAGCTCATGGCTCCCACCGCGCGGCGATACGGCCTGCGCGTGGACCGCTGGCTGGACGAGCGCCTGGATCCCGAGAAGTCCACGGTGGCGGCCGCCAGCTATCTGAGCGATCTCTACCGGATGTTCGGGTCCTGGGATCTCGCCCAGGCCGCGTACAACGCGGGCGAGATGAAGGTCCTGCGGGCCATCCAGGGCACCGGCTCGCGCGACTTCTGGAGCCTGACCCGGACGCGGCTGCTCCGCGACGAGACCAAGAACTTCGTGCCGGCCATCCACGCGGTGACCATGATCGGACAGGAGCCCGAGCAGTACGGCTTCACGGTCCGGCCCGAGGAGCCGCTGAGCTACGAGGAGATCACGGTCCCGAGAGCCACCAGCCTCAAGCACGTCGCGGGCCTCTCGGGCATCGGCTACGAGGAGCTGGTCCGGCTGAACTCGGAGCTGCGCCTCAAGCAGACGCCACCGGACGCCCCGTACCACCTGAAGGTCCCGCGAGGGAGTGCGGCGGCCCTGCAGGCCGGTCTCGACCGGGAAGCCGAGGCCCGCAAGACCGCCGTGGTGGCCCGGACCGCCGATCGGGGCAAGCGGAAGATCCACGGCGCAGGCGCCCCCGCCCCGGCCCGCGTCCATGTGGTGCAGCCGCGCGATACCATCGGCGGCATCGCGAAGCAATACGGCGTCTCGGTCCAGCAGCTCAGCCGCTGGAACGATCTGGAGCGTGGTGCGCGACTGCGCCCCGGCGACCGGCTGCGCGTCGCCGCTGTCCACCAGGCGGCACCGGATCAGGGCGGCTTCCGCTAGACCGTGAGGGTGGCGGTCCACCTCACGGCGACCCTGCGGGCGTACCTGCCGCCGGGTATCCGCGGGGACCACGTGGTGCTCGATGTTCCCGACGGCACCACGGTCGACCAGGTGGCACACTCCCTCCACATTCCACCCGACCTCGAGCGCCTGACCGTCGTCAATGGCCGTGACGCGGCGCCCGACCAGGCCCTGGCCGATGGCGACGTGCTCTCGCTCTTTCCCCCGCTGGCCGGCGGCCGGTGAGGTCGCAGGGGGCATCCATGCCCACGCTTTGACTGCGCGACGCCTCCGAGTATCCCGCGGGGGGCCGGCCGGCGCCGCCTCGTCGGCCTCAGGTCAGCGGCACCTCGCGCGCGAAGATCTCGAAGGGCGACCGGCGGGTGGCCTCCAGGGCTTCCCGGATCTCGGCCTCGCCCGCCCCCGCGCCTGCCTCGAGGAGGGCCGCGAAGAAGCCGGTATAGAAGTGGTCGGGGTACACCGTGACGGTCACCCGTAGGGTGAGGCCCGGCCGCTCGAGCGCCTGGTCGTAGCGCAGGACGAAGCGGCCCCCCGGCGGAATGCGGGTATCCGCGATCTCCCGCGAGAGGTCGAGCGGCACCTGCCGGCCGATCACGCCTTCCCGGAAGGTCGCCGCGAGGGGCGTCCCGTCGCCGCCGAGCAGGACCGCGCGAACCACGACCCGCGGGGTCACATAGGTCGGAAAGTAGTGGCCGACCCTCACGCTCGCCACCGTCACCGTTGCCTGCAGCCGCTGGCCCGGGCGGTAGCGGGCGCGGTCCAGGGCCACACTGACACGGACCCCCGACTTGACCATCTCGGCATCGTGGATCCCGCGCCAGCGATGGCGTCGGTCCGGCATGTGGCAGCTCTGGCAGGAGAGGCCCTGCCGCGCGGCCGGGCTGTCCCGCCACTCCTCGTAGGTGTTCTCCAGGGGCTTGCCGTTCAGGCTCGGGCCGCCGGGGCCGAATTGATGACAGGCCGCGCAGAACTCCGCCCGCTCGTACGCCCCCGTGTAGGTCGCCCCGTTGTGGGGTAGCTGCGCACGGGGCACCCGCAGCCCAAGGGCCCCGGGCCGGGGAGGCGGCCCGAAGCGCTGATGCCCGCGGAGGTGGCAACTCGCGCACACGACCCCCTCGCGCGAGAGCGCCGGGTCGAACACCGGGTTCGCCTCCAGACCCGCCGCGGTCCGGGTGAGCGGGGACTGCTCGGCCAGAGGGGCATGACAGACCAGGCAGGCCCGGGCTCCGGCGGGGTCACGGCGCGCCAGCTCGACGAGCTGGCCGGCGATGCCGGGGCCCATGCTGCGAGCGTGGATGCTGCTCCGCCAGTCCTCGTACTGGACCGGGTGGCAGGTCCCGCAGTCCCGCGGGGCCAGCGAGCGTTCGGCCGGGGCGAAGGAAGCCGGGGCTTCCCCCTGGGGGGGGATCGGCATCCGCCAGTGGCGCTCCAGGAACTCCTGCTCGGCTTCGGGGATCGGGCGGGGTCCGCCGCCATCCCCCAGCGCCGCCGTCCCGTCGGCCAGGAGCCCCAGGGCGAGGAGGAT
Organism: Candidatus Methylomirabilota bacterium; assembly: GCA_035455085.1. Taxonomy (GTDB): domain Bacteria; phylum Methylomirabilota; class Methylomirabilia; order Rokubacteriales; family CSP1-6; genus CAMLFJ01. The sequence continues at coordinate 13,077 of DATIFV010000013.1, read as the reverse complement.
CGGCCCCAGGCGACGCCAGATGCGCCTCACCAGCCGAGGGTAGCACGCCCCGCCGGTGGCCCCCGGGGCCCCCTGGCGGTGGTACACTGAAACGCCTTGATTTCAGGCAAGGTTGGCTCCGGAGGCGTCTAGGATCCCGGTGGGCCTCCCGGACTTCAAATCCGGCGTCCGGCTCTAGACAAGTCGGAGGTGGGTTCGACTCCCACACGCTTCCGCCAGCACGCCTCGCCGCCGAGGAGGATTGCGCGCATGGCCACGAGAAACGCAGGCAAGGTCGAGAGTCGCCGCCCGGCAAGCGGCCCCGCGCGGCGGCGCCGGCTCTGGGCGAGCGGTCTGGGCATTGCGGCGCTGGCCGCCGGCCTGGTCGGCTATCTGGCCTATCGCGCGGCCGCCGATCTGCCGGGGGTCAAGCTCGCGGACCTCGGCAACGCGCATATCCAGATGGCGACCGACCCGCACCCTCCCTACAACTCGGAGCCGCCCACCTCGGGGCCGCATCTGCCCTACATCGCACCCTGGGGCATCCATACGCAGCCGATCGTGAACGAGCTACAGGTCCACAACCTGGAGGACGGGGGCGTGATGGTCCAGTACCGCTGCGCCACCCCGTGCCCGGAGCTGGTCGGCAAGCTCACCGAGATCGTGAAGCGGTACGAGACCCAGGTGATCCTCGCTCCCTATCCCGGGATGCGCACCCGCATCGCCCTCACCGCGTGGACGCGGCTGGACGCCTTCGACGACTTCGACGAGGCCCGCATCGTGCGGTTCATCCGCGCCTACCGCGGTATCGACCATCACAAGGGGTAGAATGATGCGCATGACGCGGCCCTCCCGCCGTCACGTCGCGGCGCTCTCGGCGGCCGTCGGCGTATTCGCGCTCGGGGGTTGCTCGCGCGCGGTGATCTCCCCGATCGTGCCGCCTCCGTACCAGGACGAGGCAGCCGCGGGCTACGATGTGACCTGGCGCGCGCTGGTGCGGGCCCTCGCGAGGGAGAACGTGCCGCTTCGGGTGGTGGCCAAGGACTCGGGCGTGATCTCGACCGACGACTTCATCTCTCCCATCGGCGTGTACGCCGACTGCGGTCGCATCGGCGACCTGCAGCTCGAGGGCGAGGCGACGGGCTCGTTCACGCTCTTCGTGCAGCCGGGACGCGACGGGGTCACCCTGATCCAGGTCAACTCCAAGGTGTACACGCACGCGTACCGTCGCGGTGGTTCGGGCAAGCTCAAGACCGACCGCGTCTTCCAGTGCGTCTCCACCGGCCGCTGGGAGGCGAACCTGCTCGACTCGGTTCGCCGGCTCGTGAAGGAGTAGCGGCGGTGGCCCCCCGGCTCCCCGAGCTGATCAAGCGGGCGCGGCGCCTGGCGCACGAGCGCGACCGCCTCGTGCAGGAGCTCGCGCGCGAGTGGAGCGCTGCGCTCCGCGGGCAAGGCTTCTCGCCCCGCGACCTCGACGAGCTCTGGGCCGGCCTCACCGAGGACGCGGTGCGCCGGCTCCTGCGCAGCCGGATGGACGGAGCGAGCGCCGAGGCCATCCGGCGCGAGGCCCACGAGGTCATCGCGCGGGTCAAGGAGCGCGTGGAGACGGAGCTTGCCGCGGGCGGGTAGGGGCGGGCGGGCCGGGGACCACGCGCACGTCCAGGCGCTGCTGCGGGGCCTGCCGTCGGTCGACACCCTCATCGGCGCCCTCGCCGGGCCGGGCGCACTCCAGGGCGTGCCGCGCGCGCGCCTGGCCGCCGCGGTACGAGAGGCGCTGGCCGCCGAGCGGCGCCGCGTGCTGGAGGCGGGCGGGCCGCCCGCCGACGCTGAGGCGCTCGGCCGCCGCGTCGCGGCCCAGCTCACCGGGAGCGGCCTCTTCTCGCTGGTCCCCGTGATCAACGGCACCGGGGTGGTGCTCCACACCAACCTGGGCCGCGCGCTGCTCTCCCCGCTCGCCCAGGAGCGGCTGCGGGAGGTTGCCTCCGCGTACTCGAACCTCGAGATGGACCTCGGCCGCAAGGAGCGGGGCTCGCGCTACGCGCACGTGGACGGGCTGCTGCGCCGGCTCTCCGGCGCGGAGGCGGCCCTGGTGGTGAACAACTGCGCCTCCGCGGTGCTGCTCGCGCTCGAGTCCCTCGCCCGCGGCAAGGACGTGATCGTCTCCCGCGGCGAGCTGATCGAGATCGGCGGGGAGTTCCGGATCCCGGACATCATGCGCCGCTCGGGCGCCGTGCTCCGGGAGATCGGCACCACCAACCGGACGCACCTCCGGGACTACGTCAATGCCATCGGCCCCGAGACCGGGCTGATCCTCAAGGTCCACACCTCCAACTACCGGGTGGTCGGCTTCACCGCCGCGGTGTCCTCTCGCGAGCTCGCGGAGCTGGGGCGGGCGCGCTCCATCCCGGTCATGGAGGACCTGGGCTCCGGCTGCTTCGTGGACCTCACCCGGTACGGCTTCCCCTACGAGCCGACGGTGCCCGAGGTCGTCGCCTCCGGGGTGGACCTCGTCTCGTTCTCGGGGGACAAGCTCCTGGGGGGCCCGCAGGCCGGCATCCTGGTGGGTCGGGCCGAGCTGGTGGAGCGGCTCGCGCGCAACCCGCTCAATCGCGCGCTCCGCATCGACAAGTTCACGGTCGCCGCGCTGGAGGCCACCCTCTACGCCTACGAGGCGGGCACCGCGCTCGAGTCCATCCCGACCCTCAGGATGCTCACCGAGCCGGCAACGTCGGTGCGCCGGCGCGCGCGGCGGCTGCTCGCCCGCCTCCCCGCGGATCGGCAGCGTGCCCTCGGCGCCGAGCTGGTCGAATCCACCTCGCAGGTCGGCGGTGGCGCGTTGCCCACCGTCGAGCTGCCCACCACCGCGGTCGCCCTCGGTACCGCGGGGCGCCCCGCCCAGCAGCTCGACGAGGCGCTGCGCACGGGCCGCCCGCCGGTGCTGGGCCGCCTGCTGGACGACCGGCTCCTGCTCGACTGCCGCACGATCCTCGCCTCCGACATCGCGCCCCTCGCGACACGCCTCGCCGCCCTCTAGGAATCAGCGATGCGGACTGTCCGCGGACTGGGGGAGTGCGGGGGCCATTTCGCGGATCCGTCAGCTGCGCCCCACGCATGAGACACGTCGTCGTGGGTACCGCCGGGCACATCGATCACGGCAAGACCTCGCTCGTCAAGGCGCTCACCGGCACCGACACCGACCGCCTGCCCGAAGAGAAGGCGCGCGGCATCACCATCGATCTGGGCTTCGCGTTCCTCGAGGAGCCGGACGGGCTCGTCATCGAGATCGTGGACGTACCCGGCCACGAGCGCTTCGTGAAGAACATGCTGGCCGGCGCGGGGGGCATCGACCTGGCCCTCCTGGTGGTCGCCGCCGACGAGGGAGCGATGCCGCAGACGCGGGAGCACCTCGCGATCTGCCAGCTGCTGCGCATCAGGTCGGGACTGGTGGCCCTGACCAAGGCGGACCTGGCCGAGCCCGACTGGATCGAGCTGGTGCAGGACGACGTGCGGCGCGCGCTGGCGGCCACCTTCCTGGCCGGCTGCCCGATGATCCCGGTCTCGGCGAAGACGGGCGCGGGCCTGCCCGAGCTGCGCGCCGCGCTCGCTGCGCTGGCCCGGGCGGTGCCCGCCAAGGACCCGGACCGGACCGCGCGCCTGCCGATCGACCGCGTGTTCACGGTCAAGGGCTTCGGGACCGTGGTGACCGGCACGCTGGTCGCCGGGCGCTTCGCGGTCGACGATCGCGTCGAGGTGTATCCGCGCGGCGTGCAGTCCAAGGTGCGCGGCCTGCAGGTGCACGGGCGCGCCGTCGAGCAGGCCGCGGCGGGGCAGCGCACCGCGGTGAACCTCCAGGGCGTGGAGCGCGCCGCCATCGAGCGCGGCGACGTGCTGGCGCCGGCCGGCACCCTGGTCCCGACGCTCCTGCTCGACGGCACGCTCGAGCTCCTGGAGGATGCGCCCCGGCCGGTCAAGACCCGTGATCGCGTCCGGTTCCACGTCGGGACCCAGGAGGTGATGGCGCGGGTGCTGCCGGTGGACCGGCCCGAGCTGGCGCCGGGCGGGATCTGCCACGCGCGGTTCCGGCTCGAGGCGCCGGTGGTGGCCCTGCCGGGCGATCGCTTCGTGGTGCGCTCCTACTCCCCGATCGTGACCATCGGCGGCGGGACCGTGCTCGACATCGCGCCGCCACGGTTCAAGCGGAAGGGGCCGGCGCTGGCCGCCCATCTGGCGCTGCTGGCCGAGGGAGAGCCGGCGGCGGTGCTGGAGGAGCATCTCAAGCAGGCGGGCGCGGCGGGCGCCCGGGCGGGAGACCTGCGGGCGCGGACCCCGTTCGGGCCCGAGCAGCTTCGCCGGCTTCTCGACCAGCTCCAGCGCGACGGCCGCATCGTGGCGGTCGACCGCGAGTGGTACCTGCATCGTGAGGCGAGCGATCGTCTCCGCTCGCAGACGCTCGCCCTGCTCGAGGCCTTCCACGCCGAGAACCCGCTGCGCGGGGGCATCTCGCGAGAGGAGCTGCGCAGCCGGGTCGGCAACGCGCAGGAGCGCGTCTTCGCCCAGCTCCTGGGCGCGCTGGAGGCGGAGGGGGTCGTCAGGAGCGAGCGGGACCAGGTGCGGCTGGCCGCCCACGCCATCCGGCTGACCCCGGCGCAGGAGCGGGTGGTCAAGGGGCTCGAGGCCGATTTCCGCGCCGCCGGCGCCGCGCCGCCGAGCCCGGAGGAGGCGCTGGCCCGGTGGGGCGTCAAGGGGAGCGAGAAGCACGAGCTCTTCCAGGTCCTGGTCGCCGACCGGACCCTGCTGCGCGTGAAGGAATCGCTCTACTTCCACGCGGCGGCGTTGCGCACCGTGCAGGAGCAGCTGGTGGGACTCCTGCGCCAGAAAAAGGAGATCGGCCCCGCCGATTTCAAGGACCTCTTCGGTGTCAGCCGCAAGTACGCCATCCCCCTGATGGAGTACTTCGACGCCCAGCGGGTCACGGTCCGCGTCGGCGAGCGCCGGGTGCTCCGCGACAGCCAGGGTCGCGTTGACAACCCCGGATCCGGCGCGTAGTGTAAGAGGGCGTCGGTAAAAGGAAAGGAGTTCCGCCAATGTTTGGCTTGGGGTATCAAGAGCTACTGCTGATCCTGGTCATCGTGCTGATCCTCTTCGGGGCTCAGCGTCTGCCGGATCTCGCCCGCTCGCTGGGTGGCAGCATCAAGGAGTTCAAGAAGGGCGTCGCCGACGTGAAGGACGAGCCGGCGGCCACGGTGAAGAAGGACGACGAGAAGAAAGCCTAGCCCAGCTTCGCCCCCCTGAAGCGCCTCGTCACCCGCCTCCTCGCGTTTCCCCCGATCGCCCGCGTGGCGCGCCACGGGGACCTGTGCCTCGCGCTGACGCTCGGGGTCGTCACGCTGCTCTCGCGCTGGCCCTACCGGGCGCGCATGCTCTACAACTGGGACGCGGTGCAGTTCGCGCTCGCCCTGCGCGAGTTCGACGTCGCCAAGCACCAGCCGCATCCGCCCGGCTACCTCCTCTACGTCGGCCTGGGCCGTCTCGTCAACGCCTCGCTCGGGGATCCCGCGCTGGCCTACGTGACGCTCGCCATGCTCTTCAGCGCCGGGACCACATTCGTGCTCTACGACCTGGCCCGGCGGCTCCACGACCGCGCCACCGCGGTGGCGGCGGCATCGCTGCTGGCGGTCAGCCCGCTCTTCTGGTTCTACGGCTCGGTGGGGCTGACCTATGCCGGGGAGGCCTTCGCCGCGTCGGTGGTGGCCTGGTTCGCCTACGCGACGCTCAACGGCAGCGTCCACCACCTGTACTGGGGCGCCCTGGCCCTCGGGCTGACGGGCGGGATGCGGCAGTCGGTGCTGCTCCTGCTCCTGCCCCTCTGGCTCGGCTGCGCCCTGGTGGGCGTCCGCTCTCGCCGGCGGCTCGCGCTGGCGGGCGGGCTGTTACTCGCCGCCGTCCTCGCCTGGCTCGTGCCGATGCTGTGGCTGAGCGGCGGGCCCGCCGCCTACCTCGCCGCCTCCACGCAGCTGTACGGCTCGGTGCTCGTCCCGACCTCGGTGCTCGGCGGGTCCTTCGAGGTCACGCTCGCCCAGACCCGGTACCTGCTCGAGTCCACCCTGGTCGGCCTCGGCCCGCTCGGGCTGGTGGCGCTGGTGCTGCCGGCCTACGTGCGCCGGATGGGCTGGCACACCCCCGAGATCTTCCTCCTCGGCTGGACCCTGCCGCCGGCGGCCTTCTACACCCTCGTCCACTTCGGGCAGGCCGGCTACGTGCTGACCTTTCTTCCCGCCCTGGTGATCCTGCTGAGCCGCGTGCTCGTGTGGGCGGCGGCGGCGGGCTCGGAGCGGCTGCGCCGGCCGAACTGGCGCTGGGCGCTCACCACCGCCGCGGTGCTGCCGCTGGTCCTCATCAACACCGGCTTCTTCGTGAGCGCCCGCCCGCTGCCCCGGAGCTTCGACCAGGCGGCGGGCGAGAAGTGGCTCCGACGGGCCCGGGCGGAGCTGCACGACTGGATCCTGAGCCGCACCGCCGCGGCCCTGCGGGAGCACGAGGCGGTGATCCGCACCTACGTGCAGACCATCCGGGCCGTCTACGAGCCCTCCGACACCGCGCTGGTGACCGAACTCGGCAACCCGCGCTCCTACCCGTGGCTGCGCCACGCGATGTTCTACATGCCGGAGTACCCGGTCTACCAGGTGCGGGTCGGACCGGCGCCCCCCGGCTTCTACGCGCCCCAGTCCTCCGCGACGATGATCCTCACCCCGGGCTCGCGCATCCGGCTCCCCGCCGAGATCCGCCAGCTCGTCTGGTTCGTGGATCACTGGGATCCGGCGACGCCCCGGCCGGCCGGCCTGCTCGAGATCGACCTTCCGTACGGCCGCTACCTCTACGTCCTGCCGCTCGCCCGCACGCCCGTCGAGTACGCCGGCTACACCTTCGAGCGCGCCGCCCGGTGAGGGGTCGCGCCCTCGCTGTCGCCGTTCCGGCCGCCGCGCTCGCGCTGGCGATCGGGCTCTTCCTGCTGCGGACGCGCCAGCTCGCGGGGACCGCCGGTTTCACGGCCTTCCCGCTCGACGACTCGTGGATCCATCTGCACTTCGCCCGGAACCTGGCCGAGGGCCGCGGCTTCTCCTACAACCCGGGGGTGCCGGTGTCCGGCTCGACCGCTCCCCTCTGGACGCTCGTGCTCGCCGGGGCGTTCGCCGTGCTCGGCAGTCATCCCGCCCTGGCCAAGGCGCTGGGTATCGCCGCCACGCTCGGTTGCGTGTGGCTCGCCGGTCGGCTCGCAGAGACCTGGACCGGCTGCCGCGCCTCGGGGCTCGTCGTCTCCGCGCTGGTGGCGCTGGCCGGCCCGATGGTGTGGGGGGCCCTGTCGGGCATGGAGGTCGCGCTGGCCGCGCTGCTGGTGACGACCGCTCTCGTGCAGCATGCGCGCGGCCGCGAGTGGGCGGCCGGCGTGACCCTCGGCCTCGCCGCGCTCGCGCGGCCGGAGGCGGTCCTGCTCCCGCCGCTCGTGTGGCTGGCCGGCCCGCTCAGCCGGCGGCGGGCGGCTGCGCTGGGCGCCCCCGTCGCGGCACTCCTGGCTCCCTGGATCGCCTTCAATCTGAGGACCACCGGGACCCCGTGGCCGGGGACGGCGGCGGCCAAGATCGAGGGAGGCCTCATCGGGCTGCTCGCAGGTGTGCACGAGCCGCTCGGGGCCGCGCTCGTCGAGCGCCCGTGGCAGTTCCTGGTCGAGTGGGCGCGCTGGTTGTGGCAGGTGGACGTTCTCCTGCCCATCCTGCTGCTGCCGGGGCTCTGGTGGCTCGGCCGGCACCGGGGCCGCGCCGCGCTGGCCCCGGCCTGCGTCCTGCTTCTCCATCCAGTCGCGATGGCCCTGCTGGCCCCGTACCGCGGTCCCGGCTTCCAGGAGGGCCGCTACGCGATCCACCTGCTCCCGCTGGCCCTGGTCGTCGCCGCTGCGCCCCTGACCTCGCTCTTCACTCTCTCCCGCGTGGGGAGGGGGCAGGGTGAGGGGGGAGGAGGTGAGGGGGCCGGATGGAAGCGAACTGGATGGGTGCGGGGGCAGAGATGGCCGAGAGCGCACCTGGGATGGCTCGGAGCCGGGGCGCTCCTCGCCGGCGCGGTGACGGCCCTGCCCGCGGCGGCCTCGCGGTACGGCTGGGGAATCCAGAACATCGAGGCCATGCAGGTGCACCTGGGCCACTGGGTCGCGAGCCACACCGATCCGGACGCGCGCCTGGCGCTCAACGACATCGGCGCGATCGCCTACGTCTCGCGGCGCGAGGTCGTGGACGTCATGGGACTGGTCACTCCCGCCATCGTTCCCTTCCGCCGGGCCGGCGAGGCGGGCGTGCTGCGCTATCTGGAGCGGGCCTGCCCGGACTACCTGATCGTGTTCCCGGCCTGGTTCCCCGCCCTGTCGGGCATGAGTGACCGGTTCCAGCCGGTGTATCGCGTGCGCCTCGACCACAACGAGGTTGCGGGCGCCCGGGAGCAGGTCGTCTACGAGACCGCCTGGAGCCGGTGGCGCTCCGGTCGGCAGCCCTGCCCCGGGGCCCTGGTGCGGCTCGGGAGCCCGCCGCCCGGTGCATCCGCGGAAAATGCCACAGACCGTATAATCGACACGAGGCGTCCATGAAGGGCCTTCGTCCCATCCTCGTGCTCGGCCTGACGCTCGGCAGCGTCCTCCTGACGAGCCCGGTCGCCTCGGCGCAGATCTACCGCTGGACGGACGAGCGGGGCGATACTCGCTACTCCCAGGGCATCCACAGCGTGCCGCCCCAGTTCCGCGGCGGCGCGGTGATGATGAGCCCGCCCGGCCCGCCGGCGGCGCCCGCTCCCGATGCCTCCGATGCGGCCGCGGTGAGCCCCTCGGCGGCCGGCGCCGCACGGATCCCGTTCACGCCCGGGCAGCCGATCGTGGTCACGGCCCGGATCAACGGCGGGGGCGCGGCCCAGCTCATTCTCGACACCGGCGCCCAGGGCACCGTGATCAGCCCGACCGCCCTGGCCGCGCTCGGGGTGAGCTACCGCAACGCGGTCCGCGGGTCCATCAAGGGGGTCACGGGGGACGCCAGCGTGCTCGCGGTGAGGGTCGAGAGCATCGAGGTCGAGGGGGCGCGGTTCGGGCCCCTGATGGTCGTCTCGCACGATGCCAGCCTCGGCTCGGGGCGCGACGGGCTGCTCGGCCGCGACTTCCTCGACAACTTCATCGTCACGATCGACAGCAGCGCCCGCCTCGTCACGCTCACCCCGAAGAAATAGTCGAGGCATCCCCCGGTCGGCCCGCCTGCCGGGGCCCCCATTCTTGCCGGGACCCCTGATGAGTGCTAGCTTTGGCCCTCTATGGATTACAAGGACACGCTGAACCTGCCGAAGACTGCCTTCCCAATGAAGGCCAACCTGCCCAAGCTGGAGCCCGAATGGCTCGAGCGGTGGGCGGCGATGGACATCTACGGGCGGATCCGGCAGGCCTCGGCGGGCCGCCCCCTGTGGATCCTGCACGACGGGCCACCCTACGCGAACGGCCACATCCACATGGGGACCGCGCTGAACAAGATCCTCAAGGACCTGGTCGTGAAGTCGCGCTCCATGCTCGGGCACGACGCGGTCTACGTCCCCGGGTGGGACTGCCACGGGCTGCCGATCGAGCACCAGGTGGACAAGGAGCTCGGCCTGGACCAGGCGTCGGTCGACGTCCGTCGGGCCATGGACCCCATGGAGAAGCGGCGGCGCTGCCGCGAGTACGCCTCCAAGTTCATCGACATCCAGCGCGAGGAGTTCCGGCGGCTCGGCGTCTTCGGCGACTGGAGCAATCCCTACCGGACGATGGAGCCGGCCTACCAGGCGGTGATCGTGCGGGAGTTCGGCCGGTTCGTCGGGCGCGACCTGGTGCACAAGGGCCTCAAGCCGGTCCACTGGTGCATGCACTGCAAGACCGCGCTGGCCCAGGCCGAGGTGGAGTACGAGGAGCAGACCACGCCCTCGGTCTACGTCCGGTTCCCGCTCAAGAGCCCGCCGGGCCCGATCGCCCAGGTTCTCGGCGGCCGCCCGGCCTCGCTGGTGATCTGGACGACCACCCCCTGGACGCTGCCGGCGAACCTCGCGATCGCGGTGCACCCGACCGAGACCTACACCGCGGTCGACGTCGACGGCCAGGCTCTCGTCGTCGCGCGGCCGCTGCTCGACGCCTTCCTGCGGCTGCCCGGCGTCATGGGCCACGCCACCCCGCTGCCGGTCGCGGTGCGGGGGAGCGCGCTCGAGGGCGCGCTCACCCGCCACCCGTGGATCGATCGCGACATCCCGGTGGTCACCGCGGACTTCGTGGCCATGGACGCGGGGACCGGGCTCGTCCACATCGCGCCGGGTCACGGCGAGGAGGACTACGAGCTGGGGCGCCGCGTCGGGCTCAAGGTCTACAACCCGGTGGACGACGACGGGCGCTTCGTCCCGGAGGTCGCGCACTTCGCCGGGCAGACCGTGTGGGAGGCGAATCCGCGCATCATCGCGCACCTGCGGGCGGTGGGGGCCCTCGTCGCCGAGGTTCCGCTCGAGCACACCTACCCGCACTGCTGGCGCTGCAAGAACCCGACCCTCTTCCGCGCCACCGAGCAGTGGTTCATCGCGCTGGACCGCCACGGGCTGCGCCAGAAGGCGCTCGATGCGATCCGGAGCGAGGTGACGTGGATCCCCGGGTGGGGCCAGGAGCGCATCTACAGCATGGTGGCGCACCGGCCCGAGTGGGTCATCTCGCGCCAGCGAGTGTGGGGTGTGCCCATCGTCGCCTTCTACTGCACGGCCTGCGAGGCGCTGCTGCTCGACGAGGCGCTGGTCGCGCACGTGGCCGGGATCATGCGCGACGGGGCCGGCGCCGACGAGTGGTACACCCGCGAGCCGGGCCGGCTCCTGCCTCCGGGGACGCGGTGCCCCAAGTGCGGGGGCGGCGAGTTCCGCAAGGAGACCGACATCCTCGACGTGTGGTTCGACTCCGGCTGCAGCCACGCCGCGGTGCTCGAGACGCGGCCGGAGCTGCGCTGGCCCGCCGAGATGTACCTGGAAGGCTCGGACCAGCATCGCGGCTGGTTCCACTCCTCGCTGCTGGAGGCAGTGGGCACGCGCGATCACCCCCCCTACAGAGCGGTGCTGACCCACGGCTTCGTGGTGGACGGCGAGGGGCGGAAGATGTCCAAGTCGATGGGTAACAACGTCACCCCCGACGAGTTGATCCCGAAGTACGGCGCCGAGGTCCTCCGGCTGTGGGTCGCCGCCGAGGACTCCTCCGAGGACATCCGGCTGTCGGTGGAGATCCTGAACCGGCTCGCCGACGCCTACCGGCGCATCCGCAACACCTGCCGGTTCCTCCTGGGCACCCTGGCCGACTTCGACCCGGACCGCGACCGGCGGCCCTTCGCCGAGATGGACGAGCTCGACCACTGGGCCCTGCTGCGGCTCGGCGGCCTCATCTCGCGGGTGCGCAAGGGGTACGAGGATTACCAGTTCCATGTGGCCTTCCACGCCATCCACAACTTCTGCGCGGTGGATCTCTCCGCTCTCTACCTCGACATCATCAAGGACCGGCTCTACGTGTCGGCGCCCGACGATCCGCGGCGGCGGGCCTCGCAGACGGTGTGCTTCGAGCTGCTCACCGCCCTGACCCGCCTGATGGCCCCGATCCTGACGTTCACCGCCGACGAGGTCTGGTCCCACATTCCGGGCCGCGGCAAGCCGGACAGCGTGCACCTGGTGCTGTTCCCCGAGGAGCGCGGCGAGTGGATGAACGAGCGCCTCGCCGCGGACTGGGAACGGCTCCTCGAGGTGCGCGGCGAGGTCTCGCGGGCGCTGGAGACCGCGCGGCAGCAGGGCAAGATCGGCAAGGGCATCGACGCGGTGCTCTATGTGCCGAGCGCGCCCGAGGAGGAGTGGCTGCCGCTCCTCCTGTCCAAGGGTGCGGGGCTGCTGACCACCCTGTTCAACGTCTCGGGCACCCGCCTCAAGCAGGGCGCGCCACGGGACGTGGTGCGCTACGAGAGCCAGGACATCCCGGGGCTCGTGCTCGAGGTGGTCCCCGCGCAGGCGCTGGGCTGGACGAAGTGCGAGCGCTGCTGGACGTGGAGCCCCCGCGTGGGCGAGGATGCCGCGCACCCCTCCCTCTGCGAGCGCTGCACCCCCGTGGTGACGGCCCTGCGCCGGTGAAGTCGGTCACGGTCACCGCGCTCGCCGTCCTGATCCTCGACGTGCTGGCGAAGTACCTGGCGCTCCAGCGCCTGCTTCCCGGCCGGCCGATCCCGGTGATCGACGGCTTCTTCTCCCTCACGCTGGTGATGAATCCCGGCCTCGCCTTCGGCATGCTCGCGGACACGCCCGCGGGCTGGCGGTGGCTGGTGGCGCTCCTGTCGATCGGTGCGCTCGCGGTGCTGGCCGCGGTGGGGGTGCGCATGCTGCCCGCGGGCGGGCGCCTCACCCCGCTGGCCCTCGGCCTGATCTTCGGGGGCGCGGTCGGCAACCTGATCGACCACGCCCGGTTCGGGGCGGTGGTGGACTTCCTCGACTTCTACTGGCGCGGCTACCACTGGCCGGCATTCAACGTCGCGGACTCGGCGATCTCCATCGGCGTGGCGCTGCTCGCGCTCCGCATGCTCGCGGCCCCGTCCTCCTCCCGTTGACCGTCGTGCACGTCGCGGCCGCCGCGGCGGGGTCAGGTCTTACATTCCGACATTTCGGCGCGCGCCGTCCCGCCGCGCGCGAGGCGGGCGCGCGTGGCCCCGCTGCGGGTGACGCGGGCCGGCCCGGTCGCCCGTACCGGCGGAACCGTACGTGATGGATCCGGATCGACCGGGCCGTCAGTGGGTCGGGGTGGTGGGGTCGGCGGAGAGCGGGATGCGGGTGGACCTGTGGGTGGCGGGGCGGCTCGGAGACCTGTCCCGGATGCGGGTCAAGGGGCTGATCGAGGCGGGGCGGGTGGTGGTGGACGGGCGCGCCATCAAGGCCGCGCATCGGCTGCAGCCGGGAGAGCGGGTGGAGGTGTCGATCCCGCCACCCCCGCGCGACGGCCTCGCCGCGGAGCCGCTGGCCCTCGACGTCGTGTTCGAGGACGACCACGTGCTGGTC
>DATIFV010000012.1:0-2065 GCA_035455085.1 Candidatus Methylomirabilota bacterium | reverse complement strand
CCCTTCGCTCGGTAGCCGAAGCGTCGTGAGCCCTGGAGGACATCTCGTCACCACCGCTGCGGCCTGCGCGGCCGTCTACGCGGGAACCGGCAGCGTGGAGCTGGTCGCCGGCCTCGCCGCGGGCGGCGTCCTCATCGACGTCGACCACGTCGTGGACTACGTGCTGTTCGAGCGCCAGCGGGACCTCCGTCCCACCGCGTTCCTGCGCTACTACCTCGGCGGCCGGGTCGAGCGGGTCGTTCTGGTCCTCCACTCCTACGAGCTGCTGGCGCTGCTGGCTGCGCTGGCGTGGCTCACCCAGGTCGAGTGGCTCTGGGGCTGGGTCTTCGGCATGCTACTGCATCTGCCGCTCGACATCATCTTCAACGGCAAGTTCGCTTCGGGCGGGCTCGTGCACTTCTACAGCTTCATCGTGCGCGCCCGCGCCGGCTTCCGCGCCGCGCACTTCGTCGACCGCCGCGTGAAGCCGGTGCCCGCCGGCGAGCTCTGGAGCGCGTTCTTCGTGGGGGGCCGGCTCGCCGACGAGCCCGTCGCGCGCGCCACTCCGCCTGCGCCCCGCTCGGTCCCGGCCCGAAGCTAGCCGCCCGCCGGCGGCTCGCTGATCAGCGTCCAGTCGTCGATCCCGTCCACCGTGGGGGGCGCCGCGCTCGGCGTCGTGACGGTCCGCCCCTTGCTGGGCGAGAACCACACGAACTCGGCGGCCTCCCCGGGACCCGGGTCGGGCAACTCGGCGATCTCGGGGCCGGTCGCGCCGGTCTCGCGTCGCTCGGCCTTTCGCGTGCGCTTCGCCTCCTGCTTCGCCTTGCGCTGATCTTCCTTGCGGCGCCGGTCGCCGCGATACATTCCCGGGTTCCCTGGCATTCGTGCCGCGCCCCCCGCCGCGTCGCGGTCTCCTTACCGCGTCTCGGTCCGCTGTCGGTCCGGCTCTCGATGGTCTACTTCCTTACTTCTTTTCTTGTTTTCGCTCGGCTCGCCTTCGGCTTCACCTCGCCCTGCTAGGCCCTGCTAGGCCCTGCTACATGACCGGTCCGATGATCCACGGCGCGAACTCCTCTTCGCCGACGCCCGACAGCTCGCTCTTGCTGCGCTTCCCCGACGCCACCGCCACGATCTCCTCGAAGATCCGGCGGCCGACCTCGGGCAGCGGCGTGCCCTCGAGGATCACCCCGCAGTTGATGTCCATGTCCTCGGACATGTGCCGGTACATCAGGCTGTTGGTGGCGAGCTTGATCGAGGGCACCGGCTTGCAGCCGAACACCGAGCCGCGGCCGGTGGTGAAGCAGATGATGTTGCAGCCGCCCGCCACCAGGCCGGTGATCGACACCGGGTCGTGGCCCGGGGTGTCCATGAACACGAAGCCGCGGGTGGTGATCGGCTCGCCGTACTGGAACACGTCCATCATCGGGGTGGTGCCGCCCTTGGTGACGCCGCCGAGCGACTTCTCGAACACGGTGGTGATGCCGCCCGCCTTGTTGCCGGGCGCGGGATTGTTGTCCATCGCCTCGATGCCGCGGCAGTACCACTCCCACCACTTGTAGCGGTCGATGAGCTTCTTGGCCACCCCCTCGTTGATCGCGCGCCGGATCAGCAGGTGCTCGGCTCCGTAGATCTCGGGGGTCTCCGCGAGCACCCCGGTGCCGCCGTAGCGCACCAGCTCGTCCACCGCCCAGCCCAGCGCCGGGTTCGCGGTGATGCCGGAGGCTCCGTCGGAGCCGCCGCAGTTGGTGGCGAGGCAGAGCTCCGAGACCGGCTGCTTCGTCCGCCGGGCCTCGTTGGCCACCGGCAGGAGCTTGGCCACCTCGCGCACCGCGGCCTCCACCGTCTTCCGGATGCCGCCCGCCTCCTGGATGTTGACCAGGAACGGCCGGCGCTCGGGATGCCCGGGCGCGGCCATGCGCTGCTTGTCCACCATGACCGCGGCCTGGTTCACCTCGCAGCCGAGCCCGATCAGGATGTAGGCCGCGACGTTCGGGTGCTTGGCGTAGCCGGCCAGCACCCGCTGCAGCGCCATGTGGTCCTCGCCGAACAGCTTGGTGCCGCAGCCCGACTTGTGGGTGATCGCGAG
>DATIFV010000011.1:0-11057 GCA_035455085.1 Candidatus Methylomirabilota bacterium | reverse complement strand
AAGGGGGATGCGCACGGCGCGATTGCCGCCTACTGGTGGGAGCCCCACGTCCCGTCGGCCAGCGAGATCTCGATCATGACCGCGCTCGCCGGGCAGGCCGCCACCGCGCTCGACAACGCGCGCCTGTTCGCCCAGGAGCGCGACCGAAAGGCATCCCTGTCCTCGCTGCTCGAGGTCAACAAGAAGATCGGGGCCCTGGTGTCGCCGGAGACCCTGCTCGCCTCCATTGCGGACGAGGCGGCGCGCCTCCTCGAGGTCGACAACGCGGGGTTCCGGCTGCTCGACGGCGACGATCTGGTGGTGGCCGGGGTGGCCGGGACCGCCGACCAGACCATGGTCCGGTCGCGGATCAAGGTGGGCGAGAGCCTGACCGGCAAGGTGCTCGCCTCGGGTCAGACGCTCATGTGCGAGCTGGAGGGCGGGGAGGTGCTGCCCGAGCACCTGGCCGCCGACCGGCGCCTCGGCTACACCCACTACCTCGGGGTGCCCCTGCTGGTCGGCGAGCGGGCCATCGGGGTGATGACCTTCCGGGGCCGCCGTCCCTTCTCCGCCCGCGAGCAGGACCTCGCGGAGACCTTCGCCGGTCAGGCCGCGATCGCCATCGATCACGCCCGCCTCTACCGGGAGGCCTCGGAGCAGGCCGAGCGGATGCGGGTGGTGGCGGAGCTGGGTCGCGCGCTCGTCTCCACCCTGGATGAGGCCCGGGTCCTCGAGATGGTGGCCACCCAGGCCCACGAGTCGCTCGGCATGCTCGACATCGCGATCTGGCTGCAGGCCGGGAACGAGGGCCCTCTGTGCCTCGCCGCCGGCCAGGGACCGTTCTCCAGCCGGCTCGCCGAGCGCGCCCAGCCCCTGAACGCGGACGAGGGAGTGGTCGGGCGCGCGTTGACCGAGCGCGCCCCGGTCTGGACCCCGGACGTGCTGAGCGACCCCCGGATCCCGCTCCGCCCGGAGTCCCGCCGATGGATCGAGGAGATCGGCGGGCGCTCCATCCTCGCGGTGCCGCTCGCGCGCGAGCACCTCATGGGCGCTCTCGTGGTCTACCGCCCGCTCGGCGAGCGCTACAGCAGCCGCGAGGTCGAGTACCTCTCGGCCTTCGCGAACCTCGTCGCGGTCGCGCTCGAGAACGCGCGTCTCTACCGCGACCTCGACGTCCGGGCCGCCCGCCTGCGTCGCCTGGCCGGCCTGGCCCAGATCGTGTCCTCCTCCCTCGACATGGACGAGGTGCTGCGGGCCATCGCGGAGGCGGCGGCCGAGCTGATCGCGGTGCCGCTGGCCAACGTGTGGGTCGCCAGCGAGGCGGCCCGCACCCTCACCCTGCAGACCGTCTCCGCCGCCTTCGGCCTCGACCTGCCCACCCGGCAGGTCCCGTTCGGCGAGACCGCGGCGGGATGGGTCGCGGAGCACCGTCAAACCCTCGAGATCCCGGACGTGCAGCAGGACCCGCGGTACGTGTTCGGGGCGTGGGCGGCCGCGCACGGCATCCGCAGCCTGCTCGCGGTACCCATCATCGCGCAGGACTCGCTGCTCGGGGTCCTCACCCTAAACGGGCGGGGCCCGATCCGGCTCGGCGCCGACGACCGGCAGCTGCTGGAGAGTTTCGTGGCGCAGGCGGGCGTGGCCATCCGCAATGCCGGCCTCTACGGCGAGACCCGGGGCCGCCTCGAGGAGAGCCGGGCGCTCCTGGAGGTGGCGGAGATCCTCAACTCCACGCTGGACTCCAGGCGGCTCCTGCGCGAGGTGACCATGAAGATCGCGCAGGTGTGCCGGGTGGACCGCTGCTCGATCCAGCGCTGGGTGGACGGCCGGGTGGTCCCGCTCATGTCGCAGTTCGCGGACGGCCACTCGGATCCCGATGCCTGGGAGGGCTACCGGCGCCTCGCCGCGTCGCTGCCCGAGCGCCCGCCGCTGCACGCGCGCACCGTCGACACCCGCCGGCCGGTGATCGTGCCCGACACCGCGTCCAGCAATTTGGTGCCCCGCGAGTGGATCGAGCTGTTCCAGGTGCGGTCCACCATGGCAGTGCCCCTGATCCGGCAGGACGAGGTGATCGGGGTGATGTCGCTCGATCACACCGAGCGGGCGGCGTCCTTCGAGGGCTGGCAGGTGGACGTGGCCATGGCCATCGCCGGCCAGCTCGCGCTGTCGCTGACGAACACGCAGCTCTACACGCAGGTGCAGGAGCGGCTCCGGGAAACGACCGCGCTGCTCTCGGTGGGCCGCGCGCTGTCGCAGCCGGAGCCGACCGCCCACCTCATGCGCACGGTGGCGCGCGAGGTGGCCCATGCCTTCGGAGCCGACATGGTCGGCATCTACAGCCTCGACGCCAAGCGGGAGGCCCTCCTCCCGACCGCGGGCTACCACGTGCCCAAGCACCTTCTCGAGCGCTTCCTGACGCGCCCCTTCGTGCTCTCGCGCTTTCCCGCCCTGACCCAGGTCTGGCGCGAGGGACGCGCGGCCTGGTCCGCGGACGCCCTGGCCGATCCCCGCTTCGATCGGGGCGTTCTCGACGGCCTCGACGCGCACTCCGTCCTCTTCGCGCCCACCACCGTTCGGGGCGAGCCGGTCGGCGTGCTGTTCCTGGTCTGGTGGCAGGTCGGGCGTGAGTTCACCGATTCGGAGGTGCGTCTGGTCGAGGGTGTCGCGGCCCAGGTCGGCCTCGGCATGGAGAACGCGGAGCTCGTGCGGCAGAGGGAGGTGAAGCTCCAGGAGACGGAGACGCTCCTGTCGGTGAGCCGCACCCTGGCCTCGACCCTGGACGTGGACGCTCTGACCCGTCAGCTGCTGAGCCACGTCGCGCGCGGTCTCGGCGCCGACAGCACCGGCATCTGGCTGCTCGAGGACGGCGGGGAGTGGATGGTTCCGCTGGCGGGCTACCACGTCCCTCCGCCGCGGCTCGAAGCGGCGCGCCGGCTGCGGCTGTCGCCGGCCCGCCACGCCTTCTACCGCGAGGCGGCCGAGCAGCGGCGCTCGGTCGTGTCCACCGACGGGTTGCACGACCCGCGCATCCCCGAGGAGGTGCGCGCGGCGGTGCCGGCGCGCACGCACCTGTTCGTGCCGATCTTCGCCCAGGAGCAGATGATCGGCGGCTTCGCCGCGGTGTGGTGGGAGACGGTCCGCGAGCTCTCCGGGGCCGAGATGCGCCTCATGGAGGCGGTGGCGAGCCAGGCCGGCGTGGCGCTGCAGAACGCGCGGCTCTTCCAGGACAACCAGCGGCGGGTCCAGGAGCTCTCGGTGCTCCACGACCTGTCGCGCTCGGTCACCGGCCAGCTGGACCGGGCCGGCATCCTCGACACCATGTGCCAGCAGGTGGCTCGGATCCTGGACGTGAGCAACCTGTCGGTGCTCCTGCTGGACGAGGAGCACGACCGGCTCGCGGTGGTGCTGCGGGTGCGCCACGGCCGGCGCGGCGAGGAGGAGGAGCCCCGGTTCTACCCGCGCGCCCGCGCCGGCCTCTCCGGTGTGGTCTTCGACACCGGCCGACCGATCAGGGCCACGGACTACGTCGCGGACTGCGCGCGGTACGGGGTGGCTCCGCTCCCCACCACCACCGACATGCCGTACTGCCTCGCGGTGCCCATGACCGCGGGCGACCGGGTGCTCGGCGTGCTCTCGCTCCGCAGCCCGGACCGCGCGTTCACCGACGCGGACGAGCGGCTCCTGGTCAACATCGCCCAGCTCGTCGCCCTCATGCTCCGCAGCGCGCGCCTCTACGAGGAGCGCACGCGCGCGCTCGGCGAGCTGGGTGCCGCCCAGGACCAGCTCGTGCGGACCGAGAAGCTGCGGGCCCTCGGCGAGATGGCCTCCGGGGTGGCCCACGACTTCAACAACCTGCTCGCCTCGATCCTGGGCCGCACCCAGCTCCTGCTCGAGCGGGTGCAGGACGTCAAGCTCCGCCAGTGGCTCAAGGTCGTCGAGCGCGCGGCTCTCGACGGGGCGCGCACCGTGCGCCGCCTGCAGGACTTCACCGGGATCCGGCGCGACCAGCCCGCGGTGGCGGTGGACCTCAACCAGGTCGTCCAGCAGGTCCTCGAGACCGCCGAGTCGATCTGGCGCCAGGACGGCCGCCGGCGCGGCGTGGAGATCGGGGTAGAGACCGACCTCGCCCCGAGCCTGCCGCCGGTGGCGGGCGACCCCGCCGAGCTGCGCGAGGCCTTCACCAACCTGGTGCTGAACGCGGTGGACGCGATGCCGGCGGGCGGGACCCTGACCCTGCGCACCGGGCTCGCGGAGCCCGACCAGGTGCTCGTGGAGGTGCGCGACACCGGGACCGGCATTCCCGAGCACATCCGCGAGAAGATCTTCGATCCGTTCTTCACCACCAAGGGGCCGAAGGGCACCGGCCTCGGGCTCTCGATGGCGTATGGTATCCTCCAGCGGCACAACGGGCGGATCACGGTGGAGAGCGAGGAGGGCCGCGGCACCGTCTTCCGGCTCGTGTTTCCCGCCACCGTGCACGACGCGGCGGCGGAAGCTGCCTCGCCGTCCACGGCGCCGGCGGATGCTCCGGCCGCCCTCCATTGCCTGGTGGTGGACGATGAGGAGGAGGTGGCGGAGGTCGTGTCGGATATCCTCACCACCGCCGGCCACACCACGGTGGTCGCCCGGAGCGGGCAGGAAGGGGTGGAGCGCCTGGCCGGTGAGCGGTTCGACGTGGTCTTCACGGACCTGGCCATGCCCGGGCTGACGGGCTGGCAGGTGGCGCGCGCGGTCAAGGACCGGGCGCCGGAGGTGCCGGTGGTGCTGATGAGCGGGTTCGGGGTGGAAGTGGCGCCGGAGGATCTCCGTACCCACGGGGTCGACCTGGTCCTGACCAAGCCGCTGCAGATCCACGATGTCATGCAGGCGCTCGGGACGATCCGACCCGGGAGCGGGGGCCGCCCGTGACCAGCCCCATCATCACGGAGGCGGTGCGCGCGCTGGTGGACCGCCGGGATCTGACGCGGCTCGAGGCGGCGGCGGCGATGGAGGCCATCATGTCGGGGGCGGCCACCAACGCCCAGATCGCCGCGTTCCTCACCGCGCTGCGGATGAAGGGGGAGACCGTCGAGGAGCTGATCGGCTTCGCGCAGGTGATGCGGCAGAAGGCGGTGAAGGTGCGGGCCCACGACGGAGCGCTGGTCGCGCAGACCGGCACCGACCGGGAGATGCTGATCGACACGTGCGGGACGGGCGGCGACGCCTCCGGCACGTTCAACGTCTCGACCGCCACCGCGTTCGTGGTGGCGGGGGCCGGGCTCAAGGTGGCCAAGCACGGCAACCGCTCCGTCTCCTCGCTCTGCGGCTCTGCCGACGTGGTGGAGACGCTCGGGATCAGCCTCGATCTGAGCCCCGCCCAGGTGGCCCGCTGCCTGGACGAGGTCGGCATCGGGTTCCTCTACGCGCCGCTGTTGCACACCGCCATGAAGCACGTGATGGCGGCGCGGCGCGAGATGGGGGTGCGCACCGTCTTCAACATGCTGGGGCCCCTCACCAATCCCGCGGGGGCCAATGTCCAGGTGATCGGTGTGTACGCGGCCGCCCTCACCGAGCCGCTCGCCCGGGTGCTTGCCGAGCTGGGGACGATCCGCGCCTTCGTGGTCCACGGCGCGGACGGGCTCGACGAGATCTCGAACACCGGGGAGAGCCAGATCGCCGAGGTCCACGAGGGCGTGGTCCGATCGAGCCGCGTGCGCCCCGAGGATTTCGGCATGCCCCGGGCGACCATCCACGACCTGCAGGGCGGGGATCGGCAGGAGAACGCGGAGATCATCCGGCGGCTGCTCGGGGGAGAGGCCGGGCCGCGGCGCGACATCGTGCTGATGAACGCCGCGGCGGCCCTGGTGGCGGGCGGTAAGGCCCGCGATCTCAAGGAAGGCGTCGGCCTGGCTGCCCAGTCGGTCGATTCGCGCGCCGCGGCTCGCAAGCTGGAGGCCCTGGTCGCGTTCTCCCAGCGTCTCGCCAAGGAGGCATCAGCGTGATCGGGCGGGGTCCCGTCCCATTGACCCCGGCTCCCCGGCGCGGTTAAAATAGCGCCGGTCGCAGTAACTGCCTGTCGTCCCGGTATGAATTCCGATTCGAAGCTCGACGAGGGCGTTGAGCGGCCGGTAGAGTTCTAGAACACCGACTCTGGGGGCTCACTTGGCCAGTCGCGTGCCGCGGTATCACCAGATCGCCCGGGCGCTGCGCGAGCGCATCGCCGCGGCGGCCCTGGGTCCGGGCGAGCGCCTGGACAACCAGCGAAGCCTGGCGCGCGAGTTCGGCGTCACCCTCATGACCCTGCGCCAGGCGCTGGGCCTGCTCGAGCGCGATGGGCTCATCGCGCGGCGGCACGGCCTGGGGACCTTCGTCGCGCGCCCGGCGATCGACTACGACATCCTCCAGCTGCGCACCCTGGCCGGGGACCTCTCCGCGCTCGGTGAGGACGTGGCGACGCGGTTTCGCGGCAGCCGCTTCGCGGCAGCCGATCGCCGGGTCGCCGAATCCCTGGGGCTGCCCGAGCGCGCGAGGGTCTTCGTCCTGGAGCGCCTGCGGTTGGTGGACGGAGAGCCGGTGAGCTTCCAGACGTCGTACCTGCGCGCCGCGCTCGGCGAGGAGATCTCCAAGTCGGACCTCGCGGTGACCCCGCTCCGGCAGGTGCTCACCCACAAGCTGGGCATCGAGATCACCGCGGCCCGGGAGACGGTGTCGGCGGTGGCGCTCGAGCGCCGCGCGGCCCGCGAGCTCGGCTGCCGGGCGGGTGTCGCCGCCTTCCGGTCCGACCGCGTCTCGGTGGGGCCGGACGGGGCCCCGGTGGTGTACGACCGCGTCTTCATCCCGGGCGACCGATTCCGCATCACCCGCCATCTCCACTACGACCTGGACACCCCGATCGGCGGCAAGGAGCCCAGCCGGAACGGTACCACGCCGAGCACCTCACGCGAGGCAGCTCGGATGAGCGCCGAAGGCGCGACGGAGCCGAACCGCCCAACCGACGGTCTTCCACGTTCAGGCGCGAAGAAAGCCGAAGGCGCGACGGAGCCCCACCGGAACGGAGACGGGCCATCCGCCGCGCGCGAGGCAGTTCGGATGAGCGCCGAAGGCGCGAAGAAGCCCAACCGCCCAACCGCCGGTCTTGCAGGTTCAGGCGCGAAGAAAGCCGAAGGCGCGACGGAGCCCCACCGGAACGGAGACGGGCCATCCGCCGCGCGGGAGGCAGTTCGGATGAGCGCCAAAGGCGCGAAGGAGCCCAACCGCCCAACCGCGATCCTCCACGTTCAACCTAGCTGAAAGGACAGGACCAAGCATGAAGATCCTCGTCATGGTCAAGCAGGTGCCGGACACGGCCACACAGGTGAAGATCGGCGCGGACGGCCGCACGATCGACACCGCGGGCATCACCTGGATCGTCTCCCCGTACGACGAGTTCGCGGTGGAGGAGGCGCTCCGGATCAAGGAGAAGCGCGGGCAGGGCGAGGTGGTGGCGGTCTCGCTCGGGCCCGACCGGGCCAAGGAGGCCCTCCGCTCGTGCCTGGCCATGGGCGCCGACCGCGCCATCCACCTGAACGACCCGTCGTGGGCCGAGGCCGACACCCTGACCACCGCGCGCGCGCTGGCGGGCGTGATCAAGCAGGAGGCCGCGGCCCTCGCCCTGTTCGGCCGGCAGGCCATCGACGACGACATGGGTGCAGTGCCCGCGCAGGTGGCCGAGGTGCTCGGCTGGCCGTGCGCGTCCTGGATCATGGAGGAGGCGGTGGACGAGGCGGGCAAGACGATCCGGGTCGGTCGCCAGGTCGAGGGCGGGCTCGAGATCTTCGATCTGCCGCTGCCCGCGGTGGCCTCCGCGCAGAAGGGGCTCAACGAGCCGCGCTATCCCACGCTGAAGGGGATCATGGGCGCCAAGAAGAAGGAGATCAAGGACGTGAAGGCGTCCGATCTCGGCCTCCCCGCCGAGCCGCCCGCGCTCAGCGTGGTCAAGCTCGAGAGCCTGCCGCCCCGCCCGCCCGGCCGCATCATCCAGGGCGAGCCCGCCGCCGCCGCCAAGGAGCTCGTCCGCGCCCTGCGCGAGGACGCCAAAGCGATCTAACGCCACACCACGATAGAGAGGACGACTCATGGCCGGCGCGTACTGGTGCATGGTGGAGGACGATCGGCAGGGCGCACCCAAGAAGGTGATGGCGGAGGTGCTGGGGGAGGCCGCGCGCCTGGCCGCCGCGGCCGGGGGGCAGGCCGAGGCAGTCTGGGTCACGGACAAGGTCGCCCCCGACGGGCTCAAGCAACTCGGGGAATGGGGCGCCAAGCGCGTCTGGCTGCTCGAGAACGCGGCGTTCGCTCCGTACCAGGCCGAGGTGTGGACGCCGGCGGTGGCGGAGCTGGCCAGAAAGGAGTCGCCGCAGGCCATCTTCGCGCCGGTGACCACGCGGCACCGCGAGTTCATGGCCCGGCTCGCGGCGCGCCTGGGTGCGGGGCTCTCCGCGGACTCGACCGCGTTCGCCGCCGAGGGCGGCAAGCTGGTCGCGACGCGGCCGATCTACGCGGGCAAGCTCCTCTCGAAGATGACGTGGGCGAAGACGCCGTGGATGGCCACCCTGCGGCCCAACGTGTTCCGTCCGGCCGACGGCTCCGGTGGAGCGGCCGCGGTCGAGAAGCCCGCAGTGACCATCCCCGCCGCGAGCATGAAGCTGGTCGAGCGCAAGCAGGAGGCCTCCACCGGCCTGCCCGAGCTCAGCGAGGCGGAGATCGTCGTGTCGGGAGGACGGGGGCTCAAGGGGCCGGAGAACTTCGTGATCCTCGAGGAGCTCGCGAAGGTGATCGGCGCGGCGGTCGGCGCCTCGCGCGCGGCGGTGGACGCGGGCTGGCGGCCGCACCGCTTCCAGATCGGCCAGACCGGCCGCACCATCTCGCCGAAGCTCTACCTGGGCTTCGGGATCTCGGGGGCGATCCAGCACCTCGCGGGCATGCGCACCTCCAAGGTGATCTGCGCGATCAACAAGGATCCGGAGGCGCCGATCTTCAAGATCGCCGACTACGGCATCGTCGGCGATCTCTTCGAGGTCGCGCCCCTGCTCGCCCAGGAGTTCAAGCACCTCCTGGAAAAATAGGGACGCCAAAGGGTTGTCCGCCGCCGGGGGGAGTGCGGGGGCCATGTCGGGGCCCCCGCAGCTGAACGAGCCTGAAGAAGTAGACGGTGGACAGCCGAAGAGGAACAGGGTGCAGCTAGACCTGACCGAAGAGCAGCGCATGATCCAGCAGGTCGCCCGTGACTTCGCGGAGAAGGAGGTCCGCCCGATCGCGGAGGCCATCGACCGCGAGGCGCGGTTCCCACGTGAGACCGTCTCCCGCATGGCCGAGCTGGGGCTGATGGGCATCGCGGTCCCCGAGGCCTACGGCGGCGTCGGCGCGGACACCGTGGCCTACGCCCTGGCCCTCGAGGAAGTGGCCCGGGCCTGCGCCTCCCACGCGGTCATCATGTCGGTGAACAACTCCCTCTACTGCGACCCGGTGTGCACGCACGGCACCGAGGAGCAGAAGGCCCGGTTCCTCACCCCGTTCGCCTCCGGCCGCAAGCTCGGCTGCTTCGGGCTGACCGAGCCCGAGGCCGGCTCGGACGCGAGCAACCAGAGCACGCTCGCCACCCGCGACGCCGACCATTATCTGATCGACGGTCGGAAAGTCTTCGTGACCAACGGGCGCGAGGCCTCGGCCGCGCTCGTCTTCGCCCAGACGGACCGGGCGGCGGGTCACCGCGGCATCACCGCGTTCCTGGTCGAGAAGGGGACCCCGGGCTTCACCGTGGTCAAGGCCGAGGACAAGCTCGGCATCCGGGCCTCGGACACCGCCGAGCTCCTGTTCGAGCGCTGCCGAGTGCCTGCGGCCAACCGGCTGGGCGAGCCGGGGCAGGGGTTCCGGATCGCCCTCGCGGCCCTGGACGGCGGGCGCATCGGGATCGCCGCGCAGGCGGTCGGCATCGCCACCGCGGCCTACGAGGCGGCGCTGGCCTACGCGCGGGAGCGCAGGAGCTTCGGCGTGCCGATCGGCCAGCACCAGATGGTGCAGTGGATGCTGGCCGACATGGCCACCGCGATCGAGGCGGCGCGCCTGCTCACCCTGCGGGCGGCGTGGGGCAAGGACCGGGGCGCGGCCTACGGCCCGCAGGCCGCGATGGCCAAGCTGTTCGCAGCGGAGACCGCGATGCGCGTGACCACCGACGCCATCCAGGTGCACGGCGGCTACGGGTTCATCAAGGAGTACCAGGTGGAGCGGTACTTCCGCGACGCCAAGATCACCCAGATCTACGAGGGCACGTCCCAGATCCAGAAGCTGGTCATCGCCCGCCACCTGCTCGCCGGCGTCGCCCGGGTGGCCTGAGGAGGACACCGAGACCATGGCCGAGGGCAAGCGACGGTGGGAAGAGGAGAGCTACCGTCCGTTCGTCGGGCGGGCGCCCGAGCGCGACGTACCCTACGAGACCCTCTCGGGCATCCCGGTCCAGCCGCTCTACACGCCGGAGGACCTCGCGGGGTGGCGTTACGAGGACAAGCTGGGCTACCCGGGTGAGTTCCCGTACACCCGCGGGCCCTATCCCTCGATGTACCGGGGACGGCTCTGGACCATGCGGATGTTCGCGGGCTTCGGCCGCCCGGAGGACACCAACGCGCGGTTCAAGTACCTGCTCGAGCAGGGGCAGACCGGGCTCTCCACCGCCTTCGACATGCCGGCCCTGATGGGGTATGACGCCGACCACCCGCGGGCGCGCGGCGAGGTGGGCCGCGAGGGCGTGGCGGTGTCGAGCCTCGTCGACGTGCGCGCGCTCTTCGACGGGATCCGGCTCGACGAGGTCACGACGTCGATGACGGTGAACTGCAGCGCGTCGGTCCTTCTCGCGATGTACCTCGCGATCGCGCAGCGTCGTGGAATCTCCTGGAAGAAGCTCGGCGGCACGATCCAGAACGACATGCTCAAGGAGTTCATCGCGCAGAAGGAGTGGATCTGCCCGCCCGACCCGTCGGTGCGCATCGTCGTCGACATGATCGCGTTCTGCGCCGAGCGCGCGCCACGCTGGCATGCGGTGTCGATCAGCGGTTACCACATCCGCGAGG
>DATIFV010000010.1:0-8044 GCA_035455085.1 Candidatus Methylomirabilota bacterium | reverse complement strand
AACGGGGCCGGCAAGTCCACCACGCTCCGGATGCTGTGCGGGCTGCTCGAGCCCAGCGAGGGGGGCGGCACCGTGCTCGGCATCGATCTGGTCGCCGACCCGGAGCGGATCAAGTCGGTGATCGGCTACATGTCGCAGAAGTTCTCGCTCTACGACGACCTCACGGTGGACGAGAACCTCACGTTCTACGCGCGGGTCTACATGGTGCCGCGCGGGCAGCGCGCGGCGCGGATCGCCCAGATGACCCGGCTCGCCGACCTCGCCGGCCGCGAGCGCCAGCTCGCGGGGACCCTGTCGGGCGGCTACCGGCAGCGCCTGGCGCTGGCGTGCGCCCTCGTGCACGACCCGCGGCTCGTCTTCCTCGACGAGCCCACCGCGGGGGTGGATCCGGTGTCGCGCCGCAACTTCTGGGGCCTGATCCGCCGGCTGGCCGACGAGGGCACCACGATCCTGGTCACCACCCACTACATGGACGAGGCGGAGCTCTGCGACACGCTCGGCTTCATCTACCAGGGGCGGCTCATCGCCCAGGGCTCGCCCGCCTCCATCAAGACCACGACCTTCCGGCAGCCGGTGATGGAGGTGCAGACGCCGGACCTCCGGCGCGCCGCCGACGTGCTGGGCGACTGGGAGGCGATCGAGGAGGTGCAGCGGGTGGGGACGCGGCTGCGCCTCGTCGTGGGCGACCGCACCCTCTCCACGGGGGCGGTGGAGCGATACCTCGCCGAGGCGGGCCTCGAGGTGCGCTGGGTGCAGGAGGTCGAGCCCTCGGTGGAGGACCTGTTCGTCTCGTTCGTGGACAAGGAGCGCAAGGCCCGGCTGCGCGAGCAGCTCCGCGCGCTGGAGACCCGAGGCTGACGTATGCCGGGGACCGAGATCCCAGTGCGCGAGCTCAGCGGCTCCGAGGAGCAGCAGCCCGGCGAGTGCCGCGGGGCGGTGGGGCGAGCGAGGGCCGGCGAGTGAACATCCTCTATCACCACCGCACCCGGGCGGAGGATGCACAGGGGATACACATCCGGGCACTCTGTGAAGCCTTTCGAGATCTGGGCCACACGGTTCGGGTGGTCGGTCCGGTCGACCCGAGTCGGCGCCAGCCGACCTCTGCGGTTACCTCGCCGCGAGGAGACGGCGCTCATCTGTTCGGGTTCCGGATGCCTCACTGGCTCTACGAGCTGCTCGCCATCGGGTACAACGTCCCCGACACGCTGGCGCTGCTCTATCACGTGCTGCGCTATCGTCCGCAGCTCGTGTACGAGCGCTATGCCTTGTTCAGCATCTCGGGTCGGGTGGTGTCGGCCTTATTCGGGATCCCGTTCGTGCTGGAGGTGAATGCTCCGCTGAGCCTCGAGCTGCAGGAGCATGGCGGTCTTGTATTCAGGCGGCTAGCCCAACGAGTCGAGGACTGGTCCTGCCGTCACGCCACGCGCACGGTGGTGGTGTCATCGGCCATGGCCGAGATCTTCATCGAGCGGGGCGTACCCCGGGATCGCCTCATGGTGGTTCCCAACGGAGTGGATCGGCGACACTTCCATCCCCAGGTGGACGGCAAGCCGGTGCGCCACCGGCTACGTCTGGACGACCGCCTGACGGTCGGGTTCGTGGGATGGGTGCGGCCGTGGCACGGCGTCGGCAAGCTCATCGAAGCGGTCGCGCTGTTGCCGGATCTCGCCGAAGAGGTGGCGGTCGTCATCGTCGGGGACGGACCCGCGTTGCCGGAGCTGAAGGAGCAGGCTCGCACGTTGGGAGTCGCCGACCGCGTGACCTTCACAGGCGGCGTCCCGCAATCCGAGGTTCCCGCATTCCTGGCCGCGATGGACGTGGCGGTGCAACCGGACGTGACCGCGTACGCCTCACCGATCAAGCTCTTCGAGTATCTGGCCATGGGGAAGACCATCATCGCCCCCCGACGCCCGAACATCGAGGAGGTCGTCGCGGACGGCCGGCAGGCGCTGCTCTTCACTCCGGGCGAGGCGCGTGAGCTGGCCGCCACCATCCGGCGATTGCATCGCAGCCCGGAACTGCGCCGTGAGCTGGCCGCCGCCGCGCTCGAGCTGTTCGAGGAGCGCAAGTACTACTGGGAGGCGAACGCGCGGCGCGTCCTACGTGCGGTCGGGCGATGAACCCGGGAAGATACTAAATGGCCTCGCGCCTGCTCGGGATCATCGTGAAGGAGTTCATCCACCTCAAGCGCGACATGCTGGCCCTGGTGCTGGCCCTGGCGGTGCCGGTCGCGATGCTGTTCATCTTCGGGTGGGCCATCAACACCGACGTCAAGCACGTCCCGACCGCGGTGTTCGACCAGTCGGGGAGCGTCGAGGCCCGCCTCTTCCTCGAGGCCATGGAGAACAGCCAGTACTTCGACATCCGGCACCAGGTCCGGAACCAGAAGGAGCTGACGCGGCTCATCGACGCGGGAGTGGCCAAGGTCGGGGTGGTCATCCCGCCGGACTACGCCCGGCGGCTCAGCCGCCAGGACGCGGCGATCCAGGTGATCGTGGACGCCTCGGATCCGCAGGTGGCGACCTCGGCGCTGAACGCCGCCACCTCGCTCGGCGCCCAGCGCTCGCTGCAGGTGCTGACCCAGACCCTCGAGGGCACCCGGCTCGGCCGGCAGGCGGAGCCCCCGGTGGACGTGCGGGTGCGGGCCTGGTACAACCCGGACCTGGTCTCGGCCATCTTCATCGTCCCGGGCCTGATCGGGGCCCTCCTCATGCAGACCACCATCACCGCGATGGCGGTGTCGGTGGTGCGCGAGCGCGAGAAGGGCACGCTGGAGGCCCTGATCGTGAGCCCGATCCGCCGCTGGGAGCTGCTGCTCGGCAAGATCATCCCGAACCTGCTGGTAGCCTTCGGCCAGATGACGATGGCCCTGGTGGTCGCCCACTTCGTGTTCGACGTGCCCATCCGGGGCAGCCTGCCGCTGCTCTACGCGCTCTCGCTGGTGTTCATGATGGGCACGCTCGGGGTGGGCATCCTCCTCTCGACCGCCTCGCGCACCGTCCCGCAGGCGATGCAGCTCGCGTTCCTCACGTTCCTGCCCTCGATCTACCTCTCGGGGCTGCTCTTTCCCATCGAGGGCATGCCCACCGGCGCGCAGTACCTCGCGGCGATCATCCCGCTGACGTACTTCCTCAAGATCGTGCGAGGCATCATCCTGAAGGGCGTGGGCTTCGAGTATCTCTGGCCCTCGCTGGTGCCGCTGGCGCTCTTCGGCGCGGTGGTGTTCTCGCTGGCCGTCCTGAAGTTCCGCAAACAGCTCGACTGAGGGAGAGGTGCCCATGCGCGTGTGGCTGACCCTGCTGCTCCTCCTGCTCGGGACGTCCGCCCAGGCCGCCGGGCCCCTCGCGCAGCGCGAGACGCTCCCCAACGGCGCGGTGCTCCTGGTGGCGGAGCGCCCGGCGATCCCCATCGTGGTGCTGCGGGTCGGCCTGCCCGCGGGGGCGGTGTACGATCCGGACGACGGCCTGGGCCTGGCCAGCCTCACCGCCGAGCTGCTCACGCGCGGCACCGCCCGGCGCTCCGGCCAGGAGCTCGACCGCGCCATCGAGTTCGTGGGCGGCAGCCTGGAGGCGGGGGCGGGCAGCGACGGGGCCGGCGTGAGCCTCTCCGTGCTCAAGAAGGACCTCGGGCTCGGGCTCGATCTGCTCGCCGAGGTGCTCCTGCAGCCGACGTTCCCGGCCGACGAGCTGGCCCGCAAGGTGACCGACATCCAGGCCGCGCTGCGGCGCTCGGAGCAGAGCCCGGAGACGGTGGCCGGGCGCGAGCTGAGCGCCCTGATCTTCCCCGGCCACCCCTACGGGCGGCCCGCCGCCGGCACGGTCGAATCGGTGGGCCGGCTCACCCGGGAGCAGGTGGTCGCCTTCCACGCCGGCCACTACCGGCCCGACGGCGCCACCATCGTCGCGGTCGGCGATGTCACCGCGGCGGAGATGCGGCGGGAGCTGATGGCACGCCTGTCCGGCTGGCGCGCGCCGGCCACGCCGCTGCCCCCGGTGCCCCGGCCCGCGCCCACGGTGCCGGCCGAGGATCGGCGGATCGTCCGCGACCTCACCCAGACCACCGTGCTGCTCGGGCGGCCGTCCATTCGGCAGGACGACCCGGACTACTTCGCGCTCGCGGTGGCGACCTACGTGCTGGGAGGCGGCTCCGCGTCACGGCTCTACACGCGGGTGCGGGAGGACCGGGGCCTGGCCTACTCCGTCTACAGCACCTTGCTGCCCTCGCGTCACGGCGCCTCGTGCCTGGTCTCCCTGCAGACCCGGACCGACGGCGTGGCGGAGGCGGTGCGGCTGGTGCGCGAGGAGATGGCCCGCCTCGGCCGGGAGCCGGTGACGTCCGGAGAGCTGGAGCGGGCGAAGTCCTACCTGATCGGCAGCTTCCCGCTGCGGCTGGACACCTCGGGCAAGCTCGCGCGCTTCGTGGCCGCGGTGGAGGAGAACGGGCTCGGGCTCGACTACCCCGACCGCTACAAGGCGCGCATTGCCCGCGTCAGCGCCGCGGATCTGCAGCGGGCGGCCGCGAAGTACCTGGATCCCGCGACGTTCGCGTCGGTCATGGTGGGCAAGTGAAGACGGCTCACCACCAGTGCCGCCGGGGCCAGAACGGGTCCCAGAACGGATCGTAGTAGGGCCCGTACGGCCAGTAGTAGGGCCAGGGCCCGTACCCGGGAGCGACCACGACGTCCCGGGCCCAGAGCCGGATCCGCTCCACCGCGAGCACCGGATAGCGGTACGTCACGTCGCCGATCTTGCGCTCCTCCACGCCCTCGACCAGCCCGATCACCGTGATGCGGCGTCCGGGAGCGTAGACCGCGGGATCGAGGAACTCCTTGGTGCGGAGCAGGACACGCCCGGGCGAGCGATCGCTCCGCTCGGGGCTGTCGTCCCCACGGAGCCGGCGGGTCAGCAGCTCGATCTCGGTCTCGCCGGTGCGGGGCTGCGTGGCGAGGATGTCGCCGCCCACGATCACCCGCGTGCCCTTGTGGGCCTCCGGCATGGCCCGGAGCTCGTCCGCGGTGACCTGCGTGTTCACGGTGCGCATGACCTCGTCCGGAAACGCGGTCGCGCAACCGGTCAGCAGCACCAGCAGCGGCAGCAGGCGGAGCCGGCGCATGGCTCGACGATACCGCCGCGCCGGGAGGCCCGCAACCGCTGTGCTACAATCCGCGCACATGAGTCGGGCTCGCTCATGCCGGTGGTGGGGCTGGATCGTCGTGGCCGGCCTGTCGCTGATCTGTAGCTCGCCCCTCGACGCCGCCTCGTTCATGCTCATGCCCCGCGACCGCGAGGACGCCATGCGGGCGGGTCGGCGCGGCATGGCCACCGAGGACTGGGCCCGGGAGTGGCTGGTGGACGGCGGCGGGGGCCAGCGGCTCACCGTGATGACCCCGTTCCACCGGCTGGCGCTGGCCGCGCGCAACGCCGCCTTCCAGGACCGGGAGCTCCGGCCCAAGGAGATCGAGGCGCTGTTGAGGGAGCAGCAGGGCAGGCTCGTGTTCTGGGCGACCTTGCGGGGCGGGCGCGAGGACTTCGCCCGCTTCTACACCCCGCGGCTGGTGGCCCGGCAGCGGGAGGTGAAGGCCTCGTTCACCCAGAACGAGCGGACCGCGCTTCGCGGCGAGGACGGGCGGTACACCGCGCGGTGCCTGTACGTGTTCCCCACCGAGGGGCTGGACCCCCGCGACAGCGTGACCCTGCTGGTGCAGGACATCGAGGAGAAGCCGGTGGCCCGGTTCGCGGTCGATCTCGCGGCGATGCGCTGACGGTCGCGATGATCACCGCCGAGCGGTTCGCGCAGGGCCTGACCTTCCCGGAGTACCTCGCGCAGATGCGGGCCAACCGGGAGCGGTTCGTCCATCGCCTCGCCGGGGCCGACATCCGTCCGGGGGACCGGGAGGCGCTCCACGGGCTGGGGGGTAAGCTCCGGATCCTCGTGATCACCGAGGACTGGTGCGGCGACGCCCTCGTGAGCTTGCCCACGCTGGCCCGGCTGGTGGAGGACGACCCTGACGTGCAGCTGCGCGTGTTCCTGCGCGACGCGAGCCCCGACGTGATGGACCACTACCTCAAGCGCGGGCTGTACCGCACGATCCCCGTGTTCGTGTTCTTCGACGAGCACATGAACGAGCTGGCGCGCTTCACGGAGCGCCAGGATGTGCTGACCGAGCTGCGCACCCTGTCCAAGGTCTGACAAGGAGGACGAAGCCATGAAGGCGATCCGCGTCCACGCTCCGGGTGGTCCCGAGAGCATGAAGCTGGAGGAGATGCCGGTCCCGACCCCGGCGGCCGGCCAGGCCCAGGTCAAGCTCGAGGCCTGCGGCGTGAACTACATCGACGTGTACTTCCGCACCGGTGCCTACAAGGCGCCATTGCCGCTCACCCCGGGCATGGAGGGCGCCGGCACCGTGACCGCGGTGGGCCCCGGTGTCTCCGCGGTCAAGGTGGGCGATCGCGTGGCCTGGACCGGCGTGATCGGCTCCTACTCCCAGATGCACGTGGTGGCCGCCGACCGGCTCGTGGTGCTGCCCGACAAGCTGAGCTTCAAGGACGGGGCGGCCGCGATGCTGCAGGGCCTCACCGCCCACTACCTGGTGAAGTCGACCTGGCCGCTGAAGAAGGGCGAGACCGCGCTCGTGCAGGCGGCCGCGGGCGGGATGGGGCTGCTCCTCTGCCAGATGGCCAAGATGCTGGGCGCCACCGTGATCGGCACCGTCTCCACCGAGGAGAAGGCGGCGCTCGCGAAGGCGGCGGGCGCGGACCACGTGATCCTCTACACCAAGCAGGACTTCGAGCCCGAGGTCAAGCGCATCACCGGCGGCCGGGGCGTGGACGTGGTCTACGACGGGGTCGGCGCGAGCACCTTCGACAAGGGGCTCAACTGCCTGCGCCCGCGCGGGCTCATGGCGCTCTTCGGGGCGGCCAGCGGCCCGGTGCCCCCCCTCGATCTGCAGCGGCTGAATGCGGGCGGCTCGCTCTTCGTGACCCGGCCGAGCCTCAACCACCACATCGCCACGCGCGAGGAACTGATGGAGCGCTCCGGCGACGTGCTCGGCTGGATCCGCGACGGCAAGATCAAGCTGCGGGTGGAGCACCAGCTGCCGCTCGAGCAGGCCGCCGAGGCCCATCGCCAGCTCGAGGGACGCAAGACCACGGGGAAGATCCTGCTGATTCCATGAGCGATCCGCGGAGAGCGGAGGGCGCGGCCGGCCCGCACGCGGGCCCGGCCGCGCCGGCGCCGCCATGCTGAAGTGGACGCTGATCGGGCTGGGCGTCCTGCTCCTGCTGGTGGTGGGCGCCCTGCTGGCCCTGCCGCTCGTGCTCGACACGCCCGCGATCCAGGCCTACATCTCCCAGGCGGCCTCGCACGCGCTCGGCCGGCCCGTGAGGTTCGGCGGCCTCTCGATCGCCGCGCTCCCGCGGCCGAGCGTCCGGATGCGCGGGCTGCAGATCGCCGAGGATCCAAGCTTCGGGCCGGGGCCCTTCGTGACCGTCGCCGAGGGGCGGATGCGGATCCGGATCCGCCCTCTGCTCCGGGGGCGGGTGGAGCTGGCCGACCTCACCCTCGAGGAGCCCCGCATCCACGTCGTCGAGGACGCCGCCGGGCGCCTGAACGTGGCGACCCTGGGCGGGACGGCCGCGCCCACGGGCGGGCCGCCGCGCCCCGCCGGGGGCCGGGGCACCGGGGCCGCCGCCAGCGCGGTGCTGCTCTCCCGCGTGCGCATCGTCAACGGCGCGGTCGACTACCGGAAGGCGGGCGCCGCCACCGCGGCCTTCACCCTGGACACGATCAACGTGACGGTCACCCAGGGCGGGGCGGGGGAGGCCCTGCGCATCGCCGGGGAGGCGCAGGGCCAGCCCGGGAACGTGAAGCTCACCATCAGCGAAGGAGCCGTGACCGTGCCGCCGGGGCGCACGTTCGGCGAGGCCCAGCTGCGGGCCACGGTCGACGTGCAGGCCCGCGATGTGGCCGGGGCCGCGGCGGCCTTCGTGCCGTCCCCGTCGGTGTCGGGGCCGCTCCGCGGGCGGGTGCAGGTCTCGGGCACCCC
>DATIFV010000009.1:0-4008 GCA_035455085.1 Candidatus Methylomirabilota bacterium | reverse complement strand
TCCGCAGCGCCACGTTGACGGCGGTGTCGCCGTAGTCGTTGTAGACGAAGCCGCTGATCCGCGCGCGGCCGGCCGGGGTGCGGCCGGCGGTCCACTCGACGTGGAAGAAGTTCCGGGCGAGCGCGCTCTCCTCCGGGGCCCCCGCGGGGTTCGTCACCGGCGGGGCCGGGCGGCTGTCCGCGCCGGCCACGTGCAGGTCGAGTCCCGCGACGCCGAGCGCGGCCACCGTGAAGCTCAGCAGCGTCACCACGAAGATCCGGTACATGGGCAGTCCTCCTCCGTTGGGATTGGTGAGTCGTCGCGACGACCGATCGAGAGGGCGACTACCGGAGCGGAGGAGCGCGGGACGGGGCGGCGGAAGTCCAGCGGGCCAGCGGGCTCGGCTCCGGCGTCCCGGGCAGGAGAACGACCATGGGAACGAACGGAGCCGCCGCGGTGGCGGAAGGGGCCGAGGCGCTCCCGGAGGCGATCAGGGTGACGACGTCGTCGCCGTCGGCGTTGTCGTAGATCCCCGGAATCCAGGCCGGGTCCGGAGGGCTTGCCTGCGCGAGCCCGGGCGCTGCCGCGGGGATGAGCAGGAGCAGGCCGATCAGGAGCGTCCTCATGCTGTCACTACAGACGTCGCCGCGCGCCCGGCTATTCCAGCGCGATGCAAGAGAGCTTTTAAAACCGCGTCACTTCTGCTAAATTGACCGTTGGGGCCATGCAGCGCGGGGCCGGAAAGGTCGGATCGGAACGTGGCGAGCAAGGGCATCCA
Source organism: Candidatus Methylomirabilota bacterium (assembly GCA_035455085.1). Classification (GTDB taxonomy): domain Bacteria; phylum Methylomirabilota; class Methylomirabilia; order Rokubacteriales; family CSP1-6; genus CAMLFJ01. The sequence continues at coordinate 3,251 of DATIFV010000009.1, read as the reverse complement.
GGACCTGGTCGGGCAGGTGATGATCGACAAGGAGTTTCTCGCCGAGCTCGTGCGAGACCCGGCCCGGGTGCTGGCGGGCTTCGACCTGACCGCGGACGAGCGGGCGGCCATCGTGCACGCCCTGGGCAGCACCTCCCACGTCTCCGACCGGGAGCGGGCGCGCGCCCTGCAGAACGTCATGCTCAAGCGCTGGGCCACCTGATGCCCGCGGGACCGCGCTGAGTGCCCGGCCTGCCCGAGATCGGCTTCCTCCGCCGGGTCGTCCTCTTCAAGGACGTCGAAGAGCAGGTCATCCTCGCCCTGTGGCCGAGCTTCCGCGAGCGGCGGCTCAAGAAGGGCGATGTGCTCTTCCGCGCGGGTGACGCGGGCGAGGAGCTCTTCCTGATCAAGGAGGGCAGCATCGTCGTCTCCAAGCCGGTCACCGGGCGCGTGGAGCAGGTCCTCTCGCGGCTGGCCCCCGGTGAGGTCTTCGGCGAGATGAGCGTCTTCGGCGACGAGCGGCGCCGGTCGGCCACCTGCCAGGCGGAGACCGACACCGTGGTCTACAGCCTGGATCGCGACAGCCTCAACCGCTTCGTGGCGAGCAGCCCGCTCGCCGCGGCCCGGTTCTTCCAGCAGATGGCGCAGGTCGCCTTCAAGCGGCTGCGGGACTCATCCGACCTGGTCGCCGAGGTGACCCGCTGGGGGCTGGAGGCCACCGGCCTCGACATCGAGCACAAGTAGCCGGCGGGAGCGGAGCGTGAGCGAGGTCAGCGACAAGACCGCGGAGAGCAGGCTCAAGCGCACCCGGATCGAGCTGCTGGTCCGCGAGGTGGACGGCGCGGGGTTCGAGACCCGGGAGATCCCGAGCGGCGTCGCCTACCTGCACAGCCGGCCCCAGCGCATTCCCGACGCGGACTGGGAGATGGCCCGGCTGCCCTACGCGCCCCAGGGCGTGGTGACCTACGCGCTCAAGAACCGGCGCACCGAGCAGATCATCCAGATCAGCGAGACCGAGAAGTTCCTGTGGGAGCAGATGGACGGCCGCGCCTCGCTTCAGGAGATCGCGACCTCCTACCTGCTGCAGTACGGCTCCTTCGACTTCGAGATCATCCCGACCCTGATCGTGAAGCTGCTGCGCGCTGACCTGCTCACCATGCGACCGGTGTCGCGGCTGCGCGCGGTGCTTGCGCGCAACCGGCGCAACCCGGCCGCGCGGGCGATGGAGGGCACCCTCCACGCGCTGGAGCGCCTGACCGTGACCAGCCGGCGCTCGCACCAGTTCTTCGAGCGCATGTACCGCTACGGCGGCTTCCTGCTCTTCACCCCGTGGGCCATCGCGGCGCTCGCCCTCATGGTGGTCCTGGGCGCGGTGAGCGCCGCCAAGATCTGGAACAACCTGGGCGAGGTGACGCACGGCTTGGCGAGCCATCCGCTCGTCGCGATCTTGCTCGTGAAGATCGTGTTCTGGCTCACCGTGATCAACCACCAGATCATCCACGCGCTCGCCTGCATCCACTACAAGCGGCGCGTGCGCGAGTTCGGCTTCACGATCCTGCACGGCTTCATCCCGACCTTCTACGCCGACGTCACCGACATCTTCATGGCCACCCGCCGCGCGCGGGTGGTCAACGCGGTGGCCGGGCCGCTCTTCCACCTGTTCCTCGGGGGCCTGTGCTTCTGGATCGCCACCCTGCTGCAGCCCGGCCTCATCCAGGGCTTCGTGGCGGCCTCGGCCATCCTCCAGATCCAGTCCTTCCTCATCAGCCTCTACCCGTTCTGCTTCCTGGAGATGGACGGCTACCACATCCTGGTCGAGATGGTCGGGGTGCCCACCCTGAACCACGACTCGGTCCGCTTCGTGCGCGAGTCGCTCTGGCGGCGCCTGCGCACCGCGACCCGGCTCACGCGGCAGGAGGCGATCTGCCTGGCCTACTTCGTGCTGTCCCTCGCCTCGATCGCGGGCTTCGTGCTGTTCAACGTGTGGCTGCTCTCCAGCGCCAGCGGGTCATAATTCTCGGAGGGGGCCGCGACGGCCCCCTCCGAGCCTCCCCCAGAATGGATTGCGCCGGCGAAGCCGGCGCTCGAACTCGCTAAGCGCAGCTGGGCGGGGTGTCCGCGGACTGGGGGAGTGCGGGGGCCATTTCTGGGCCCCCGCATTAGACAGAGAAGCTTCCGGTTGCAGCCCCCGCGGGCCGCTCCGACCGCCTACCCGCCCCCGCGGATGACGAGCGCGAGCAGCCGGCCGACCGACTCGCCGAGGGCTTCGGGCAGCTCGGCGGGCGCCTGCTCGAGCACGCGTCGCTGCTCGTCCTCCGTGAGGGCTTCGAGGCGGGCCTGGGCACGCCGCCGTACCTCGGGGGCGAGCAGGCGGGCGACCTCCAGGACCAAGCGGAGGGCCTGCTCGGCGCGCTCCTGCGGGGAGGCGGCGCCCGCCCGCGCCGCCGCGCCCGCCTCGCGCAGCCGGCGGCTGAGGCGGATGGCCTGGCCGTGCACCCGGAGGAGGTCCCCGGGCACCGCGCCCCACTCGAGCTCGAGGTCCTGGGTCACCTGGGCGATGGCGGCGGCCAGCGCGGGGGCGCTCTCGCGCGCGATCAGCTCGCCGAGCGCACCCCGCCAGAGCGGTGGCAGCGGCGCCGCGGGCACCGTGTCGGGCGCGGGCGGAGGCGACGCGAGGATCTCGCCCGTCGGGTCCAGCACCAAGCGATCCTCCAGCGGCCCGCCCAGGGCCCACAGCGAGCAGATCACGCGGTCGCCCTCGGTCCGGACCAGCCGTGGCTCGCGCCGCCGGACGCCCTGCCACGCGGCGCGGTAGAAGGCGACCCCGTTTACCACGACCTTCTCGATCTCGTGCCGCAGCTGCACGACCACCCCGGGCCGCACGTGGTGCGTCTCGAACGGGGCGGGATGCCAGTCGAGCCCGCCGTCGGCCAGGAAGCGCTCGAGCGGCAGCCCCTCGCCGGCCGCGTAGCGGAAGCACTCGAGCAGTGCCGTGAAGAGTTGCTCGGTCGGGTAGGGCCCGCGGTAGCGCACGGTGGCCACCCCGTGGTCCTTCATGAGGCCCGCGATCAGGTTGAGCAGCGCGGTGCCGCCGCCGGGCGGAAGCCGGTGCGGCTCGAAGAGCGGCGGGATGAAGTCGGGCCGCGCGTAGTCGAGGGCCTGGAAGAGCGTCAGGCCCTCGCGCGTCGCCCACGCCGCGTCCGGGTCCATGAGCCAGACCCGGTCCGAGGCCCCCCACGCCGGATGCGTGTCCGCCCCCGGCTCGAGGCCGA
>DATIFV010000008.1:0-35023 GCA_035455085.1 Candidatus Methylomirabilota bacterium | reverse complement strand
CGCGGGGCGCCGATCGACTACCGCGGCCCCGACCTCGCGAACCGGCACGGGCTGATTGTCACGAACGGCCTGCTGCACGACGCGATCCTGGCTCGTCTGGGGTTGCGGTAGAATCCCGGCATGCCAAGCGATCGATACGGTCTTCCGGTGACGACGGCTTCCCCGCAGGCGCTCGAGGCCTACGACCGCGGCGTCGAGGCCGCGCTCGGATGGAAGGCGAACGCCCTCGACCTGTTCCAGGAGGCCACGCGGCTCGACCCGTCGCTGGCGGTGGCCCACGCGGGGGCGGCGGCCTGCCTGTTCCTGGAGGAGCGCTTCCCCGAGACCCGCGCGGCCAGCGAGGCGGCCCGGGCCGCCGCGACCGCGGGCGCGAGCCCGCGCGAGCGGAGCTACGTCAACGCGGTCACCCTGTGGACCGCCGGCAAGGTGCCGGAGGCGGAGACCGCGATGCGCGAGCACCTCGCGCAGTACCCGCGCGACCTCGCCATCGTCCAGCGGCTCTACTTCGTCTTCTTCTGGCTGGGGAAGTTCCCCGCGATGCTGGAGGCGACCAGCGGGCTGGTCCGGCACCATCCCGAGAGCTCCTACATGCAGGGCATGCACGCCTTCGCGCTGGAGGAGGCGGGGCGGTGCCCGGAAGCCATCCGGCTCGCGGAGCAGGCGATCGCACGGGACCCGCAGGACGCCTGGTCGATCCACGCCCTCGCCCACGCGCTCTACGAGTCGGCCGCCTTCGATGCGGGGGTGAGCCGGCTGCCGGGGACGATCGAGACGTGCCGCGGCCTCAACTGGTTCGAGAACCACCTCTGGTGGCATCTGGTGCTGATGCACCTCTCGCGCGGCGAGTACGCGCGGGTGTCCGACATGTCGCGGCGCCTGTTCGAGCAGGCGCCCTCCTCGATCGCGGGCGACCTGCACGACTCGATCTCGCTCCTGTGGAGGCTCGAGCTCTGCGGCCATCCGCCCGGGGACCGCTGGCAGCCGTTCACCGCCATCGCGCGCGAGCGCATCACGCGGACCGGTCTGCTGTTCCACGTCGCGCACGTGGCGATGGCGCTCGCGGGGGGCGGCGACTGGACCGGCGCCGAGAAGCACCTCGCGCTCCTGCGCGAGCGGGCGCCGAAGGACCCGACCGGGCTCATGGGCGATGTGACGGTGCCGCTGGTGGAGGGGCTCCATGCCTTCGCGGCGCGCGACTGGCCGCGCGTGATCGCGAGGATCGAGCCGCTCAGGCCCCGCATCGTCGAGCTCGGGGGCAGCCGCGCCCAGCGCGACGTCTTCCACGACACCCTGATCGAGGCGTGCTTCCGCGGCGGCGACATGGATCGGGCCGAGCGCCTGCTCGCCGAGCGCCTCCAGCGCCGTCCCGACCACTTCTGGGTCAACCGCCGCCCGGCCGCCGGCACCCTCGCGGGCTGAGCGGGAAGCGCCGAGGGCCGCACACGAGCGTCCCGGCCACGCCCCCGCGGCCCCCGGCGTTGGGGCGCGCCGACCCCACTCGGCCGGCCGGACCGTCATAAGTAGCTGATTCTGGCCGCGCCCCGCCTGGCACCGCCGTTGCACTCCTTGGCGGCGCATGAGGAAGATCGCCATCGCCGGCGCGGCCGCTCTCGTCCTGGCCGTCGCGGCGGTGGTGTGGCTGCGCGTGCTCGGGGTCGCCGCGGTCGAGACCGTGACCATGGCCCCCGGGGAGTTCCAGGCCCAGGCCTTCGGCACCGGCACGGTGGAGGCCCGGGTGTACGTCGAGGTCGGGACCAAGGTCACCGGCCGGGTCATGAAGCTCCTGCGCGATCAGGGCGACACGGTCCGGCAGGGCGAGCTCCTGGCCGTGCTCGACGACGAGGAGCTGCTCCGGCAGCGCGAGCAGGCCACGTTCGTTCAGCGCAAGGCGGTCGATTCCGTGCCGCTCGAGCGGGCCAACCTCACCCGGGCGCGGGCCAGCCTCGACGCGCGGCGGGCCGCCATCGCCAAGGCGCTGGCCAACACCGAGCTGGCCCGCGTGACGTTCGATCGCTACAAGCACCTGCACGACCGCGAGCTCATCGCGCGGCAGGACCTGGACGTCCGGTCGACCGAGCTCCAGGCGGCCGAGGCCGATCTGGCGAACCAGCGCGCGGAGGCCGCGGCCCTCGAGGCCGACATCCACCGCAGCGAGGTCGCGATCCGCATGGCCGAGCGGGAGGTGGCGGTCGCGGGCGCCGCCCTCGCGGCCAGCGAGTCGCGCCTGCGCGAGACCGCGGTCACCGCGCCGCTGTCGGGGCTCATCCTCTCGCGGGAGGTCGAGCCCGGCGCGGTGGTGGTGGCCGGCGTGCCCCTCTTCAAGATGGTCGATCCCCGAACCGTCTGGGTCCGGATTCACCTCGACGAGAGCCTGATCGGAGCGGTCCAGCTCGGGCAGCCCGCCCAGGTAACGCTGCGGAGCAGCCCGGGGCGGCCCTTCCGCGGCGAGGTGATCCGGATCGGCGAGGAGAGCGATCGGGTCGCCGAGGAGTTGAGCGTGGAGATCCGGCTCCTCGAGGCTCCGCCGCGCCTGCGGATCGGCGAGCAGGCCGAGGCGACGATCACGACCCGGACCGCCGCGGGCGCCTGGGTGGTGCCGGCCTCGGCGCTGGTCCCCGCCGAGTCCGGGCGGAGCGCGGTGTTCGTTGTCGAGGCCGATCGCGCGCGGCTCCGGCCGGTGACGACCGGAGCGCGGGATCCGAAGAGCGGGGCCGTGGAGCTGACCGCCGGGATCGGCAACGGCGAGCGGGTCGTGGTCGGGCCGGGACCCTTTCCCGCCGGGCTGCGGGACGGCCAGCGCCTCCGGGTGACCCGGACGGAGCCCCGATGAACCTCGCGATCCGGGACATCCGCTACAACCTCGGCCGCTTCCTCCTGACCGGTCTCGGCCTGGGGCTGCTGATCGCGGTGGTCATGTCCATGGCCGGGATCTACCGGGGGCTGGTGATCGAGGCCACCACGATCTTCAACGCGGCGGGAGCGGACCTGTGGGTGGTCCAGAAGGACACCCGCGGGCCCTTCGCGGAGAGCTCCCGCATCCCGGAGGATCTCTACCGCACCCTGGCGGTCATCCCGGGCGTGGCGGCGGCGGCCCCCGTGTCGTACCAGAACCTGCAGGTCGAGCACGCCGGCCGGCCACTGCGGCTCTACGTGGTGGGGCACCGGCCCGGCGGGCTCGGCGGGCACGGTCCGCTCGCCTCCGGCCGCCCGATCGGCCAGAAGCGCTACGAGGCGGTGGCCGACGAGAGCGCGGGGCTCCTGATCGGCGAGTCGCTCGAGCTGGGCCGCAACCGCTACACCGTCGTGGGCCTGACTCGCCAGATGGTGTCCTCGGGCGGCGATCCGGCGCTCTTCGTCTCGCTCGTCGACGCCCAGGAGCTGCAGTTCAAGAAGAGCAACGAGGCGCTGCGGAACGATCGCGAGCGCATCGAGGCCTCCCTGCGCGACCTGACCCGGCGGGCCCCGGCGGTCGCCCGCCAGGTCACCGCCACCGTGGAGGCCATCACCCAGTCCACCCACATCGCCAACGCGGTGCTGATCCGGCTCGAGCCCGGCGCCGACCCCCGCGACGCGGCCGGCCGGATCGAGGCCTGGAAGCACCACACGGTGCTCACCGCGGCGGAGCAGGAGCAGATCCTCACCCGGTTCGTGATCGAGAAGGCGCGCCGCCAGCTCGGCCTGTTCACCGCCATCCTGCTCGTCATCTCCACCGTGATCGTGGCCCTCATCATCTACACGCTCACCATCGACAAGATCCGCGAGATCGCCACCCTGAAGCTGATCGGCGCCCCCGGCCTCGTGGTGGTGAAGCTGATCATGCAGCAGTCGCTCGCCCTCGGCGCGATCGCCTTCGCGGTGGGCGGGCTCCTGATCCACTCGCTCTACGACCGCTTCCCGCGGCGGGTGGTGCTCCTGCCCGCCGACCATCTCGCCCTCCTGGCGATCGTGGCCGGCATCTGCGTGCTGGCCAGCCTGCTCGGCATCCGGCGGGCGCTCGCGGTGGATCCGATCCAGGCGCTGGGAGGCTGAGATGCCCGCGGTGCGCTTCGACGGGCTCACCAAGATCTACGGCAGCGGCGACACCGCGGTGGTGGGCATCCAGGACGCGGCCATGTCGGTGGAGCGGGGCGAGCTCGTCGCCATCATCGGCCCGAGCGGCTCGGGCAAGTCCACCCTGCTGACCACCATCGGGCTGGTGACCGAGCCCACCGCGGGTCGGATCGAGATCGACGGCGAGGCGGTCTACGACGGCCGCTGGGTCGGGCCCGACCGCAAGCTGATCCGCCGGCGCAAGATCGGCTTCATCTTCCAGCATCACAACCTGATCCCCTTCCTCACCGTGGCCGAGAACGTGCAGGTGGCTCTCGACATCAACGGCGTGCGCGGCCGCGCGGCGGCGGCCCGGATCCGGGATCTCCTCGGCTACCTCCAGATCGACCACCGCGCCGCGAGCTATCCGGCCCGGATCTCGGGCGGGGAGCGGCAGCGGGTGGCCATCGCCCGGGCGCTGGCCAACGACCCGCTGCTGATCCTGGCCGACGAGCCCACCGCCTCGCTCGACACCGAGCGGGGCAAGAGCGTGATGGAGCACCTGCGGCGGCTGGCGCGGGAGCGGGGCTCGGCGGTGATCGTGGTGACGCACGACGAGCGGATGATCGCCGGCTTCGACCGGGTCGGCCGCGTCCAGGACGGCCGGCTGCTGGTCTCCCCCGCGGCGGCCGCGGCGTGAGCGCCGCCGGCCTCGCCTACTACCCGCTCCCGCCGGAACTGCCGGCCGGGGTAGCGCAGCCCCGGTGGGACACCGCCACCCCACGCGCTGCGCATTCCTTCGCGCCAACCGACGGATTTGCAAGAGGAATGTGCTGGCATCCGCGTTGCACTCTTGCCCATCGAGAATCGTGCTTCACGGATGCGCACGAGGCAGGAGGAACGCCATGTCACTGGAGCGCTGGATCCGGCTCATCGCCGGCACCTTCGTCACCCTGAGCGTCGTGCTGAGCTACCTGCACAGCCCCTACTGGCTCTTCTTCACGCTCTTCGTGGGGCTCAACCTCTTCCAGTCCGCGCTGACCGGCTGGTGCCTGATGGAGACGGTCCTCCGGAAGCTCGGCGTGGAGAGCGGCGCGGCGGGCGTGCGCGCGTGACCATGCGGGGGCTGATCGCCGGCCTGGCCCTGCTCCTGCTCGCGGCCTGCCGCGGCGAGCCGGCGGCCGAGGCGCCGGGCGGCCAGGCCCCGCCGCTGACCGGCGTCCGGGTCGAGACCACGACGTTCGCCCCCCTGCGCGCCGCCGAGGAGGTGGTCGGCACCGTCCGGACCAAGACCCAGATGGTGATCGCCAGCAAGGTGCAGGGCTACGTCCGGGAGGTGCGGGCGCGCCAGGGTGACCACGTGGAGCGCGGCCGGGTCCTCGTGACGGTGGACGACCGCGAGCTGACCGCCCGGGCCGACCGCGCGCGGTCGGCGCTCGCGGAGGCCGAGATGGGGCTCGACGAGGTCAAGCGGACCCTGGAGGAAGCCGAGGCCGCGCTCCGCTCGGCCGAGGCCGACCGCGCCTATGCCGAGGCCACCGCCACCCGCTACCGCCAGCTGCGGCAGAGCGAGCTGATCAGCGCCCAGGACTACGAGACCGTCGAAACCAGGCACAAGAGCACGGCCGCCCTCGTGGAGCAGGCGCAGGCGCGGATCGCCTCCGTGCGCGCGCGCGAGAAGCAGATGGGTTACCGGATCGACGCGGCGGCCGCCGACCTGCGGGCGGCCGAGATCACGCTGGGCGAGACGCGGATCGCCGCGCCCGCCACCGGCGTGGTGGTGGACCGCCGGGTGGAGCCGGGGGACCTGGCGGTGCCGGGGCAGGCCCTGCTCGTCCTCGACGACCCGCGCGCCTACCGGCTGGAGGCGTCGGTGGGAGAATCGGCGGTGGGCCGCGTGCGGCTGGGCGAGCGGGTGCCGGTCGTCCTCGACTCGCTCGGGCGGACCCTGGAAGGCCGCGTGGCCGAGATCATCCCGGCCGCGGATCCGTCGACCCGCACCGTGACCGTCAAGCTCGACCTCCCGGCCGATCCCGGCCTGCGCTCCGGCCTGTTCGGGCGCGCCCGCTTTCCCGCCGGGGAGCGCCAGGCGCTGCTGGTGCCGATCGCGGCGCTGGTCGAGCGGGGCCAGCTGACCGCGGTGTACGTCGTGGGCGCCGACGACGTCGCGCATCTGCGGCTGGTCACGGCAGGAGCGCGCCACGCCGACCGCGTCGAGATCCTCTCGGGACTCGCGGGGGGCGAGCGCGTCGTGGTGGAGGGGGCCCCGCGCGTGAGCGACGGCGCGCGCGTCGCACCGGGACCGTGAGCGCCCCGCTCGGCGTCGCGGGCCGCCTGGCCCACGTCTTCATCGACTCCAAGCTCACCCAGCTCGTCATAGTGGCCTCGCTCCTCCTCGGCCTCTTCGCGGTGCTCGCCACCCCGCGCGAGGAGGAGCCGCAGATCGTGGTGCCGTTCGCGGACGTGTTCGTGGAGATGCCGGGCGCCGGCATCAAGGAGGTCGAGGAGCGCATCAGCATCCCGCTCGAGAAGAAGCTGCGGGAGATCCCGGGCGTGGAGTACGTGTACTCGACCAGCCAGCCGGGGGCGGCCCTGGCCATCGTGCGCTTCTACGTCGGCGAGGACGAGGAGCGCAGCATGGTCAAGCTCCACGACAAGCTCCGCGCCAACTTCGACCTGATCCCGCCCGGGGCCTCGCAGCCCCTGGTCAAGCCGCGCTCGATCGACGACGTGCCGATCCTCGCCCTGACCCTCTGGAGCGAGCGCGCAGATCCCTACGAGCTTCGCCGCATCGCCGCGCAGCTGGACGACCAGGTCAAGGCGGTCACCGACGTGGCGGAGACCCGGCTCATCGGCGGGCTCCGCCGGCAGCTGCGCGTGACCCTCGACCGCGACCGCCTGGCCGGCTTCGGGGTGACCCCGGACGCGGTGGTGGCGGCGCTCGGCGAGGCCAACCGCGAGCTGCGGGTCGGGCGCTTCGCGCGCGGCAACCGCGAGTATCTCGTCGACGCCGGGGTCTTCCTGGCCGAGCCGGCCGCGCTCGGGCAGGTGGTGGTGGGCGTCTCCCGGGGCCGGCCCGTGCACCTGCGGGACGTCGCCTCGATCGACGACGGACCGGAGGAGCCGCGGGAGTACGTGATGATGAGCGCCGGGGCCGCGGCGGCCGGGCTGGGCCCACGGCCGGGGCAGGCGGTGGCGGCGGTGACGCTGTCGGTGGCCAAGCGCAAGGGCACCAACGCGGTGGTGATCGCCGAGCGCGTGCTGGCCAAGGTCGAGGCGGTGCGCGGCGGCCTGATCCCCGCCGACGTGCACCTCACGGTGACGCGGGACTACGGCGAAACGGCCCGGGAGAAGTCCAACGAGCTCCTGAAGCATCTCGCGCTGGCCACCGTGTCGGTGACCGTGCTGATCGCCCTGTTCCTGGGCATCCGGGCCTCCCTGGTGGTGCTGGTGGCGATCCCGGTGACGCTCGCCCTGACCCTCTTCCTCTACTACCTCTACGGCTACACCCTCAACCGGGTGACCCTCTTCGCCCTGATCTTCTCGATCGGCATCCTGGTGGACGACGCCATCGTGGTCGTGGAGAACATCGCCCGGCACGTGCACCTGCCCGCCAACCGCGGCCGGTCCCGCGCCGCGGTGGCGGTGGAGGCGGTGGACGAGGTGGGCAACCCGACCATCCTGGCCACCTTCGCGGTGATCGCCGCGATCGTGCCCATGGCCTTCGTGGGCGGTCTGATGGGCCCCTACATGCGCCCGATCCCGGTGGGCGCCTCGGTGGCGATGCTGTTCTCGCTCTTCATCGCCTTCATGGTCTCGCCCTGGGCGGCCACGCGCCTGCTGCGCGCGCCGGCCGGCGGCGAGGGCGCCCACGGCGAGGGCGCGGAGGACTGGACCACCCGGCTTTACCGCCGGCTCATGCTGCCGCTGCTCACGGACTGGAGGCGCCGCGCGCTCTTCCTGGGGATGGTCGGCGTGCTCCTCGTCGGCGCCTGCTCGCTGGTGTACTTCAAGCTGGTGCGGGTCAAGATGCTGCCCTTCGACAACAAGAGCGAGCTGCAGGTGATCGTGGACATGCCGGAGGGCACCCCGCTCGAGGAGACGGCGCGGGTCGCCCGGGACCTCGGCCGCGCCCTGGCCGCCGATCCCGACGTCACGGATCTGCAGCTCTACGTGGGCACCGCCGCGCCCTACAACTTCAACGGCCTGATCCGCCACTACTTCCCCCCGGTGCGGCAGGGCCCGAACGTGGCCGACATCCAGGTGAACCTCCGGCCCAAGGGCGAGCGCCGCGTCCAGAGCCACGAGATCGCCGGGCGGCTGCGGCCGGCCCTCCTGCGCGTGGCCGGCCCCGCCGGGGCCCGGATCAAGGTGGCGGAGGTCCCGCCGGGGCCGCCGGTGCTGCAGACCCTCGTCGCCGAGGTCTACGGCGACGATCGGGCGGCCCAGCTGGACGCGGCCCGCCGGATCCTCGGGGTCTTCGAGCGCACCCCCGGTGTGGTCGACGTGGACTGGTACGTGGAGGAGCCCCAGCCGGGCTACCGCTTCGTGCTCGACAAGGAGAAGGCGGCCCTGCTCGGCATCTCCACCGACCAGATGGTGCAGGCGCTCCGGGTGGCCCTGAGCGGCGCGAGCCCCGGCCTCGCGCACCTGCCCGCGGAGAAGGAGGACGTCCCGATCTTCGTGCGGCTGCCCCGCGATCAGCGCAGCGGCATCGACGCGCTCGCCGGGCTCCGGCTGAAGGCCGGCAGCGGCGCCCTGGTGCCGCTGTCCGAGCTGGCCCGGGTGGAGGCGACCACCGAGCCCCCGCTCGTCTACCGGAAGAACCTGCAGCGCGTGGTCTACGTCACCGGCGACGTCGCCGGTCAGGAGGAGAGCCCGGTCTACGCCATCCTGCGGATGAACCGGGAGCTGGACGGCCTGCGGCTGCCGGACGGCCGCGGCATTCCCCGGCACGTGGCGAGCCAGCCGTTCCTGACCGAGCACGTCGCGATGAAGTGGGACGGCGAGTGGCAGGTGACCTACGAGGTGTTCCGAGACCTGGGTCTGGCCTTCGGGGCGGTGATGGTGCTGATCTACGTGCTGGTGGTGGGCTGGTTCCGCTCCTTCCGGACCCCGCTCGTGATCATGGCGCCGATCCCGCTCACCCTGGTGGGGATCCTTCCCGCCCACGGCCTCCTCGGCGCCTTCTTCACCGCGACGTCGATGATCGGCTTCATCGCGGGCGCGGGCATCATCGTGCGGAACTCCATCATCCTGGTGGACTTCATCGAGCTGCGCCGGGCCCAGGGGGTGCCGCTCGCCGAGGCGGTGGTGGACGCCGGCGCGGTGCGCTTCCGTCCCATGCTGCTCACCGCGGCCGCGGTGGTGGTGGGCGCCTCCGTGATCCTGTTCGACCCGATCTTCCAGGGGCTGGCCCTGTCGCTCATGGCGGGCGAGGTGGCCTCGACCCTGCTGTCGCGCATGGCGGTGCCCGTGCTCTACTACATGGCCGAGAAGTGACGAGGAGGAGGCTCATGCTGCACATCGTCCAATCGCGCAAGCCGCTCGACCGGGTCGCCAAGGATCTCGAGGAGGCGGTGGCCCGCCACAAGTTCGGGGTCCTAGGGGTCCACGACCTCCGGGCCAAGATGGCCGAGAAGGGCGTGGCCTTCGCCCGGGAGTGCCGGATCTTCGAGGTCTGCAACCCGCACCAGGCGAAGAAGGTGCTCGACACGAATCTGGAGATCTCCACCGCGCTCCCGTGCCGGATCTCGGTCTACGAGGAGGGCGGCGTCACCAAGCTGGCCACCATCAAGCCCACCACCATGATCGATCTCTACGCCACGCCGGGGCTGGGGGACGTGGCCCGCGAGGTGGAGGCCACGCTGGAGGCGATCATGGCCGAGGCCGCGAAGGACTGAAGCGCCGAAAGGAGCGCATGGGGCGCTACACCTTTCTCGAGGACGTGGCCCTCGCGGACTGCGCGGTCGAGCTCGAGGGGCGGAGCCTCGACGATCTCTTCGAGACGGCCGCGGCGGCGCTCGCGCGCCTCATGGTCGATCCGGGTACGTTGACGATCACGGTGGAGCGCACGATCACCCTGGAGTCCGCCGAGCTCGACATGCTGCTCTACGACTGGCTGTCCGAGATGATCTTTCTCAAGGACCGGGACAGCCAGGTGTTCCCGCACGCGCGGGTGCAGGTGAGCGGGCAGGGGCCCTACCGGCTCGCCGCCGAGGTCCAGGGCGGTACCATCGAGCCGGGGCGGACCGCACTGGGCGCCGATCCGAAGGCGGTCACCTTGCACCAGTTCGCGCTCGAGCAGGTACCCGGCGGCTGGCGCGCCCGGGTCGTCATCGACATCTGAAAGGCGGGTGGAGAGGCAGGAGCCCGGACCCATGAAGATCACCGAAGGGCTGCGCGGAGCGGTTCGCCGGGTCGACGACTGCGTCTGGGAGATCCCGGCCGAGGCCAAGCCCGGCATGCTGGTGCCGGCGCGCCTGTACGCGTCCGGATCCCTGCTCGAGCAGATGGACGACGGGGTGTTCGAGCAGGTGACGAACGTGGCCTGCCTGCCCGGCATCGTCCGCGCGTCGCTCTGCATGCCGGACGGGCACTGGGGCTACGGCTTCCCGATCGGCGGCGTCGCGGCCTTCCGCGCCGACACCGGCGTGATCTCGCCGGGCGGCATCGGGTTCGACATCAACTGCGGGATGCGGCTGCTGCGCACCGGCCTCACCGAGGACGAGGTCCGGCCCCGCCTGCCGGAGCTGATCGCCGCGCTGTTCGCGGCGGTCCCGGCGGGGGTCGGCGCGAAGGGCTTCGTGCGGCTGTCCGGGGCCGAGTTCCGGCAGGTGATGGTGCAGGGGGCCGGCTGGTGCGTGGCCCGCGGCTACGGCTGGCCCGAGGACCTGGCCCACATCGAGGGGCAGGGCTGCCTCGCCGGGGCCGATCCCGCGCACGTCAGCCCGCGCGCGCTCGAGCGGGGGATGGAGCAGCTCGGCACCCTGGGCTCCGGCAACCACTACCTGGAGATCCAGGTGGTCCGGCCGGGCGCGGTCCACGACGAGCCGGTGGCGCGCGTCCTCGGGGTGGACGGCCCCGGCCAGATCTTCGTCATGCTGCACTGCGGCTCCCGCGGCTTCGGCCACCAGGTCGGCACCGACTACCTCAAGATCTTCGACCGGGCCATGCCGCAGTACGGCATCACGGTGCGCGACCGCGAGCTCGCCTGCGCCCCGTTCCGGTCCAAGGAGGGGCAGGCGTACTTCGGGGCCATGACTGCCGCGGCCAACACCGCGTTCGCCAACCGCCAGGTGATCACCCACCGGATCCGGGAGGTCTTCTCCAAGGTCTTCGGGCGCGACGCGCGCGCCCTCGGCCTCACCGTGATCTACGACGTCTGCCACAACACCGCCAAGGTCGAGCGCCACCGGGTGGACGGCCGGGAGCTGGAGCTGGTCGTGCACCGCAAGGGCGCCACGCGCGCCTTCGGGCCTGGTGAGCCCGACGTGCCCGCGGACTTCCGGGAGATCGGCCAGCCGGTGATCATCGGCGGCTCGATGGAGACGGGCTCCGCCCTGCTGGTCGGGACGGCGCGCGCCATGGCCGAGACGTGGGGCTCGACGGCTCACGGCGCCGGCCGCACCATGTCGCGGGCGCAGGCCAAGCGGCGGATCTGGGGGGAGACCCTGATCAAGGACATGCAGGCGCGCGGGATCCTCGTGCGCGCGGCGTCCAAGGCCGGGGTGGCCGAGGAGGCCGGCTTCGCCTACAAGGACCTCACCGCGGTGGTCGACACCCTGCATCGCCTCGACATCTCGAGGCGCGTCGTCTCGCTCACGCCGATCGGCAACATCAAGGGCTGAGCAGGCGGCGAGGCGCCGGCGCCCCAGCCGGGAGCGGGCGCCTCAGTCGGTGCGCCGTGCGGAGGCCCAACCCGGTGTTTTTCCTTGCCGACTCCGTGGCACCCGGCTTGCAGCCCCTCGTGTTCCAGTGGACCTTGTCGAAAGGAGAAGCACCATGAAGCGGCTCATCGCGGTCACGCTCGGGTTCGGAATGATGATGCTGGCGACGCCCACGGTCGGGCCCGCCGCGGAGCAATGTCCGGCGGAGCTGGCCCAGGCCAAGGCGGCCCTCAGGAGCGCTCAGGCCTCGCTCAAGAAGGCGCCGCAGGCGGCAAAGAGCCAGGAGATCCAGGCTCCGCGCTCGCCCAAGGCGAGCGCCAGGGCTCAGGATGTCCAGGCGCCGCGCAGCCAGGACATCCAGGCGCCGCGGGCCCAGGACGTGCAGGCGCCGCGGGCTCAGGATGTGCAAGCCCCGCGGGCCCAGGACGTGCAGACGCCGCGGGCTCAGGATGTGCAAGCCCCGCGGGCTCAGGACGTGCAGGCGCCGCGGGCTCAGGACGTGCAGGCGCCGCGGGCGCAGGATATCCAGGCACCGCGCAGCCAGCAGGACGTCCCGGTGCCGCGGGGGCAGCAGGACATCCAGGCGCCGCGGGTGAAGCAGGCCGCGGGGCTGGTCCGGGAGTCGGAAGCGGCCTGCAAGAAGGGGGACATGGCGCTCTCGAGCAGCAAGGCCAAGGAAGCGCTCGGCCTGCTGAAGAAGTAGGGGAGCGGCGCGCATGACCACGCTCGCCTTCTACCGTCGCGTGATCGACGAGACAGGACAGGCGGACCGCGAGGCGGTGAAGCGGGGGACGGCGGCGGTGCTGCACGCCCTGCGTGACCGGCTGATGCCGACGGAGGCGGCCCAGGCCGCGGCGCAGCTGCCGCGGGCGCTCAAGGAGGTGTGGAGCGCGGGCGACCGCTCGGGGCGTCGGCCGGTCAAGATGCACCGCAAGGACTTCTACGAGCGCGTCCGGCGGGAGGCCGGGCTCCGGAACCTCCGCGAGGCCCGCTTCCTCACCCTCGCGGTGTTCGCGGCGCTGAAGGCGCAGCTCTCCGGCGGGGAGGCCGACGACGTCCTGGCCCAGCTCCCCCGCGATCTCAAGGACGTCTGGGAGGATGCGTGAGATGAGCCACTCGGCCGCGGGGCTGGCTGTTCCGGTGGAGGCGGTGATGACCCGCCGGGTCGTGCAGATCATGGAGGAGATCCCGATGTGCGAGGTCCGCAACATCGCGGCGAAGTACGACTACAACGGCTTCCCGGTCGTGACCCGCGAGGGGCGGCTCGTCGGCATGGTCACCAAGGGCGACCTGCTGCGGGTGGCCTCCGCCGCCCTCGACGATCCCCAGGTGTGGCAGCAGCCGGTCTCGCGCTTCATGGCGCACGGGGTGCTGGCCCTCCGGCCGATGGACTCGCTGCGGTCCGCGGTGCAGTACATGACCGAGTCCAAGCTCCGGAGCCTGCCGGTCATCGACGCCGACTGCCGCGTGCTCGGGATGGTCTCGCGCAACGACCTGATGATCGCGATCGCGCCGGAGCCGGTATGAACACCCCCGCCCGCCCCTTCGACGCGAAGCTGACCGACGAGTTCCGCCGCCGCCTGCTCGAGGCGCGTGAGATGCTGCTGCGGACGCTGGCGACCACCGACGAGGAGATGGCGGGCCTCGGGGCGGGCCTGGAAGTGGGTGACACCACCGACCGGGCCACCGCGGCCTCCGTCGCCTCGCTCGGCTCGCGGTTGACCGGCCAGGACAAGCGGGCGCTGGACGAGATCGCCGAGGCGCTGCGCCGCCTCGGCTCCGGCGCCTACGGGATGTGCGAGTCGTGCCGCGCGCCGATCGCGCTGCCGCGCCTGCGGGCGGTGCCCGCGGCGCGCTTCTGCGTGCCGTGCCAGGAAACCCAGGAGGAGGTGGCTCCGTGATCAAGCGCTCGGTGCTGCTCGGGTCGGCGGTGCTGCTGCTGGCCTCGTGCGCGCAGGCGCAGGACGGGCGCGCGCTGGTCGGCCAGGGGCGCATGGTGTTCCGCGACCAGGGCTGCTACGGCTGCCACACCGCGGAGGGAATGGGCACCCCGATCGGGCCCGACCTGTCGAAGATCGGGGCCAAGCACGATCAGGCCTACTTCACCGGCTGGCTGCGCGATCCGGCCATGCAGCGGCCGCGGGCGCACATGCCGAAGATCCAGCTCACCGAGACCGAGGTGCAGGCCCTGGCCGCGTACCTCGGGTCCCTGCGGTGAAGCGGCGCGCCACCACCCGCGGCTCCACGCCGATCCGGCGGATCCTCCACGCGACGGACTTCTCGCCCGCCTCGCGGCCGGCGTTCCGGATGGCGCTGGGCCTCGCGCGCCGCGAGCGCGCGACGCTCCTGCTGCTGCTGCACGTGCTCACCCCGCCCTCGCCGTTCGTGCCCGTCGGCGGGGAGGTGCCCGCGAGCTACCTCGAGCTGCTCGCGGCCGCCCGCCGCGATGCGCGCCGCCGGCTGGCGGCCCTCCTTGCCCGGGCCCGGGCGGCGGGGGCGCGCACCGGGACACGCCTCGTGGAGGGGGGGCCGGCCGACGAGATCCTGAAGGTTGGGCGCCGCTGGCATCCCGACCTGATCGTCATCGGCACCCACGGCCGCGGCGGGGTGCGCCGCTTCCTGATGGGCAGCGTGGCGGAGCACGTGGTGCGGCGCGCCTCGCGCCCGGTGCTGACCGTCCGCAGCCGCTGACCGTGGCCCGCCCCCGGCACATCGCGGTGGTGACCGCCGGGGGCGACTGCCCCGGCATGAACGCGGCGCTCCGCGCGGTGGTCCGGGCCGCGGTCCACCGGCACGGCATGCGGGTCACCGGCTTCCTGGACGGCTTCGCCGGCCTCCTCGCCGACCAGTCGCGGCCGCTCGGCTTCGACGACGTGATGGGCATCGTGGCCCAGGGCGGCACCATCCTCGGCGCCTCGAACCGCGACGATCCCTTCCGCGTGCCGGTGGAACGGGCCGGCGCGCGCGGCTACGAGGACCGGTCGGATGCGGTGCTGGCCACCGTCGCCCGGCACGGCGTCGAGGCCCTGGTGGTGATCGGGGGCGACGGCAGCCTGACCATCGCCCGGCGGCTCCAGGCGCGGGACCTCCCGATCGTGGGCATCCCGAAGACCATCGACAACGACGTGGCCGCCACCGAGGTGAGCCTCGGGTTCGACTCGGCCCTCGCCATCGCCACCGACGCGCTGGATCGGCTGCACACCACCGCGGCCTCCCACCACCGCGTGATGGTGGTCGAGGTGATGGGGCGGCAGGCGGGCTGGATCGCGCTGGAGGCCGGGCTCGCCTCCGGCGGCGACGTGATCCTCATTCCCGAGATCGCGTTCGGCTACGAGGCGGTCGCCGGCGGCATCCTGGCGCGCGCCCGGCGCGGCCGCCGCTTCTCCATCGTGGTGGTCGCGGAGGGAGCCCGGTGCCCGGGCGGCGGCGCGGTGGTCCGGCAGGTCGTGGCGGACAGCCCCGAGCCGCTCCGCCTCGGGGGCGTCGGCGCGGTCGTGGCCCACGCTCTCGAGAGCCGGGTGCCCTTCGAGGTGCGATACGTGGTGCTGGGGCACGTGCAGCGGGGCGGCCCGCCCACCCCGTTCGACCGGATGCTGGCCACCCGCTTCGGCGCCGCGGCGGTGGCGGCCCTGGCCGACGGCGGCGCCGGCCTCATGGTGGCGCTGCGCGGCGGCCGCATCGAGCGGGTCCACTTCGCCGACGTTCCACCCGAGCCGAGGCGGGTCGATCCGCGCGGCGAGCGCGTGGCCGCCGCCCGGGACATCGGCACCGTCTTCGGCGACGAGCCTGCACCGTAGCCCGGTCTCCCCGCGCGGTCGACGACCGCTTGCGCACCGGCGAATCCGGGGCCACCCTGACTGCGATGACCACGGACGCCCGCCCGGCGCCCGCTCCAATCGGGATGCGCCGCTACCCGTTGCTCGGGGGGGCGGCCGCTTGGTATCTGCCGCTCGTGGCCGCGGTGCTCGCGGCGGGCGCGCTGGCCTTCGAGGCGCTCGAGGTGGCCATCGTGGCCGTCGCGCTCGGCTGGGCCGCGCATGGACTCACGCGGAGCGTGGTGCTGGAGATCTCGCCCGCCGGCCTCGCGCGGGGCTTGCTCGGCGTGGGCGCCTTCCGCACACGCGCCACCGTCATCCCCTGGGGTGGCATCGTGCAGGTGCATACGACCTGGTCTCGCCCGGGCGACGACTTCGCGCTGGAGAGCGCGGTGCGCGACCACGAGGGACGGACCATCCGCCTCTCGACCGCCATGGGCCTCGCCGCCTACTGGGCCTGCCTGGCCGAGATCGTCCGCCGGGCGCCCGCCGCCACGCGCTCGGGCCTGACCGAGCGCGTTCTGGCCGAGGGGCCGCCGGGGCGCCACCACGTGGTGTCCGCGCTCGGGACGGCGGCGGGGCTAGCCCTGGTCCTCGCGGCGCTCGTGGCCGTGCACTCGCTGTGGGCGCAGGGGCGGAGCAGTCTGGCGCGGGACCTCGAGCGGATGGGGGCGGCGGGCGAGCGCGCGATCGATCCGGCAGAGCAGTCCCGTCCCGGCGGATCTCACGCGCCACGGTGAGGCGGCGGCGCCCCACCGCCCGCCGAAGGCCGAGGCCAAGTTGTTGACAGTCAAGACGCAAAAGCCTGGTATGCGGGTTGCACCCTGCCCGGAGAACCGCCCGGCGAGCATCGGCCTGGGACGAGGAGGCCGTGATGGCAGTGATCGTGGTGGGGGTCGATTTCACCCCGTACTCGCGCTCCGCGCTGCGGCAGGCGCTGCGCATCGCGGCCTCCCGAGGCGCGGTCGTGCAGGCCGTCCACGTCATCGAAACGCTCGTCGTCGTGGACCTGGAGGAAGCGCTCGGTGCCTTCCAGGCCGGCATCCGCGAGGGGCTGGTTCGCGATGCGGGAAAGGCGTGGAGGGAGTTCACGGCCGATATCCCGGAGGCGAGTGCCCTCGACCTCGCGGTGGAGATCGATCATCCGGTGTCGGCCATGGTCCGCCAGGTGCGGGAGCGGTCCGCGGAGCTCCTGGTCCTCGGCACGCACGGCACCGTTCCGGCGGAGCGCGGGGCCGGCACCCTGGCGACGGCGTGCGTCCGGAAGGCGCCGGGAGACGTCCTGCTGGTGAGGGATCCGCAGGTCGGGCCCTTCCGGTCGGTCGTCGCGTGCATCGACTTCTCGCCGGTCTCCCTCCGGGCGCTGGAGCAGGCCGTGCGCATGGCGCGGCAGGATCACGCTGTCCTGCACGTGCTGCACGTGCTCGACGCGCCGTGGACCCGGCTGCACTACCGCGCTCCGACGCCGCAGGCCTCTCCGGACTACCAGAAGCAGTACCGGGACAGCCTGCGCCGCCGCCTCGAGGCCTTCTGTGAGGTCCACCAGCGCGAGATGGCCGAGCTCGAGAGCCGGTATTCGCTCCTCGAGTTCGTCGGGCCCAGCGCGGGCATCGTCGAGTTCGTCCAGCAGGTGGGCGGCGACCTCGTCGTGCTCGGCACTCAGGGCCGGTCAGGGCTGCGCGACATGCTGCTGGGCAGCACCGCCGAGCGCGTGCTCCGGGAGGCGCTCTGCTCGATCTTGGCCGTGAAACCCCACGGGCCCTAGCATCGGCCCGGGCGCCGAGCGGCCCGCTCACGCGAGGGAGGCACGATCCATGCGGAAGACGATCGAGGACCGCAAGGTGCGCGATGTCATGAGCCGCAATCCCGTCACGGTCGGTCCCGACGCGACTGTCCGGGAGCTCATGGCGAAGTTCAGCGACCACGACTTCAACATGTTCCCGGTGGTGGACACGCGTGGCGTGCTCCGCGGCCTGGTCACGAAGCTCGACCTGCTCCGCACGTTCCGGCCGCCGATGCGCCGCTTCATTCCCGACCTCAAGCTGCTCTGGGCGGAGCGGATCGAGGACCTGATGAGCCGCGGCGCCATCTCGGTCGCGGCCGACGATCCGATCACGGTGGCGGTCGATACCATGATCGAGGCGCGGGCGCGCAGCCTGCCCGTCGTGGAGCGGCGCGCGGAGGGGCTGGTGCTGGTGGGCATCGTGAGCCGGACGGACGTGCTGCCGCACCTGACCGTGGAGAGCGACGAGGCTCCGTAGCCGCGGGCGGCGGCCTCCTTAGCTCCGGACCGTCAGCACCGGGCAGGGGGCTGCGCGCACGACGCGGTCGGCGACGCTGCCCAGGAGCGACCGCGCCAGCGGGCTCCGGCCTCGCGTTCCCATCACGATCAGGTCGCAGCGCGCCCGTCGCACGACCGCCATGATCTGCGCGGCCGCCGAGCCGGACCGCACCAGCCCCTCGTGCGCCTCGGGAACGACGTGCAGGAGCAGGAGCGTGGCGTCCGAGGCGCGGGCGAGCCGGACCGCTTCCGTCTCCGCGCGACGGGCTCCGCCGGAGAAGTCGGTCGGATGCAGGATCCTCCGCGGCCACGCGGCGGTCGACCGGCTCCGCATCCTACCCGGCCCTCCTCGGCAGGGCCCGGGCGAGCAGGCCCAGGCCGAGGACGAGGCTCGCCGCCGAGCCCGCGAGAATGCCCGACTTGGCCGCCTCCAGCCCCGCGCCGGTGAGGCTCAGCGAGGCGATGAACAGCGCCATCGTGAAGCCGATGCCGCCCAGGCAGCCGGCCCCGACCAGGGCCGTCCACGACGTGGCCTCCGGGAGCTTCGCGAGGCCGAGCCGCACCACGAGCCACGAGGCGCCCACGATGCCGAGGGGCTTGCCGGCCACCAGCCCCACCGCCACCGCGGCGGCGATGGGATGGGCGAGGCCGCCGAGGCTGACCGCCACTCCCGCGTTGGCGAGCGCGAACAGGGGCATGATCGCGAAGCCGACCCATGGATGGAGGCCGTGCTCCAGGCGCTCGAGGGGGGACACCGACTCGGTGGCCGCGAAGGCGAGGTCCTCGGCGGCCTCGCGTCGCTCCGCATCGGGGCCGGTGCCGGTACCGCGGAGACGCTCGACCGCGCGTCGCATCGCCTCGAGCAGGGTCTCCCGGCCGATCCAGGCGCTGGCCGGCGTGAGCAGCCCGAGCAGGGCTCCGGCCACCGTCGGGTGCACCCCCGACTTCAAGGTGCAGAGCCAGATCCCGACGCCGACCAGCACGTAGACGGTCACCCGGCGCACGCCCAGGCGGTTGAGCAGGCCCGTCATCCCGAAGCCGACGGCCGCGCCCGCCAGCCAGGTCGCCTCGATCGCCGTGGTGAAGAAGATCGCGATCACCAGCACGGCCAGGATGTCGTCGATGATGGCGAGCGACAGCAGGAAGATCTTGAGGCCCGCCGGCACCCGCGCGCCGAGCAGCGCCAGGCACCCCACCACGAACGCGATGTCGGTCGCCATCGGCACCGCCCAGCCGGCCCGTCCGGGCAGCGCTGGCTGCTGCAGGAGGTAGAGCGTCACCGGGGCGAGCACGCCGCCCGCCGCCGCGGCCGCCGGCAGGACCACGTTGCGCGGATCCTGCAGCTCGCCCCAGACCAGCTCGCGCTTGATCTCGAGGCCGATGACGAAGAAGAAGATGGCCATCAGCCCGTCGTTGATCCAGTACCAGAGCGGGTACGCGAGCTCGAAGTCGCCCAGCCGGACCACCAGGGGCTGCTCCCAGATACCCCGGTACCACGCGGCGAGCGGCGAGTTGGCGGCGGCGAGCGCGAGCAGCGTGGCCGCGAGCAGCACGAGGCCGCCCGCGGCCTGCACGTGCATGAAGCGCTCGAGCGGGCGGGTGAGGCGGTCGATCGGCCGGTCGGGCCAGATGGGCTCGGCCTCCGGGCGCTCGGAGGGGTCGCGGTGAGCGTCGCCCGCGGGCATCGGTGCGGCCTCCCCGGGTCAGTAGCGGAAGATCGCCGCGACGGGGGCCGGCTCGGGCATGCGCGCCGGCTCGGCGATGTGCACCGTGGCCCCCCGGATGAGGGCCTGGACCACCGCCAGATCGAGCAGGTCCTCGCGGCCCGGCTGCGCTTCCGACCCCAGGTGCACGCGATCGGCCGCGGGGTCGTAGGTGCCCCACTGCTGCGCGGTTCGCGCCGCGAAGAGCACCTCGACGCGACCGTGAAGCGTGGCCGGCACGATCCGGGTGACATCCGTCGAGGTCTTCCCGGTGCCGGCCAGCTGGCGGTAGCGGGCGACGGCGTCTTCCTGGGCGCGGGTGAAGCGGGGCTCGAGGAGGCTCCACGCCTGCGCGTGCAGGGCCGGGATGCTGACCCGCTCCGGATTGCCCGCGATTCCCTCGTCCAGCAGGTGGGGGTAGCGATTCGCCTCGCGGTAGATGGGGAAGAGGTACTCCACGCCGGCCAGCACGAGCGGAGCGCGCCGCCCGCGCAGCAGCTCGTGGAGGCCCGCGTCCACCTTGCGGAAGAAGCGCAGCAGGTTGTCCTTGTGCTCGTCGATGCCGGTGCCCTGGCCGTGGAACATGGCCGCCCGGCCGGGCGCGCCGGTGTGGTACTGGAGCTGCTTCTGGGGATCGTCGTACTTGAGGGCCTCGGCGAGACTCGGTGGAACAGCCTCCAGCTCGAGCTCGGCGAGGGCCCCCCGGGATCCCTCGAAGAGACGCACCTGGTTCTGGCTGAGCGTCAGCAGGAAGAAACCGCTGTCGCCGGTGGCGAGGGGCACCAGCGGCTTGACGTGGAAGCGGTGGGAGACCACCAGCGTCTCGTCCAGCCGGATGGGCACGCGGTAGCGGCGGAAGACGCCGGGCGCCGCGAAGACCGCGAGGCCGTCCCGTTGATGTGTCCAGAAGTGGGAGTCTCCCAGGAGATCGACCGCAGGGGCCAGCAGCGATCTCGCCTCGCTTGCCCGCGCCCCTGCCGCGAGCACCCGCTCCTCGGCCGCGCGTAGGAGGTTCTTGAAGCGGATCGGATCCTGGAGCGTCTCCGGGACCGCCCGGTGGGTCGGCAGATAGATCGAGACTGCCGGCGACGGGACCGAAGCCGTCAACGTCACGAGCGCGTCGAGCGAGAAGATGGCCACGGCCGGGGTCTCGGGAGTGACGCGCGGCCGACCGGCGCCGCGCCTGCACGGACAGTACCTCGATCCCAGTCCGCCGGCAAGGGGATCGGTGCGCGCCGCGCACCGCGCGTCCGGAACCCGGCCGCCGTGCCGTTCCTCAGCGATGGGTTTGCCGGCCCGACGACGACGCGCGGCCGGCCCGGGGTCGGCGAAGCAGCTTGTCGATCTCGATCGCGAAGAGGATCGTCGAGGCGATCAGGGCCGTCCGCACCCACGCGCCGGGATCGAGCGGCTCCACGCGGAGCAGGAGCTGGGTGGGCGGCAGGTAGAGCGCGGCCGCGTGCACGAGCAGGGCCGCGGCGGTGGCACCGAAGAGGAAGGGGTTCGACCACGGGTGAAGGGCGAGCACCGAGCGCCGCTCGGAGCGGCAGTTTCCGACGTGGAACACCTGGAAGAGCACCATCGTGGTCAGCGCCACCGTCTGGGCGCGGCCGAGGTCGCCGCGGGCCTCGAGCTCCCACCAGAACGCGAGCAGCGTCCCCGCGGCCATCACCAGCCCGGTCAGGATCGTGCGCTCCCACAGCAGGCGGGAGATGATGCCCTCCCCCCTCGGCCGCGGCGGCCGCTCGAGCACCCCCGGCTCGCCCGGCTCGAACGCCAGCGCGACATCCTGGAGCCCGTTGGTGACGAGGTTCAACCACAGGATCTGGGCGGGCAGGAAGGGCAACGGCCACTGGACGATCAGGGTCGTGAGGATCGCCAATACCTCCGCGGCCCCGGTGGAGATCAGGAAGAAGGTGACCTTCCGCAGGTTGTCGAAGGTGATCCGGCCCTCGGCCACCGCGGCGTAGATGCTCACGAAGTTGTCGTCGGCGAGCACGATGTCGGAAGCTTCGCGGGCGACGTCGGTCCCGCTCTTGCCCATGGCCACGCCGATCTCCGCCGCCTTGAGCGCGGGGGCATCGTTGATCCCGTCGCCGGTGACGGCGACCACCTCGTCGTGAGCCTGCAGCGCCCGGACGACCCGGAGCTTGTGCTCGGGGGCGACCCGCGCGTAGATCGGGACCTCCGGCACGCGCTGCCGTAGCGCCGCGTCGTCCATGCCGGCCAGCTCGGCACCGGTCAGCACCGGCGCCTCCCGCGCGGCGATACCCAGATGGACTCCGATCGTCCGGGCGGTGGCGGCGTGGTCGCCGGTGATCATCACGACGCGGATGCCCGCGGCCTGACATCCGGCGATCGCCTCGTGCACGCCCGGGCGCGGGGGGTCCATGGAGCCCTGCAGCCCGACGAAGGTGAGCCCGGACGGCTCCTCGAGCCGATCCGGGGCGGGCAGCCGCGCCGGCGTGCCGGTCGCCATGCCGAGGACGCGAAGCCCCTGCGAGGCGAGCTGGCGCGCCGCCTCGAGGACGACCGGCCGGTCCAGATCGATGGCCCCCTCGGCGGTGAGCAGCCGATTGCACATGCCCAGCACGCGCTCAGGTGCGCCCTTCACGAAGACCGCGTGCCGGTCCCCGTCCAGCCGGGTGCTGGCCGAGTACTGTCGCTCGGGCTCGAAGGGGATCTCGGCGTAGACGGCGTAGCGGCCCCGCACCTCGGCCGGCTCCACGCCGAGCCGCGCCGCCGCGACCAGCAGCGCGGCCTCGGTCGGATCGCCGTGGGTCTCGTAGCCCTCGTCGGTGACCGAGATGTCCGCCTCGTTGGTGAGGATCCCCGCGAGCAAGGTGAGGTGCAGAGCCCGGTCCTCGGCGGCCATCACCGTCCGGCCGTCCTCCAGAACGGCTCCCGCATCCCCGGTACCGGCGTCGCTCAAGGCGAAGGTCCGGCCGCCGGCCCAGATCCGCTGCACGGTCATCCGGTTCTCGGTCAGCGTGCCGGTCTTGTCCGAGCCGATCACGGTGGTGCTGCCCAGGGTCTCGACCGCGGGCAGCCGGCGGACGATGGCGTTCCGACGGGCCATCCGCCGCACCCCGAGCGCGAGCGCGATCGTGAAGACGACCGGGAGCCCTTCCGGGATGGCCGAGACGGCGAGGGCGACGGCGACGAGGAACATGTGGGCCACCGGTTCTCCGCGCATCGCGCCGAGGGCGAAGGCGGCGATCGCGGCCGCCACCACGACCAGCCCCACGAGGCGAGCGAACCGGGCCATGCGGTGCTGCAGCGGCGTCTCCGCCCGCCCGCCGGTCCGCACCTGCCGGGCGATCGCCCCGAGCTCGGTCGCCCCGCCGGTGGCCACGACGTAGCCGCGGCCCCGCCCGCCCGCGACCACGGAGCCGGCGTAGGCCATGTTCGTGCGATCCCCGATCACGAGGTCCTCCCGCTCGAGCCGAGCGGTGCCCTTGACGACCGGCACCGATTCGCCCGTGAACAGCGACTCGTCGACGAGCAGGGCGGTGGCCGAGACGAGGCGGAGATCCGCCGGCACCCGCCCGCCCGACTCGAGGAGGACGAGATCCCCTGGCACCAGCTCCCGGCTGTCCAGGTCCCGTTCCCGGCCCTCGCGGATGACCCGTGCGCGGGGCGCGACCAGGTGCATCAGCGATCGCACCGACCGCTCGGCCTTGCGCTCCTGCACGAAGCCGATCACGGCGTTCAACGCGAGCACCGCCGCGATGACGGCGGCGTCGGCATACTCGCGGAGCAGCAAGGTGACGACCGTCGCCACCAGCAGGATATAGATCAGGGGGCTCGTGAACTGGTGGAGGAGGATCTCCCAGGCGCCGGGCGGCGGGGTGTCGTCGAGCTGGTTGGGTCCGTGGCGGTCGAGACGGGCCGTGGCCTCGGCCCGGGCGAGACCGCGCGCACCGGCGCCGAGACGCGACTCGACCTCGGCCCGGTCGAGCGTCTGCCAGCGCGGCGGCCCCGCCGTGGAGATGTGGCCCGGCGTGCGCGGGTCGACGCGAGGTGCCCCGCCGTTGCTATCCGGCACCGTGGTCGTTCATCGATTCACGCTCCCGGGCCCTTCAGGGGACGGCCGCTGGACGGGGGGACTCGGCGCCGGCTCCTCGAGTCCGCGGCAGGGGCCCAGGATCGTCATCGTCACGATCGCCCGCCCGAGCGCGGCCCGCCCGCGCAGCGGGACCATCCGCCGATGGACCGGTGGGGACGCCGCCGCCTCCCGGCGAGGCGGCGTCTCCTGGCGAGCGGGGCGTGCCGGCAGAGGGGGCTCGATCACCCGGGCCCGGGGCGGCAGCGGGGCGGGTGGCTGCGCCTCGCGGGCCGCGGCCTCCGACCCGTGTCCCTCGCGGACCCGCCGACGGAGCCAGCGCACGAGCAGGTTGAGGAGCGGCACCAAGACGAGCAGCAGCAGGAGGAGGATCTGCTCGGGCCGGAGCGACCTCATGAGGCGACCGGGTTAGCGCTTCGGGCCCGCCGGCGACTCCGGCGGCTCGCCCTCGGCGATCGCTTCCCGCATGGTGGTGTCGGCTTGCACGTTCTTCATCCGGTAGTAGTCCATGATGCCCATGTTGCCCTGGCGGAAGGCTTCCGCCATCGCCCGCGGCACCTCGGCCTCGGCCTCGACCACGCGGGCCCGCATCTCCTGCTCGAGAGCGACCGCCATGGCCCGCCGCTCCTCGGCCTTGGCCTGGGCGATCTGCTTGTCCGCGTTGGCCTGGTCGATCTGGAGCTTGGCGCCGATGTTCTCGCCGACGTCGACGTCCGCGATGTCGATGGACAGGATCTCGTAGGCGGTCCCCGCATCCAGCCCGGCGGCGAGGACGTGCTTGGAGATGTGATCCGGGTTCTCGAGCACGTCCTTGTGGGTTGTAGCCGAGCCGATCGTGCTGACCATACCCTCACCGACCCGCGCGATGATGGTCTCCTCGCCGGCGCCGCCCACCAGCCGGTCGATGTTGGTGCGCACGGTCACGCGCGACACCGCGATGAGCTGGATGCCGTCCTTGGCGACCGCGGCGATGCGGGGGGTCTCGATCACCTTGGGGATCACCGACATCTTGACCGCGGCCAGCACGTCGCGGCCGGCCAGGTCGATGGCCGCCGCCCGCTTGAACGGCATCGCGATGTTCGCCTTGTCCGCCGAGATCATGGCGTTCACGACGTTGACCACGTTGCCGCCCGCCAGGTAGTGGGCCTCGAGGTCGTTGACCGGGATGTCCAGGCCCGCCTTCACCGCGCTGATGCGGGCGGTCACGATCGTGCTCGGCGGCACCCGCCGCAGCCGCATGCCGACCAGGGTGAAGAGCCCGATGTACGCCCCGGACGCGAAGGCCGCGATCCAGAGCCGCACCGGGATCAGGTACAGGATGACGATCAGCGCCGCGACGACAAGGAGAAGGAGCGCGAGCGCCCCGAAAGCCCCGGTCTCGATTCCAGTCATGGCTCAGTCCTTTCTCGGAAGTCGCCGCACGACGATCCGGTTACCGTCCACGCGGACCACCGAGATCGGCTCGCCCGCGTCGATGAACTCCCCGTCGGAGACGACATCCACCCGCTCGCCCTCGATGTCGGCGATCCCGGCCGGCCGCAGCGTCGAGGCGGCGGTGCCGCGCTTTCCGAGCCACGCGCGGTCCGTCTCCGGCGCGGACGCGAAGCCCTCCCGGGCCGCCAGCTCGGTCTCCAGCACCAGGCGCCGGCCGACCGGCAGGCGCGGAAGGAACCGGAGCAGGGCCAGCGAGGCCGCGACCGCCAGCAAGAGCGACACCGCGACGCGCCCGATGGCGCCCACGATGACCGCCCAGGTCGCGCCCGCGCCGACGAGGCTCAGCCCCAGTCCGCCGAGCAGCGCGGCCAGTCCCAGGACCCCGACGATCCCGAAGCCGGGCGTTACGAAGATCTCGATGGCCAGCAAGACCAGGCCGGCGCCGACCAGGAGCAGCTCCTCCCAGCCCACCAGGCGCACCAGCCAGTGCCCCCAGAAGAAGAGCGCGAGGCTGGCGATGCCGACGGCCCCCGGCACCCCGAAGCCCGGGGTCCGCAGCTCGACGATGATCCCGAGGATCCCGATCGTCATCAGGAGCGAGCTGACCACCGGATGGGTCAGGAAGCGCAGGACCGCTTCGGCCCAGGTCGGCGAGGCGCGGCGGACGTCCGCCCCGGCCAGTCCGAGCCGCTCCAGCACGGCCTCCAGGGTGTCGGCGCGGAAGTCGGCGATCTTGTGCTCGAGCGCCTCCGCGGTGGTGAGGGTGAGGAGCTTGCCCTTGTCGACCAGGCCGGGAATCGCCACGTCGGCGTCCACCATGGCCTCGGCCACGAGGGGCGGGCGCCCCCGGCTCTCGGCGGTCGCGCGGAACTCCTTGCGCACGTAGGAGACGGTCTTCTCGGCCACGGGCTGGGCGGGCGCACCCGGCTGGCCCATCTCGACGGGCGTGGCCGCGCCGATCGTGCCGCCGTCCGCCATCGCGATGGTGGTGGCGGCCAGGCTGATCAGGGCCCCGGCCGAGATCGCCCGCTTGTTGACGAAGGCCACGGTCCGCACGCGCGCCCGCAACAGGGCGTCGCGGATCAGCACCGCGGCGTCCACCCGACCGCCGAAGGTGTTGACCTCGAGGATGACCGCGGCCGCCCCGGCGCCGGCGGCCTCGTCGAGCACGCGCTCGACGAAGGGGGCCAGACCCAGGTCGATCATGCCCTCGATCGGCACGCGGTACACCACCGGTCGCGGCGGCTGCGCCGCCGGGGCGGCCGCAGGGCTCACCGCGACCGCGAGAGCCAGCACCGCGATCGCCAGGATTTGCATGATTGGTTGGGGACGCGCCCGGCGCGGGGCCGGAGCGCTCTCAGAGGGCGAGGGCATGCTACCACACGCGCGCCGCGGGCGGCAGCCGCCGTCGACTATACTCGGTCACGCCGTGATCTCGACCCGACGCGTGGGGCGCAAGTGAGCCCGCCCGAGCCGGCCAGCGCGCCTGGGCGCGGCCGGGCCGTGCTCGACGTGCTGCTGACCGCCACGCGCCTCGGGCTCACCTCCTTCGGCGGACCCATCGCGCATCTCGGGTACTTCCGCGAGGAGTACGTGGCGCGGCGCCGATGGCTGGACGAGCAGACCTACGCCGACCTCGTCGCGCTCTGCCAGTTCCTGCCGGGGCCGGCGAGCAGCCAGGTGGGCATCGCGGTCGGCATCTTCCGCGCCGGCCTGCTCGGCGGGCTCGCGGCGTGGCTCGGCTTCACGCTGCCGTCGGCGCTGGCCCTGGTGCTCTTCGGCCTGGGCATCCGCGGCCTGGATCTCTCGGGGGCCGGGTGGCTGCACGGCCTGAAGATCGCGGCGGTGGCGGTGGTGGCCCAGGCGGTCTGGGCCATGGCGCGCGCGCTCTGCCCGGATCGCGAGCGGGCCACGATCGCGATCCTCGCCGCGCTGGCGGTGCTCGCGTGGCCCATCGCCGCCGGTCAGGTCGGGGTGATCGTGGCCGCGGGCCTGATCGGCTGGTGGCTCCTGCCCGGAGCGGCGGGCGCGGCGGTCGGCCACGCGAGGGCCCCGGTCGGCCGGGGCCTGGGGACCGGCGCGCTCGCGATCTTTCTCGCCCTGCTCGCGGGCCTGCCCGCGCTCCGCCCTTTGGTGGCCTCGAGCGCGTTCTCGGTCTTCGACAGCTTCTATCGCGTCGGCTCGCTCGTCTTCGGCGGCGGCCACGTGGTGCTGCCGCTGCTCCAGGCCGAGGTGGTTCCCCCGGGCTGGATCTCGAACGAGCAGTTCGTGGCCGGCTACGGCGCGGCCCAGGCGGTTCCCGGCCCGCTGTTCACCTTCGCGGCCTACCTGGGGGCGGTCATGCAGCCCGCGCCGACCGGCTGGGCCGGCGCCGCGCTTGCCCTCATCGCGATCTTCCTGCCCTCGCTCCTGCTGGTGGTGGGGGTCCTGCCGTTCTGGGACGCCCTCCGGAGGCAGGCCGGGTTCCAGGCGGCCCTTCGCGGGATCAACGCCGCCGTGGTCGGGCTGCTGCTCGCGGCCCTGTACCATCCGGTCTGGACGAGCGCGATCCATGGTCCGGCCGACTTCGGCCTGGCCCTGGCCGCGTGGGGGCTCCTCACGCGGTGGGGCGTCCCCCCGTGGCTCGTCGTCGTCTTCGCGGCGGCCGGCGGCTGGGCCCTCGGCGAGTTGCGCTGACGCGGGTCGGGGTGCTAGCGGGATGCCCGGCGGGGGCGGAGGTACACGAACCAGTACACCGCGCCGACGAGGACCGAGCCGCCGATCACGTTGCCGATGGTCACCGGCAGGAGGTTCCGGGCGAGGAAGGCGCCCCACGTGAGCGCCTGCGCCGGCGCGCCGAGCCCGTGGTCGGCCGCGAAGCCCGGGTCGAAGGCCGCGACGAACATCGCGTAGGGCACGAAGTACATGTTCGCGATCGAGTGCTCGAAGCCGGCGGCCACGAAGGCGGCGATCGGCGGCACGATGGCGAGGATCCGGTCGGCGGTGGTCCGCGCGCTGTAGCTGAGCCAGACGGCCAGGCAGACGAGGGCGTTGCACAGCGTGCCGAGCACGACCGCCTCGAGGAAGCCCGCCTCGAGCTTGCCGTGGGCGATCGCGAAGGCGGCGAGGCCGAAGGCCCCGTCGCCGCCGCGGTGCGTCCCGGCGAGCGCGACGGCCAGCGCGGTCAGCACGGCGCCCACGAAGTTCCCCGCGAACACCACCGTCCAGCTGCGGAGCAGGGCGGCCGTGCTGAGCCGGCCGCCGGCCCACGCCATCACGAGGAGGTTGTTGCCGGTGAACAGCTCGGCGCCGCCCACCACGACCAGGATCAGCCCGAGGCTGAAGGCCGCGCCCGCGAGCACCCGGGTCGGGCCCCAGGGGCTCCCGCCGGTGCCGGCCAGGGCCGTGGTGGCGAACACGCCGCCCAGCGCGATGAAGGCGCCGGCCAGGACCGCGAGCGTGAGCAGGCGGGGCAGGTCCAGGGCGGCCTTGGCGAGGCCGATCGCCTCCGCGCGCTCCGCCATCTCCGGCGGCAGCAGCGCGTCCAGGCGGAACGCAGCGGCGGGCTCCTCGCGGCCGCCGGGCGCAGGGTCGCTCATGGGGGGACCGGCCTCATCTCCTCTGGTAGCATAACCGGTGGATGGCGGAGCCCCTCTCGAATCGGTCTCGGCCCGCGTTCGCGGTGATCGAGGAGGCGTTCGCCCGCGCGGCCGGGAGCCCGCTCGTCACCGGCAACGAGGTGCGGCTGCTCCGGGACGCGGCCGAGAACTACCCGGCGTGGCTCGAGGCGATCGCGGCGGCCCGGCGCACCATCCACTTCGAGAGCTACATCATCCACGACGACGAGACCGGGCGGGAGTTCGCCCGCGCGCTCATCGCCCGGGCCGCCGCGGGCGTCCGGGTGCGGGTGATCTACGACTGGCTCGGCGCGGTGGGCAAGACTTCCAGGAGATTCTGGCGTGATCTGCGCGCCGGCGGCATCGAGGTCCGCTGCTTCAACCCGCCGCGGCTGTCGAGCCCGTTCGCCTGGGTCTCCCGCGACCATCGGAAGATGCTGGCGGTGGACGGGCGCGTCGCCTTCGTCACCGGCCTCTGCGTGGGCCGGGCCTGGGTCGGCGATCCGGCCCGTCGCATCGAGCCGTGGCGCGACACCGGGGTCGCGGTGCGCGGCCCCGCGGTCGCCGATCTGGAGCGGGCGTTCGCCCACATGTGGGCGCTGGTCGGCCATCCCCTCGCGGAGGCGCCGCCGGCCCGCGAGTCGCTGCCCCCCGCCGGCGACGTGGCGGTCCGGGTCATCGCGGGCCTGCCCGGCACCGCCGAGCTCTACCGGCTGGACCAGCTGATCGCGGCCGCGGCGCGGCAGACCCTGTGGCTCACCGACGCCTACTTCGTCGGCACCACCGCCTACGTGCAGTCCCTCCGCGCGGCGGCCCGCGACGGCGTCGACGTGCGCCTGCTGGTGCCCGGCGCGAGCGACATCTGGGTCCTGCGCGGGCTCTCGCGGGCGGGGTACCGCCCGCTGCTCGAGGCGGGGGTGCGCGTCTACGAGTGGAACGGCCCCATGCTGCACGCCAAGACCGCGGTGGCCGACGGGCGCTGGGCCCGGGTGGGCTCCACGAACCTGAACCTGCAGTCGTGGATCGGCAACTGGGAGCTGGACGTGGCGGTGGAGGACGAGGGCTTCGCGGCGCGGATGGAGGACATGTACCTCGATGATCTGGGCCGCGCCACCGAGATCACGCTGACGCGCCGGGCGCGGCTCGTGCGGACCCCGGAGGCGCCCCGCCGGCTCGCCCGCCGGCCGGGGAGCGCGGGGCGCGCCGCGGCGGGGGCGGTGAGCATCGGCAGCGCGGTGGGGGCGGCCATGACCGGCCGCCGCGTGCTGGGCCCGGCCGAGGCCCGGATCATGGGGACGGCGGGGGTGGGGCTGCTGCTGCTGGGGCTGGTGGCGCTGCTCTGGCCCCGGGCGGTCGCGGTGCCGCTGGCGGTGCTCGCGATCTGGCTGGCCGGGAGCCTGCTCTATCGCGCCTGGAGGCTGCACCGCGAGCGGGTCGACGAGGCGAAGGACCCCGAGACCTGACCGCGGCGTCAGGCCGCAGCGCGGTCGAGCGGGAAGGTGAGGGTGAAGGTGCTCCCCTTGCCGACCTCGGAGCGGACGTCCAGGGTCCCGCGGTGATCCTGCACGATCGCGTGGCTGATCGACAGCCCGAGCCCGGTGCCCTCCGGCTTCGTGGTGAAGAACGGATCGAAGATCCTCGGCAGGATCTCGGGGGGGATTCCGCGGCCGGTGTCCCGCACCGCGAGGCGGACCGCGCGGGCCGCCGCGAGATGGCTGGTCTCGATGGTGATCTCGCCTCCGTCGGCCATGGCCCCTCGGGCATTGGTGAGCAGGTTGAGCAGCACCTGGCCGATCGCGTTGGCGTCGGCGGTGATGGCGGGCAGGGTCTCGTCCAGCTTCAGGGTGACCTCGACCCGCGCCCGGCTCATGTCCTTGCGGGCGAGCTGGACGATCTCCTCCGCGACCTGGTTCAGGTTCACGGGCCTGCGGGTGCCCGACGACTGCCGGGCGAACGACAGGAGCCCCTGGGTGATCGTGGCCACGCGCCGGGCGTGCCGGAGGATGACGTCGAGATCCTTGCGCACCTCGGCGGGCAGCCCCTCCTCCTCGGCCTCCAGCAGCATGACCTCGACCCGGGAGCTGATGATGCCGATGGGGTTGTTGATCTCGTGCGCGATCCCGGCCGACAGCGTGCCCAGGGCGGCCAGCTTGTCGGCCTGGCGGGCGGCGCGCTGGAAGGCCACCCGCTCGCTGATGTCGGTGACGAAGGCGATCACGCGAACGCCCTCGTCGGTCTCCACGAAGCTCAGGCTCACCTCCACCGGGAACTCGGAGCCGTCCTTGCGGACCCCGGCCAGATCGAGCCCCTGGCCCATCGACCGCACGCGCGGGGCCGCCATGTAGGTGGCGCGGTGGGCCACGTGCCGCTCGCGGAGCGCCACCGGGATCAGCATCTCGACCGGCTGCCCGATCAGCTCGGCGCGGGCGTAGCCGAACAGCTTCTCGGTCCGGGCGTTGACCAGCACGATGCGCCCCGCCGCGTCCGCGACCAGGACGCTCTCGGAGGCGGATTCGAGAAACGCCCGCGCGGTGGCCTCGCTGCGGCGGAGCGACTCCTCGGCCGCCCGGCGCGCGGTGACGTCGCGGGCCACGATGGAGGCGCCGACGACCGCGCCCGCGATGTCGCGGCTCGGCGAGACCGTCATGAGGACGTGGATCGGCCGCCCGGCCCGCGTCCGCTGCTCGCACTCCAGCCGCTCGACGGCCTGCTCCCGGAGGACGCGGTCGAGGGCGGCGGCGACCTCGGGCTGCTGCGGCCCCGGACAGAGCGTCTGGACCGGCCGGTCCCGGATCTCCTCTTCCCGGTACCCGTACAGCCGCTCCGCGCCCGCGTTCCAGGCGAGCACGCGCCCGTCGGGACCCAGCCCGACGATCGCGTCGTCGGACGATTGCACGATCGAGGCGAGCAGCGCGCTCGTCTTCTCGTGCTCCGCGACCCGGCTCTGCAGGACGTCGCGGGTGGCCCGGATCTCCCCCGCGCGCCGCCGGCTCTCGACGACCAGGAGCGCCAGGACCGCGACCGCCGCGCCGGCCAGCGCGGTCAGGACCAGGAAGACCCGGAGGGCCTCCGTGGAATGCCGGGCGGACTCCTCGGTGAGCTGTCGCCGCTCCTCGGCCTTCAGCGCGGTGATCATGGTCCAGATCTGGTCCGTCTGGTAGAGACCGCGGCCGGTGCGGACATACCGGCGCGCCTCGTCGATGCCGCGCTCCTGGCGGAGGCGCTCGGTCTCGCGCAGCTCCGCGACCCGGCTCGCGATCAGCCGCTCCAGGGCGTCCAGCTGCTCCTGTCGCCGGCGGTCTCCCGCGGCAAGGGCGCGGAGCGCCTTGAAGCGATCGTCGATGGGACCGACGCTGGCCGCGTAGGATGCCAGGTACCGCTGGTCCCCGAACATGAGGAGCCCGCGCTGGGCCACCTCGGCGTCCACCACCGCCGACAGGACGCCGTCGAGCTCGGTGAGCACGTGGGCGATGTGCCGGACCGTCTGCTGGCGCTCGACCAGCCGCCGCGCGCTGAAGGCGATGACCCCGATGGCCAGCAGGAGGCCCCCCACCAGGGCGAAGGCGAGGCCCGTGCGGTAGCGGGTCATCCACCGGATCACGCCACCGCCGCGCGGGTCCATGTCGGAGGAATTGTGGGCCAAGCTTTCGCAGGCTTCAAGCGCGCCTGGGGCGTCCTCGCCACACCGGGGCGCGCCTTCCCGCCGGCCCCGCGGGTCTCGCGGCGTAAGCGGGTGAATTCATGTACGGTTCCTGGTGGCACCCCCGTTGCAGATCTGCGGGGCGAACGGGCGAGACACCCCGACACAGGAGGCGTTACCATGTTCCACCGCATCGTGGTGCCGACGGACTTCTCGGAGTGCTCCGAGGAAGCGTGGGCGGTGGCCAAGCGCGTGGCGGCGGCGCCGGGCAGCGAGCTCGTCCTGGTCCACGTGCTCACGGAGGTTCCGCTGTACGCGGAGGGCGTCCTCAACATCGAGAACGCCCGGAAGATCCGGGAAGGGGCCCGCAAGTGGGTCGAGAACGCCCTGGAGGACTGGGTGGGCAAGGCGCGCGCGGAGGGGCTCAGCGCGCGGGCGGTCGCGCTCAGCGGCGTCGCCCACGAGGAGATCGTGCGGCTGGCCCGGGACGAGCGGGCCGACCTCGTCGTCATCGGGACCCACGGCCGCGGCGGGATCAACCGCGCGCTGCTGGGCAGCGTGGCCGATCGCGTGGTGCGCCTGGCCCCGTGCCCGGTGCTCACGGTTCGCGAGCCGGCCTGAGCCGTCCCGCCATGGAGTCCCGAGCGAAGGCGCCGGGCGGCTCGGTGGGCGACTGGATGAGCAAGGCGCCGGTGGCGGTGCCGGAGGACACGCCGATCCGGCAGGCGGTCGGGCACATGCAGCGTGCCGAGGCGCGCCACCTGCTCGTCATGGACGGCGCGGTGCTGACCGGCATCCTGTCGAGCCGGGACCTGCGGCGGCTCGTCCTGCGCGATCCGGACTCACCGCTCCTCGCCGAGCCGGTGCGGTCCATCATGAGCGAGGGCCCGGTGAGCGTGGCGCCCGAGACGCCCCTGGTCACCGCGGCGCGGCTGCTCCTCGAGCAGCGGATCGGTGCCCTCCCGGTCCGGCAGGGGGATCGGATCGTGGGGATCTTCACGGTGCCCGACGCCCTCGAGGCGCTGCTCGCGATGACCGAAGGCCCGGGCGCGTGAGCCGCCGCTCGCTCGCCCCGTTCCTCGATCCCGCTAGCGTGGCGGTGGTCGGCGCCTCCCGCGATCCCTTCAAGGTCGGGGGCAGCGTGGTGGCCAACCTGCGCTCGGCCGGCTTCCCCGGGCGCATCATCCCGGTCAACTCCCGCGCGGACTCGGTGCAGGGGCTGGCCGCGGTGCGCAGCTTGCTCGACGTGGAGGACGGTATCGATCTGGCCGTGATCGCGGTGCCGGCCGTGGACGTCCTGCCCGTGCTCAAGCAGTGCGCGGCGAGGAAGGTGGGGGGCGCGGTGGTGATCTCCGCCGGCTTCCGGGAGACCGGCGGGGAAGGGGTGCGGCGGGAGGCCGAGCTCCGGGAGTGGCTGCGCGGGCAGCCGATGCGGGTCCTGGGCCCCAACTGCCTCGGCTGGATCCGTCCCGCCCGCCGGCTCAACGTGACCTTCGCGCCCGGGATGCCCGAGCCGGGCGGCATTGCCTTCGTCACCCACTCGGGCGCGCTGGCCGTCGCGATCCTGGACTGGGCGCGCGACCGCCGCGTCGGCTTCTCGCTCTTCGCCTCGCTCGGCAACCAGGCCGACGTGAACGAGAGTGATCTCCTGGACGCGGTGGCGGTCGATCCGGAGACGCGGGTGATCGCCTGCTACCTCGAGGGTGTCGCCGACGGCCGCCGCTTCCTCGGCGCGCTGCGCGGGGCCGCCGCGGTGAAGCCGGTGGTCCTGCTCAAGGCGGGCCGCTCGCCCGAGGGGGCGCGGGCGGTGTCCTCTCACACCGGCGCCCTCGCCGGCTCGGACCGGGCCTTCGACGCGGCGGCCCGTCAGGCGGGGGCCCTCAGGGTGGACACGGTGGAGGAGCTCTTCGACGTGGCCCGCGGGCTGGCCAGCCAGCCGCTGCCGCGCGGGCGCCGCCTGATGGTGGTGACCAACGGCGGCGGGCTCGGGATCGTGGCGACGGACGCGGCGCGGGCCGCCGGCCTGTCGATGGAGCCGCCGGACGAGGCGGTCCGGAAGCGGCTGGCCGAGGGCCTGCCCGCGGCGGCCGGCCTCGGCAACCCCATCGACCTGGTTGGGGACGCCGACGCGCGCCGCTACAGCCATGCGCTGCACACCCTCGGCGGCGACAGCGCGGATGCGATGCTGGTGCTCCTCACGCCGCAGGCCGCGACCGACGCCGCGAGCATCGGCCGAACCATCGCGGGGGTGACCCGCGGGTGGCCCATCCCGGTCGCGGCCGCCTTCGTGGGCGGCGCGCGCGTGGCGCCCGGCGTGAGGGTCCTGGAAGAGGCCGGGGTTCCCTGCTACGGTTTCCCGGAGCCGGCGGTCAGGACCCTGGCCGGGATGGCGCGGCTCGCCGCGCTGCGCGGTACGGCGAGCGGACCCGCCCCCGCGCGCGTGGCCGATCCGGCCCACGCCCGCGCGTGGCTGGCCGGCCTCGGGCCGGCCGCGGTCCGGCAGCTCGGCTTGCCGGAGCTGTCGCCGCTGCTCGACGCCTACGGCATCCCGCGCCTCGCCGCGCGCGTGG
>DATIFV010000007.1:0-23618 GCA_035455085.1 Candidatus Methylomirabilota bacterium | reverse complement strand
GCCCGGTGCTGATGTTCGGCGACGATGTCTGGCGCGGGGGCGCCGCGGCGGAGGCGGTGCGACTCGCGGAGGCGCTCGAGGCGCCGGTGTTCGCGAGCCGGCAGATCTTCCCCAACTTCCCGACGCGGCATCCGCTCTTCTGCGGCAACTACCCGGTACCGAAGGACTTCACCAAGACGACCGGGCTCCAGCCGGACCTGATCTTCCTGGCGGGCTGCCAGGGCGTGCACGGCAGCGTGAACGAGCCCGTGATCATGCAGATCGGGCCCAACCCGCTCCTGATGGGGCGGCACTACCCGCTCGACCTGGCCGCGCAGTGCGAGCTGAAGGACTCGCTGGCCGGCATCACACAGGCGCTCGGCCGGGTGCACGGCGACAAGACGGCGGCGTGGTCGCGCCAGCGCTCGAAGGTGCGCGCCTTCGCGGCCGGCCTGATCGAGCGGGAGGAGAAGCTGGCGCGCGAGCACGAGCACGACATCCCGGTGCACCCGGCGGTGCTGGAGGCCCAGCTCGCCGCGGTGCTGCCGAAGAGCACGGTCATGGTGCAGGAGAGCTCGACCGCCCGCACCACGCTGATGGCCTTCGGCCACGGCGGCATGGAGTGGACGCGCAGCGGGGGCGGCTCGCTCGGCTTCGGAGTGGGCGCGGCGATCGGGGCCAAGCTCGCGGTGGGACGCGAGCGCCCGGTGGTCCTGCACCTGGGCGACGGCGCGCTGACCTACAGCGCCTCGGGCTTCTGGTCAATGGCGCGCTACAACACCGCGGTGCTCACCATCGTGTCCAACAACGAGAGCTACCAGATCGTGCGCCACAACTGGGCGCGCGAGATGCCCGACGCCAAGATGATCCGCGAGGGCAAGTACCCCGGGCTCTGGCTCTCCGCGCCCGCCACCGACTACGTCGGCCTGGCCCGCTCGCAGGGGGTGGACGGCGAGGCGGTCACGACCGTCAAGGACCTCGAGCCGGCGCTCAGGCGCGGCATGGACAAGATCACCCGCCAGAACCGGCCGTACCTGATCGAGGTGTCGGTGGCCCGGGAGGGCATCGGCGCCGACTCGACCTGGTACCAGGACTGGCAGCTCTAGCCATGGCCGACAACCAGGCCCTGCCGCTCGCCCGCTACCGCGTGCTCGACCTCACCCGGGCCCGGGCGGGCCCCACCTGCGTGCGCCAGCTCGTGGACTGGGGGGCGCGGGCGATCAAGATCGAGATGCCCGGCGGGCGCGCGGGCGACGGCATGGGCGGGGCGCGCCACGGCTTCGACTTCCAGAACCTGCACCGCAACAAGCGGGCGATGACGCTGAACCTCCGCGAGCCCGAGGGCGTGGCCATCTTCAAGCGGCTCGCCCAGGACGCGGACATCGTGGTGGAGAACTACCGGCCGGACGTCAAGCGCCGCCTCGGCATCGACTACGAGAGCCTGAGCGCGATCAACCCGCGGCTGGTCTATGGCTCCATCTCGGGCTTCGGGCAGAGCGGGCCCTATCGTGATCGGCCCGGCGTCGACCAGATCGCGCAGGGCATGGGCGGGCTCATGTCGATCACCGGGCTGCCCGGGCAGGGGCCGGTGCGCGTCGGCATCCCGATCGCGGATCTCTGCTCGGGCATCCTGCTCGCCCAGGGCATCCTGGTGGCCCTCATCGAGCGCGAGACGACCGGCCGGGGCCGGTGGGTGCACACCTCGCTGCTGGAGGCCATGCTCTCGATGCTCGACTTCCAGGCCTCGCGCTGGCTGATGAGCCGCGAGGTCCCGCCCCAGGCCGGCAACAACCATCCGACGGGGATTCCCACCGGGGTCTTCGAGACGAAGGACGGCCACATCAACATCGCGGCGGCCGGCGATGACCTCTACGACCGCTTCTGCAAGGCCATCGAGCGCCCGGATCTGCGTACCGACCCGCGCTTCGCCACCGCCAGGGACCGCTCCACGAACCGGGACGTCCTGATGGAGCTGCTCATGCCGGTCACCCGGCAGAGGACGAGCGCGGACTGGGTGCGGATCATGAACGAGGCCGGTGTGCCCTGCGGGCCGATCTACCGGATCGACGAGGCGTTCGCCGATCCCCAGGTCCAGCACCTGCAGATGGCGCAGCCGGTGCGCTCGCCGGCGCTCGGCGACATCACCATCCTCGGCCACCCGGTCTCGCACGGCGAGCGGCGTAACCCCATCCATACCGCGGCGCCGGAGCTCGGGCAGGACAACGAGGAGATCCTGACCTCGCTCGGGTATTCCACGGATCAGATCGCCGACCTCGCCAAGCGGGGGATCATCTAGTGCAGCTCGTGGTGACTCGCACCGCTGACGGAGCGGCCCCGGCGTGGGGCGGGGGGCGCCGGGGCCGCTCCGGCTGGCGCGGGAAGCGCCCGTGACGACGCCGCGCGAGGCGCTCGGGCAGGTGTGGGCGGCGGCCGGGGGCGATCCGGGGGCGCTCGGGCGGGTGACGCTGACCGGCGACGACCCGATGCTGCCGACCGACGTGCGGATCGGCACCGCGGCGGCCGCGGTGATCGCGGCCACCGGCCTCGCGGCGAGCGAGATCTGGTGCCTGCGCAGCGGGCGGGCTCAGCCGGTCGCGGTCGACGTGCGCGCGGCCGTCGCCGCCTTCCGCAGCGAGCGCTACCTGCGGGTGAACGGCGGGCCTGCGCCCGAGGAGCGGAGCCCGCTGTTCGGCTTCTATCCCACCGCCGACGGCCGGTGGATCCAGATCCACACCAACATGCCCCACCACCACGCGGGCCACGTGCGTTTCCTCGGCTGCGAGGAGACGCCGGAGTCGATGGCGGCGGCGGTCGGCCGCCGGAAGGGGCAGGACCTGGAGGACGCGCTCGCCGAGGCCGGGCTGCCCGCGGGCCTGGTCCGCCCGCGGGAGGAGTGGCTCGCGCATCCGCACGCGCGCGCGGTGGCCGAGCTGCCGGTGCTCGAGATCCTCCGGATCGGCGACTCGGCGCCCGAGCCCTTCCGGCCCGGCGGCCCCCGCCCGCTCTCCGGGGTGCGCGTGCTCGACCTCACCCGCGTCATCGCGGGGCCCGAGGGCGGGCGGACCCTGGCCTCCCACGGGGCGGAGGTGCTGCTCGTGAGCGGGCCGCACCTGCCGAACCTGGCCTCCCACGTCATCGACTTCGGGCTCGGCAAGCTCTCGGCCTCGCTCGACCTGCGCCGGGCCGAGGACGCCGGCCGGCTCCGCGCGCTGATCGCGGGGGCCGACGTCTTCGCGCAGTCCTACCGCCCGGGCGCGCTGGCCCGGCTCGGGTTCGCCCCGGAGCACGTCGCGCGGCTGCGGCCCGGGATCGTCTACGTCACGCTCTCCGCGTACGGCCACGCGGGCCCGTGGCGGCAGCGCCGGGGCTTCGAGACGCTGATCCAGTCGGTGAGCGGTCTCGCCCACGAGCAGGGGTTCGGAGGCGGGCTCGGGCGGCCCCAGCACCTGCCCGCCCAGGTGGTGGACCACGCGACCGGCTACCTGGCCGCCCTCGGCGCGCTGGCCGCCCTGGCGCGCCGCGCCCGCGAGGGCGGCAGCTACCTCGTGCGCGTGTCGCTCGTGCAGACCGGGCGCTGGGTGGATTCGCTCGGACGGGTGGCCGGCCGCCACGTGGCCGACCAGCGCCGGGCCGACGTCGAGGACCTGCTCGCGACGTGCGAGAGCCCGTTCGGGCGGCTGACGCACGTGGCGCCCGCGGCGCGCCTCGCCGAGACCCCCGCCTTCTGGGCACGGCCACCGGTCCCGGCGGGCACGCACGCGGCGGCCTGGCCCGCGTGAGGGGACGCCGAGGCCTCGGCGCGCTGGTCCTCGCCTTCGGGGCGGTCGGAGGCGCCGCCGCGACCGACACGCCCACCACGCTCGACTTCGTCTCGTTCGACGGCATCGACTATCTCCGCTGGGCGGAGGAGCCCGGCCGCGAGCTGACCGCGGACGACCTCGGCCCGGAGTTCGCCGCCGTCGCGTGCTCGATCGGCGAGGACGTCCGCGGCTGCTCCTACGGGGCCGATGCGGCGGCCGCCTTCATGCCGGCCGGCACGCGGCTGTACGCGGTGCGCGGGTACGCCACCGAGTTCCGGCTCGCCGCGGCGTGGCGGGGCCGGCTCTTCCTCTATCAGGCCTGGCGCAACCCGCGCGCGCGGGTCGGGGGCGACTTGTTCGACATCGCGGGCCGCGTGCGCGCGATCGACGTGCGGCGCGGCGGCGGGCCGGGCGCGGGGGCGGACGCCCCTCGCGGCGTACCGGTCGCTTCGCCCCGCGACATGGAGGCCCTCGTCGGCATGATCCTCGGCGGCCCGGTGCGCAGACCGGCGCCGCGCGTGGTCGGCGCGCCGGAGTACTGGCTGACGATCTGGCTGGCCGACGACACGACCCTCGGCCGCCCCTACTTCGCGGGCAGCGGCGAGCTGATGGGGGGCCTGGCCGTGCCGCCCGCGTTCCGCGCGATCCTCGAGCGCTACCTGGCCGAATGACCGGGCCGCTCCTGGGGGATTTGTGCGGCCGGGCGCCTTGCACTATCATCCCGGTGCCATGAGACCCCGACCGATCCTCATCGTCTGTGCCGTGCTGTGGCTGGCCGGGGCGGCTCCCGCGGCCGCCGCGCCCGAGGGGACGCTGACCATCGCGATGCACTTCAGCCCGGTCACGCGCTGGCTCGATCCCGCCGACGGCGAGAGCACGATCACCCCCTTCCTGCTGCTGTACGCGCTCCACGACGGGCTGCTCAAGCCGATGCCCGGGGTGGGCTCCGGGCCGAGCCTCGCCGAGTCCTGGGCGATGGCGAAGGACATGCGCTCGGCCGAGTTCACCCTGCGCCGCGCGAAGTTTCACAACGGCGAGCCGGTCACCGCGGAGGACGTGAAGTTCTCCTTCGAGCGCTACCGTGGCGGGGCCGCCAAGGTGCTGAAGGACGCGGTCAAGGAGATCCAGACCCCCGCGCCGAACCGGGTGCGGTTCGTGTTCAAGGAGCCCTGGCCCGACTTCGGGGCGTTCTACGGCACGTTCGTGGCGAGCGCAAGCTGGGTGGTGCCGAAGAAGTACTTCGAGAGCGTCGGCGAGGAGGGCTTCCGGAAGGCCCCGGTGGGCGCCGGACCGTACCGGTTCGTGAGCTTCAACCCCGGCGTGGAGCTGGTCGTGGAGGCCTTCGACGGCTACTGGCGAAAAGCACCGGCCATCAAACGGATCGTCTTCCGCAGCCTGCCCGACGAGACCACGCGCGCGGCCGCCCTCAAGCGCGGTGAGGTGGATCTGGCCATGCTC
Source organism: Candidatus Methylomirabilota bacterium (assembly GCA_035455085.1). Lineage (GTDB taxonomy): Bacteria > Methylomirabilota > Methylomirabilia > Rokubacteriales > CSP1-6 > CAMLFJ01. The sequence continues at coordinate 18,381 of DATIFV010000007.1, read as the reverse complement.
CTGAGCGGACCGACCGCCCAGGAGATCAAGCGGACCTCGGGCATGCGCCTGGCCGCGCCGCTGCTGGGGATCTTCTGGCTCGACTTCCCGGAGCAGTGGGACCCGAAGTCCCCGTGGGCGGACCGGCGCGTGCGGCTGGCCGCGAGCCTGGCCCTGGACCGGCAGGCCCTCAACGAGGCGGAGACCCTCGGGCTCTCGCGCCCCACCGGCAGCATCGTGCCCCGCGAGTTCGAGTTCGCGCTGCCCTTCGAGCCGCATCCGTACGACCCGGCCCGCGCCCGCAGGCTCCTGGCCGAGGCGGGCTTCCCGAACGGCTTCGACGGCGGCGAGCTCACGCCGTTCCCGCCCTACAACTCGATGGGCGAGACCATCCAGGGGTGGCTGCAGGCGGTGGGCATCCGCACCCGGGTGCGCAGCATGGAGCGCGGGGCGTTCATGACCGCCTGGCGCGAGAAGAAGCACCGGGGCGTGGTGCTGACCATCAGCGGCGTCTCCGGCAACGCGGCGACGCGGCTGGAGTCGTTCGTCACGAAGACCGGCGCCTTCGCCTTCGGCTCCCTGCCGGAGGTGGACGACCTCTACCGCCGCCAGGCCGTCGAGCTCGACCGGAAGAAGCGCGAGGCGATCCTGCATCAGCTGCAACGGGTGCTGCACGAGCAGGTGACCCAGGTGCCGGTCTATCACCTGGGGTTTCCGATCGGCGTGGGGCCGCGCGTGGAGGACGTCATGGCCACCGCGATCCCCGGCTTCTACATGTCGCCGTACGAGGATCTCAAGCTCAGACACTGAGGGATAGCGACACATGCGATACGAGGCACCGGAGTCACTGGAGGGGGCGGTGGCCCTGCTCGCGGGCGCCACCGGCGAGGCGCGGGTGCTGGCGGGAGGGACCGACCTTCTGGTCCAGATGCGCGCGGACGTGGTGGACCCCGAGCTGATCGTGGACATCAAGCGCATCCCGGAGACCCGCCGGGTCACCGAGGAGGGCGGCGGCTGGCGCATCGGCGCCGCGGTGACCGGCGCGGAGTTGAAGGAGCATCCCGGGCTCAGGAAGGTGTGGCCGGGCGTGGTCGAGGCCGCGAACCTCATCGGCTCGACGCAGGTGCAGGGGCGCGCGACCCTGGGCGGCAACCTCTGCAACGGCTCGCCGGCCGCCGACAGCGTGCCGGCGCTGATCGCGGCGGGGGCGGTGGCGAGCCTCGCCGGGCCCGGAGGCCGGAGGGACCTGCCGGTCGAGGACGTGATGCTGGGGCCCCGGAGGCTGGCGCTGGCCAAGGGCGAGATCGTGGTGTCCTTCCTGCTGCCGCCCCGGCCGCCGCGCTCGGGCGATGCCTACCTGCGCTTCATCCCGCGGACGGAAATGGACATCGCGGTGGTGGGGGCCGGGGTAAGCTTGACCCTCGACGGCGGGGGCACGATCATCGCGGCGCGGGTCAGCCTGGGCGCGGTGGCGCCCCGGGTGCTGCTCGTTCCGGATGCCGCCCGGGCGATCATCGGCAGCCGGCTCGACGAGGCCGCGCAGCGGCGGATCGAGGCGGCGGCCCGGGCGGCCTGCCGGCCGATCGACGACAAGCGAGGCACCACCGAGTTCCGAACCGACGTGGCGGCCGTGCTGGCGCGGCGGGCCGCCCTGATCGCGCTGGACCGAGCGAGGGCGAGCTGATGGCCAAGCATCACATCCAGGCGAAGGTGAACGGCGACGACGTCGAGTTCCTCTGCGAGACGGAGGAGACCCTGCTCGACGTGCTCCGCGACACGCTCAACCTGACCGGCAGCAAGGAAGGCTGCGCCTCCGGCGACTGCGGGGCGTGCAGCGTGATGCTGGACGGGCGGCTGGTCTGCGCGTGCCTCGTGCTGGGCTGCGAGGTGGGCGGGCGGCAGATCGAGACCATCGAGGGCATGGCCACCGGGGCGAGCCTGCATCCGCTGCAGCAGCGTTTCCTGGAAGCGGCCGCGCTCCAGTGCGGTATCTGCACCCCGGGGTTCCTGGTGGCGAGCCGGGCCCTGCTCGAGAAGAATCCGAGCCCGACCGAGACCGAGGTGCGCTACTGGCTCGCCGGCAACCTCTGCCGGTGCACCGGGTACGACAAGATCGTCACCGCGGTGCTGGACACCGCCGCGACCATGAGAAAGGGTTAAGGCAATGGCCGAGAGCAGCGGGCACGGGGCGACCAACGGACAGCACTTCGTGGGCACGCGCCAGATCCGCCCCGACGGGGTGGACAAGGTGACCGGGCGCGCCCGCTTCGGGGCGGACGTGAGCCTGCCCGGCCAGCTCATCGGCCGCGTGCTCCGCAGCCCCCACCCCCACGCGCGCATCGTCTCGATCGACACCTCGAAGGCGGAGGCCCTGCCCGGCGTGAAGGCGGTCATCACCCGACAAGACTTCGCCGACCAGCCGTCCGAGTTCGTCCCGGCCGGCGAGATGATGATGAACTACAAGGACGTGGTCCGGAACGTGATGGCCCGCGAGAAGGCCCTCTACGAGGGGCACGCGGTGGCCGCGGTGGCCGCGACCAGCACCGCGATCGCGCGGCGCGCGCTCCGGCTGATCGACGTGAAGTACGAGGTGCTCCCGCACGTCATCGACGTGGTCGAGGCGATGCGGCCCGACGCTCCGCTGCTCCACGACGACCTCTTCACCGCCGGCGTCGAGCCCAAGCCCGCGAAGCCCTCGAACGTCGCCAAGCGCGTCGAGATCAAGCAGGGTGACGTGGAGGCCGGCTTCAAGACCGCCGATGTCGTCATCGAGCGCGAGTTCAAGACCGCCCCGGTGCACCAGGGCTACATCGAGCCCCACGCGGCCCTGGCCAGCGTCTCGGAGGACGGCTCCACCGAGCTGTGGACCACCACCCAGGGCCACTTCATCGTGCGCGCCCACTGCGCGCGGCTGCTCGGCCTCGACATCGGCAAGGTGCGCGTCACCGCCACCGAGATCGGCGGCGGCTTCGGCGGCAAGACGGTGGTGTACCTCGAGCCGCTCGCGATCGCACTGTCGAGGAAGGCCAAGCGGCCGGTGAAGATGGTGATGTCGCGCGAGGAGGTGTTCAAGGCCAGCGGGCCCACCTCGGGCGCGGTGGTGCGGGTCAAGCTGGGCGCGACCCGGGACGGCAAGTTCGTGGCCGCGGCCGCCGAGCTGAAGTATCAGGCGGGCGCCTTCCAGGGCTCGCCGGTGCAGCCGGGGGTGATGTGCGCCTTCGCCCCCTACGACATCGAGCACGTCCACGTGGTCGGCTACGACGTGGTGTCGAACCGGCCGAAGGTCGCGGCCTACCGGGCCCCCGGCGCCCCGATCTCGGAGTACGCGGTCGAGAGCGTGGTGGACGAGATCTCGAAGAAGCTCGGGATCGATCCGATCCAGCTGCGCATGATGAACGCGGCCCGCGAGGGCACCAAGGCGGCCTACGGACCCAAGTTCGGGCCGATCGGGCTCGAGGAGACGCTGAACTCGATCAAGAAGACCGAGCACTGGAACACCCCGCTCCGGAAGTGGCAGGGCCGCGGGGTGGCCTCCGGCTTCTGGTTCAACATCGGCGGGGAGACCTGCGTGTCGCTCACCGTGAACGAGGACGGCACCATCTCGCTGATGGCGGGCACGCCGGACATCGGCGGCCTGCGCGCCTCCCTGACCTCGGTGGCCGCCGACGAGCTGGGCGTGCCCTACGACAAGATCCGCCCGATCATCGGGGACACCGGCTCGCTCGGCTTCAACTTCCTCACCGGCGGCAGCCGGTCCGCCTTCTCGGGCTCCATGGCCCTCGTGGAGGCGGCCAAGCAGATCAAGGCCGATCTCTGCGCGCGGGCCTGCAAGCTCTGGGAGGCCAGGCCGGAGCTGGTCGAGTGGAAGGACGGCGCGGTGCGGCCGCTCGGGGCGCTCGCGGAGAAGGTCAAGCCGATGACCATCGCGGACTTCGCCAAGGTGGCCGGCAAGACCGGCGGGCCCATCGGGGGCGTCGGCCGCATCAACGCCCAGGGCGCGGGGCCGAGCTTCGGCACGCACCTGGTGGACCTCGAGGTGGATCCCGAGACCGGCCGCACCACGATCCTGCGCTACACGGTGGCCCAGGACGCGGGCCGCGCGCTGCATCCGGCCTACGTCGAGGGCCAGTTCCAGGGCGGGGCGGTGCAGGGGATCGGCTGGGCGCTCAACGAGGAGTACGTCTACGGCGCGGACGGCAAGCTCCAGAACCCGGGCTTCCTCGACTACCGCATGCCGGTGGCCTCGGACGTGCCGATGATCGACACGATCCTGGTCGAGGTGGGCAACCCGAAGCATCCCTACGGCGTGCGGGGCGTCGGCGAGACGCCCATCGTGCCGCCGCTCGGAGCCATCGCCAACGCGATGGAGCAGGCCACAGGCATCCGCTTCACCGAGCTGCCCATGTCGCCGCCCAAGGTGCTGAAAGCGCTCAAGGACAGAGGCCTGAACAAGGCCTGAGCCGGCGTCATGGCGCGGGTGGTGCTGGTCGGCAACCTCGCGCAGATCACGGGGGGCGTCGCCGAGATCGATCTCTCGGCGACGTCCGTACAGCAGCTGTTCCGGCAGCTCAGCGAGCGCTATCCGGCACTGGAGCGCTATCTCGAGGGCGGGGTCGCGGTGGCCATCGACGGCCAGATCTTCCAGGACTCGCTGCTGGAGCCCATCGGTCCCGACAGCGAGGTCTTCATCCTCCCCCAGATCGCCGGCGGACGGGGTCAGGTCTTGAATTACGACATTTCCTCGCGTGTCGGCAGGGCGCAACCCACTCAGAAAATGTCGTAATTCAAGACCTGACCCCAGGAGGAGGGGACGATGGCGAGGATGGAGCCGCTCGGCATTCACGAGGTGGACGAAGAGATCCGGCATCTGTGCGAGGAGTCCGAGCAGCAGATCGGCACCTCGGCGAGCACGCGCACGTATGCGCGGAACCCCGCGGTGGTGAAGGCGCTCGCCGCCTTCCGCGGCGCGCTCGTGCGCGAGGGGACGATCGGTCCGGTCATCCGCGAGCTGGTGCGGATCAAGATCGCCGCGCTCAACGGCTGTCGCTACTGACTCAAGGCGCGCTATGCCGGGGCCCGGCATGCGGGAGCGACCGAAGCCAAGATCGCCGCGATCGACGACGAGACCTCCGACCTGCTGACCCCCCGCGAGCGGGCGGCGGTCCGCTTCGCCGAGAAGCTCGCGGTGGATCACCGGAAGGTGGACGACGCCCTCTGGGGCGAGCTGCGCGCGCAGTTCTCCGACGCCGAGGTGATCGAGCTGGTGGCCCACGCCACGCTCTACATCGGCTTCGGGCGGTTCAACGAGATCGTCGGCATCGAGCCGGCCTAGTGAATAGCCCGCTCTAGTGCCGACCGACCCGCGGCTTGTCCTGGTGTTCGTGGTGGACGGGCTACGCCCGGACTCCATCACCCCCGAGGACACGCCCACCCTGTACCGGCTGCGCGCCGAGGGGGTGGAGTTCACGCGCGGCCACGCGGTCTTCCCCACCGTGACTCGGGTGAATGCGGCCGCGATCGCCACCGGGACGCAGCCGGGCACCAACGGGCTGGTGGGCAACCAGATGTACGTGCCGGCGGTGGACGATCGGCGCGCCTTCGACACCGGCAACCACCGCAACTTCCTGGCGCTCGACCGGGCCAGCGACGGCCACGTCCTCGAGGTGCCGACCCTGGCCGAGCGGCTGCACGCCCGCGGGCTGCGGCTGGCCGCCGTCAGCTCGGGCTCGACCGGCAGCGCGTTCCTGCTCAACCCCGGGTCGCGGGCCGGGGTGGGCGCGCTCGTGAACGGCTATCTCGACCCCGGCAAGACCGTCGCCTACCCGGCCGCGCTCAGCGAGCGCATCCTGAGCCGGCTCGGCCCCGCGCCGGCCAAGGAGGGGGGCGGCGGGCGGTTCGACGCCCCGGTGGGCTGGACGCAGCGGGTGCTGCGCGAGGTCGTGCTGCCCGAGCTCGCCCCCACGGTGGTGATCAACTGGCTCACCGAGCCGGACCACAGCCAGCACGCGGTCGGCGTGGGCTCGCCGCAGGCCCGCGAGGCGCTGCGCAACGGCGACCGCGAGATCGCCCTGGTGCTCGACACCCTCGAGCGGCTCGGGCTCGCCGCGTCGACGAGCGTGCTCGTGATCTCCGACCACGGCTTCACCACGAACACCGCCGGCGTGGACGTGGCGGGCGCGCTGGTGACGGCCGGGCTCAAGGCCGCGCCCGACTCCACCGACGTGGTCCTGGCCAGCAGCGGCCAGGCGGTTGCGCTCCACGTGGAGGGCCACGACCGTGAGCGGGTCGCGCGGCTGGCCCGGTTCGTCCAGGCGCAGGACTGGGGCGGGGTGCTCTTCGCGGGGGAAGCCGTGGACGGCGCGTTCCCCCTGGACCTCATCCAGGTGGCCAACCGCGGCCGCAGCCCGGACCTGCTCATCACGTTCCCGTGGACCTCGCGGACCAACGCCTTCGGGGTGCGCGGGACCGATCTGGCGTGCGTGGGCGCGGGCGGCGCCCTCTACGCGAGCGACCACGGCAGCATGAGCCCGTGGAACGTGCGCAACACCTTCCTGGCCTGGGGCACCCGGTTCAGGAAGGGCGCCACGGTCTCCGTGCCCGCGGGCAACGTGGACGTGACACCGACGGTGCTCGCCCTGCTCGGCATCGCCGGCGAGAACGGCCTGGACGGGCGCGTCCTGACCGAGGCCCTCGACGGGGGACCCGACCCGGAGCGGGTCGCGGTGGAGACGCGTGTGCACACCGCCGCGGCCGGCGCCTACCGCGCCGCGCTCCAGATCTCCACGGTGGACGGCCGGCGCTACGTGGACAAGAGCTGGCGCCTCAGCTGACCTGCGTCACCGTCGGCCGGTCGCCAGCCAGGGTGGTCCGGCGCACGTCGCGCGGCTCGTCCGGCGGGAAGGGGCGGGCGCGATGCATCGTCTGCCGGTTGTCCCACATCACGAGATCCCCGACCCGCCACCGGTGCGAGTAGACGAACTGCCGCTGGGTGGCGTGCTCGACCAGGTCGCGCAGGAAGGCGCGGGCCTCCGGGACCGGCCAGCCCACGATGCCGCCGGCGTGGGAGGAGAGGTAGAGCGACTTGCGCCCGGTCACCGGATGGCTGCGCACCAGCACCTGGCGCACCGGAGCGAAGCGCGCGCGCTCCTCGTCGGTGAAGTCGGTGAAGCCGATCTGCTGGCGCGAGTAGAGCTGGGAGTGCTCGCAGACCAGGCCCTCGCACGTCGCCTGGATCTCCGGGTCGAGGGCGTCCCAGGCCGCGCGCATGTCCGCGAACTCGGTGTTGCCGCCCCGCGACGGCACGCGGTGGGCGTGGAGCAGGGAGTACTTCGCGGGAGTCGGCTTGAACGAGCTGTCCGAGTGCCAGAGGCGATTGCCGAGGGCGAAGAGGCGCGGCCGCGCGTCCCGGGCGAAGACCCGGTCGTCCCGGTCGAGGTTGGACACGTCCGCGAAGGTGGTGGGCAGCCGCAGGTTGCCGTCCTCGCGCAGGCTGGTGCGGACCGCGTCCTCGATCGGGCCGAGGGCGAGGGTGAAGGCCATCTGCTCCTCGAGGGAGATGGGCCGGCCGTGGAAGACCAGCACCGCGTAGCGGTCCATGCCCGCGTGGATGGCGGCTGCGTCCTCCGGGGAGAGCGGGGTCGCGAGGTCGATGCCGTCGACCTCGCCCGCGAAGCAGGGCCCGACCTGTCGGATGGTGATCGCCATCGGCGCGGCCTCCTCGGGTTTGGATGAAGCCTCGGTCCCGGACGGCGGTATGATGCGCCAATCATGACGGAGACACCAGCCCCCGTCCGGCCCGTCGAGCCCGTCACACGCCCGTTCGACGCGGAGGTGGCGCTGCCCGGCTCCAAGAGCTACTCGAACCGGGCCCTGCTGGTCGCGGCGCTGGCCCGGGGCCGCTCGGAGATCACCCAGGCCCTCTGGTCGGACGACACGCGCTACATGCACCGCGCCCTCGAGGCGCTCGGGGTGCGGGTGCGGGCGGACGAGGCGGCGCGCACCTTCGTGGTGGACGGCGTGGACGGCCGGTTCCCGGCCACCGAGGCCACGCTCGACATCGGCAACGCGGGCACCGCCGCCCGATTCCTGACCGCCGCGGTTGCCCTCGGGCACGGGACCTTCGTGGTGGACGGCTCGCCCGCGATGCGCAAGCGGCCCATCCAGCCGCTGCTCGACGGCCTGCGCGCCCTCGGGGTGGACGCGGTCAGCCGCGAGGGCACCGGCTGCCCGCCGGTGGTGGTGCGGGCCCGGGGCATCGGGGGCGGCCGCACCCGCATGCGCGGGGACATCTCGAGCCAGTACTTCAGCGCGATCCTGCTCGCTGCGCCGTACGCCCGCCACGACGTCGAGATCGAGGTGGAGGGCGAGCTGGTCTCGGCGCCCTACATCACGATGACCCTGTCCACCATGGAGGCCTTCGGGGTGGCCGGGGAGCGGGAGGGGGACCGCCACTTCCGGGTGGCGGCCGGCCAGCGCTACCAGGCCCGCTCCTACGCGGTGGAGCCGGACGCCTCGGCCGCGTCCTACTTCTTCGCGGCCGCGGCGGTGACCGGCAGCCGCGTGGTGGTGCCGCGCCTGGGCCGGGGGTCCGCCCAGGGCGACCTCGGCCTGCTCGACGTGCTCGCCCGGATGGGCTGCGAGGTCTCGATGGGCGAGACGTCGGTCACGGTGCGGGGCCCCGCGAAGCTGCACGCGGTGGACGCCGACTTCACCCGGATGGGCGACGTGGCGACCACGCTCATGGCCATCGCGCCGTTCGCGGACGGACCGGTGACGGTGCGCGGGATCGCCCAGACCCACTTCGAGGAGAGCGACCGGCCGGCGGCCGCCGCCGCCGAGCTCAAGCGCATGGGCCTGCGGGTGGAGGAGAGCTGGGACGCGGTCACCATCCATCCCGGCCTCCCGCGGCCCACCGACGTGCAGACCTACGACGACCACCGCATCGCGATGAGCTTCGCGGTGACCGGCCTGCGCGCGCCGGGCATCCGCATCGTGAACCCGGGCTGCGTGTCGAAGACCTTTCCGGAGTACTTCGACGTGCTGGACCGGCTGACCGCCCGCTGAGCGCGCGAGGGAGGAGCGTCCCATGCCCCGTATCGCCCCCATCACCGGCAAGGCCGACGTCCCCGCCGTCCACCACGGAGTCGTCGACGCCGTCGTCCGCGTCTTCGGCAACGTGCGCGGCCCCTTCAGCATGCTGCTCCACAGCCCGAAGCTGGCCGAGCGGCTCCTGCCCCTGGTCACGTTCTTCCGCGACGAGAGCACGGTCGAAGGCCGGCTCCGCTCGGTGGCGATCCTGGCCGCGGTGCGGGAGCGCGAGGCCGCCTACGTCTGGTCCGCCCAGGTCGGCCAGGCGCGGCGCAACGGGGTAAGCGAGGCGGTCATCGACGTGCTCCGCGCCAAGGGCGATCCGGCCGGGCTGCCGGTCGACGAGCGCGAGATCGTGGTCTACGTGCGCCAGCTCATGCGCGCGAACCGGGTCGAGCCGGCGGCCTTCGACGTGCTGGCCCGGCGGCACGGAGCCCAGTGGATGGTGGAGATGACCGCGGCCGCGAGCTACTTCGGGATGCTGTGCGGCGTGGTCAACGCCTTCGAGGTGCCGGCTCCGCCCGACGGCGACAGGCTTCCGGCCTGACGGGGCGAGTTTGTCCTTCGACGGCGCCGCCGCCGACTTCGTCGACGGCGTGCTGGGCCGCCGCGCGCCGGCCCAGCACGTGCGCGCCGCGAGGCACATGCTGCAGGTCGCGCTGGCGATCTACGAGTCCGGGCGCGCCGGCCGCGCGGTGAGCCCGGACTCGATGGCGTAGGCCGCCGCCACCCTCTCACCCTGCCCTCTCCCCCTCGTGCGGGACGATTGACGGACCAGGGACGGTGCTACTCCCTTTTCCCCTCGCGCGGGAGCGGATTGGCGAGGGGGCCGGGCTAGAGCACGGAGCGCACCAGGCCGCCGTCCACGAGGATCGTCGTCCCGGTGATGTAGCTCGACTTGCCGGAGGCGAGGAACGCCACCAGGTGGGCCAGCTCCCTCGGCTCGCCGAGGCGCTTCACCGCGGTCTCCTCCGCCCGCTGGGCCAGCGCCTGCTCCAGCGTGATCCCGAGCTGCCGGGCCCGCTCCGTCACGTTCGAGATCATCCGCTCGCTCATGATCGAGCCCGGGCAGACGTTGTTGACCAGGACCCCGTCGCGGCCGACCTCGTCGGCGAGGCTCTTGGCGAAGGCGACCACGCCCATGCGGGTGGCGCCGGAGAGCACCAGGTTGGGGATCGGCTGGTACACGGTGCTGGCCAGGATGTTGATGATGCGGCCGGCCGCCTGCTTCCTGAGATGGGGCAGGGCCTCCCGGCACATGCGGGCGAAGAAGAGGAGGGAGCGCTCCACCGCGGTGGCCCACTGCTCCTCGGTGGCGCTCTGGGCCTGGGCCAGCGGCGGGCCGCCGGAGTTGTTGACCAGGATGTCGAGCCGGCCGAAGCGCTCGACGGTGGCGGCCACCAGGGCGCGGATCGTCTCGGGCCGGTCCAGGTCGCCCGCGAAGACCAGCACGTCGCGTCCGGTCGCGCCCCGGATGTCCTTCGCGGCCTTCTCCAGATCGTCCCGCGAGCGGCTGCAGATCGCCACGCGCGCGCCTTCCTCGGCCAGCACCTCCGCGCAGGCCCGCCCGAGACCCTTGCTCGCCCCGCCGACGATCGCGACCTTGTCCGTGAGCTCGAGGTCCACGGGGCGTGTTATACCACGGCGGCTGTGGTACGCTTCGCCCGCCCGCCGGGCGACTCCGGCTACCCCATTCGACGAGGTGTGACCATGCGGCCGAACAGGATCAAGCAGCTCTGGCGCGAGGGCAAGTGCGTGACGATGGGCTGGCTCTCGGTGTCCAACGCCTTCACCGCGGAGGTGATGGCGCGGCAGGGCTTCGACGCCCTGGTCGTGGACATGCAGCACGGGCTCACCGACATGGCGAACCTCTGGCCGATGCTGCAGGCCATCTCCCAGACCGACACGGTGCCGGTGGTGCGGGTGGCCTGGAACGACCCGGCCGCGATCATGAAGGCGCTGGACCTGGGCGCCTACGGGATCCTGGTGCCGCTGATCAACACCGCCGAGGATGCCGCGAAGGCGGTGGCGGCGTGCCGCTATCCCCCGGTGGGCATGCGCTCCTCGGGGCCGGTGCGCGCGGTGCACTACGGCGGCGCCGACTACGTGGCCAAGGCCAACGACGAGATCGTGGTCATGGGCATGGTCGAGACCAAGGAGGGCCTCGCCAACCTGGACGCGATCTGCGCGACCCCGGGGCTCGACTGCGTGTACATCGGCCCGTCGGACCTGGCCTTCGCGATCGGCCTGTCCCCGCGGCCCGACAATCCGGACCCGGTGCACATGGCGACGTGCGATCGCATCCGCGACGCGGCCCACAAGCACGGCATCAAGGCGGCCATGCACTGCGCGAGCGGCACGTTCGCGGCCGGCGCGGTGAAGCGCGGCTTCGATCTGGTCATGCTCACCTCCGACCTGGCGTCCATGGTCGCGGGCGTGCGCAAGCATCTCGACGATCTGAAGGCGTGACCGGGTAAGGCGCTCCGCGCCCGCTCCCATGCTCCACGTCCTCCGCGCGAAGGCGAGGAGGCCCCGGGCCGCGCCCTTCGCACGCCGGGCCGGCGGCGGGCGGGGACGATGCCGCGGCCTGAGCCGCGACGACGCCTACTCGCTGATCTCGGTTGCCGGCGAGTTCGGGGTGACCCAGGTGGTGGACCAGCGCCAGGGCGTGCACGGCATGATCGCCAAGCGCCTCTTCGTGCGGAGCTGAGCCATGGCCTACGATCTCGTGATCCGCGGGGGGCTGGTGGCCACCGCCACCGACGCGGTGGTGGCCGATCTCGGCATCCGGGGCGGGCGCATCGCCACCATCGACCAGGGCTTGCCGAGGAGCGAGCCGGAGATCGACGCACGCGGCCTCGCGGTGGTTCCGGGCGGGGTCGACGTCCACACCCACCTCGACCTCGACCTGGGCGGCACCCGCACCGCGGACGACTTCGAGTCCGGCACCGCGGCCGCGGCCTGCGGCGGGATCACCACGATCTGCGACTACGCCTGGCAGACGAAGGGCGACACGCTGGCCCGCACCATCGAGACGTGGAAGGCCAAGGCCGCGGGCCGGGCCCACGTGGACTACGGCTTCCACGTGATCCTCTCGGAGGCCACCGACGCGGTCCTGCGCGAGCTGCCCGCGCTGGTCGGGGCCGGCTTCCCGAGCGTCAAGGTCTTCACCATCCGCGAGTTCGGCCTGCCCGACGAGGGGCTGCTGCGGGTGCTGCGGGCGGCGCGCGCGGCGGGCGCGCTGGTCAACGTGCACTGCGAGAACAGCGAGATGCTGGATCTCGCCCAGGCCGACCTGATCGCGGCCGGCCGCACCGACCCGCGCCACTACGCCGACAGCCGCCCCGCCCTGGCCGAGGTGGAGGCCACGCGCCGGGTCATCGACTACGCGGAGCTGGTGGACGCGGAGGTGTACATCGTCCACATGTCCTGCTCCGGCGCGGCCGAGGCGCTGCGGGCGGCGCGCCGGCGCGGCCTGCGCGTGTGGGGCGAGACGCGGCCGATCTACCTCGGCCTGACCCGGGAGGCCTACGCGAAGGGCGGCGTCGAGGCCGCGAAGGTCTGCGGGGCGCCGCCCCTCCGCACCGAGTCGGACCTCGAGGCGCTCTGGGACGCGCTCCGCGCCGGCGACATCCAGACCATCGGCAGCGACAACACCTCCTGGACGGTGAAGCAGAAAGCGGAGGGCGCCGCCGACTTCCGCAAGATTCCCTACGGCGTCCCGGGGCTCGAGACCGAGATGCGCGTGGTGTACTCCGAGGGGGTGGCGAAGGGGCGGATCTCGCTCCAGACGTTCGTCGCCGCATTCGCCACCACGCCCGCGAAGCTGTTCGGCCTCTACCCCCGGAAAGGCACGATCGCGGTGGGCAGCGACGCCGACCTGCTGCTGCTCGATCCCGCGGCCGCCCAGACCATCGACGAGCGGCAGCTCCACTCGAGGGCCGGCTACGATCCCTTCCACGGCTTCGCGATCCGGGGCGTGCCACGGCTGACCCTCTCGCGCGGCGAGGTCGTCGCCCGCGACGGCCGGCTCCTGAGCCGGCCCGGGCGCGGCCAGCTCGTGCTGCGGCAGCGCGCGCGCGGGTAGCCCGGCCGCCCCTCACCCTGCCCTCACCCTCCCGCGGAGGGCGAGGGCAGGGTGAGGGGGGGCGATCTCGATCGGCATGTCCGGCGGGCCCGTATCGGGTTATTCTGCGGCGACGAGGAGGTCGTGATGACCATGAGCGACGTCCCGCTGCGCCCCAGCACGCTCGAGGTCGACCTCGACGCGGCGGCCGACAACCTCCGCGCGGTCCGGAGCCTCGTCGGCCCCGGCCGGCGCATCTTCGCGGTGGTCAAGGCGGACGGCTACGGCTACGGGGCCGCCGAGATGGGGGCGGTGTTCGTCCAGCACGGCGCCGACTGGCTGGCGGTGGCCGATCCCAGCGAGGGCATCCGGCTCCGCAGTCGCGGGATCGCCGCGCCGATCCTCGTCTATCCGAGCTCGCTCCCGGAGGCGGCGGCGGAGCTGATCGCCCGGGGTCTGGTCCCGACCGTGGTGGATCTCGAAGGCGCGCGGGCCTGCTCGCGGGCCGCGGCCGGCCCGTGCGAGGTCTTCGTCAAGGTGGACGTGGGCCTCGAGCGCCTCGGGGTGCCGGCCGAGCAGGCGGTGAAGCTGATCCTCGCGATGCTGGAGCTGCCCCACGTGCGCCTCGGGGGCCTGTGCGCCCATCCCCACGCCGAGGTCGGCGCCGATCCGGCATACGCGGACTGGCAGCTCGGCCGGTTCACCGGCGTCGTGGACGAGCTGGAGGCGCACGGGGTGCGGGTCCCGGTGCGCCTCCTGGCCGCGAGCCCGTTCGTGCTGCGCGTCCCGCACACGTATCTCAACGCGGTGGACCCGGGCCGGATGCTCTACGGGATCACCTTCCCCGGCGAGACGCCGCCGGTGCCGCTGCGCCCGGCGCTCCGGGCCCTGACCACGCGGCTGATCACGGTCAAGGAGCTGGCGCCGCGCGAGCGCTTCGCGGCGCAGGCGCCCTTCCCGGTGGCGCCGCCCCTGCGGCTCGGGGTGGTGCCGATGGGGTCGGCCGACGGGCTGCGCTGGCTCCACGCCGGCCGCGTCCTCGTGCGCGGCCGGGCGGTGCCGCTGATCGGCGCGCCGTCGCTCGAGCACACCCGCATCGACCTGACCGCGGTCCCCGACGCGGTGGTGGGCGACGAGGTCGTGATCATCGGCCGCCAGGGCCATCTCGAGATCACCGCGGCCGAGGTCGCGGCCCACCACGGCCTCGGCCTGCACCACGTGGCGACCACCGTCGGGCCGCGCGTCGCCCGGGTCTATGTCCCGGGCGCGGCCGCGAGAGGATGACCATGCGCTACCGTCCCTTCGGACGCACCGGTCTCGAGGTCTCGGTGGTGGGCTTCGGCTGCTGGCCCATGGCGGGTGATCGCTACGGGGCGATCGAGGACGACGAGGCGGTGAAGGCCATCCACCGCGCGCTCGAGCGCGGGGTGAACTGCGTGGACACCGCGCCCGCCTACGGGGCCGGCCACTCGGAGGAGGTCGTGGCCCGCGCGCTCGAGGGCCGGCGCCGTGACGTGATCCTGGTCACCAAGTGCGGCGTGCGGGTGCCGCCGCCCGGCCAGCCCGGGCCACTACGCGACGCGAGCCGCGCCAACATCCTGCGGGAGATCGACGCGAGCCTGGGGCGCCTGCGCACCGACTGGGTGGACGTGCTGCTCGTGCACTGGCCGGACGCGGCGACGCCGATGGACGAGACCATGCGCGCGCTGGAGGAGGTCGTGGCCTCCGGACGGACCCGCTTCGTGGGCGTCTCCAACTTCACCGGCGCCATGCTCGCCGAGTGCATGCGCACCCGGCGGGTGGACGTCTCGCAGGTGGGCTACCACATGCTCGACCGGCGCCAGGAGCAGGAGACCTTCCCGTACTGCCTCGGCCAGGGCATCGGGGTGATGGGCTACGGCTCGCTGGCCCACGGCCTGCTCACCGGGGCCTTCACCGCCGCGACGACCTTCGAGGCCGGCCGCGACTGGCGCGCGGGCGGAGTCGCCTTCGGTCAGCCCATCTTCCGGGGCGACAACCTCCGGGCCAACGTGGCGGTGGCCGAGCGGCTGCGCCGCGAGGTGGCCGACCCGCGCGGGGTGCCGCTCAGCCAGATCGCGCTGGCCTGGGTCCTCGCGAACCCCGCGATCAGCACCGCGCTGGTGGGCGCGCGCACCCCCGCCGAGGTGGACGCCAACGACGCGGGGGCCGAGCTCGAGCTGACCGCGGCGGAGCGGGCCACGATCGACCGCATCCTGACCGGCGCGGCGGGCCGCGTGCGGGAGTTCACCCCGCTGCGGCCCGCCATGGAGCCCTGGGGCGAGGAGCTGGCCGCGCGGGTTACTTGAGGGACATGTCGGAGGCGCGGATCAGCTCGTCGCTGCGCGCCTTCCAGTTGAGCCGCCGGTTCGCCCCGTAGAGGTCGATCTGCTGGTAGAGCGGGATCGCGGGGACCTCCTCGATCCACAGCTTGTTGATCCGGTGATACTGGGCGAGGCGCTTCTTCTCGTCCATCTGCGACTGCGCCTCCTCCACCATCCCGTTGAAGTCCTCGTTGTACCAGTTGGAGAAGAGGTTGGGCGACTTGAACAGCGGGACGTAGATCGCCTCGGCGTCCATGGTGGGATGCCCCCAGCCGATGAGCCAGACCGGGCCGGCCTTGTGCACGTACACCATGGTGTTCAGGTAGTTGACGAACTCGAAGGTGCGGAGCGTCGTCTTGATGCCGGCCTTGGTGAGCTGGCCGGCGACCGCCTCCGCGACCTCCTTGTCGCGCACGTAGCGGCCCTGCGGGCCGTTGAGCACGATCTCCAGGCCGTTCGGGAACCCGGCCTCGGTGAGCAGCTTCTTGCTCCGGGCCAGGTCCTGCTTGACCGGCTTGAGCGAGGGGTCGAAGCCGAAGTGCATGCTCGGCAGCATGGTGGCCACCCGCACCGCCTTGCCGTCCATCACGCCCTTGATGATTTCGTCGGCGTCGATCGCGTAGGCCAGGGCCTGGCGCACCCGCTTGTCGGCGGTGGGCCCAGGGTAGGGACCGGTCTGCTTGTGGCCGGCGTCCATCTGGTGGGTGTAGATCATGAGCTGGATGGTCCGGATGGAGGGCGCGGTGCTCAGGAAGATCTTCGGGTGCTTCTCGATGATCCCGGCCATGTGGGGCGGGATGTTCACCGC
Source organism: Candidatus Methylomirabilota bacterium (assembly GCA_035455085.1). GTDB lineage: Bacteria > Methylomirabilota > Methylomirabilia > Rokubacteriales > CSP1-6 > CAMLFJ01. The sequence goes on along the minus strand of DATIFV010000007.1, from coordinate 2,099 downwards.
CACGTCGATCTCGCCGTTCTGGAGCGCGGCCACCCGCACCGCGTCGTCGGGGATCGGCTTGAACACGACCGTCTTGATCTTCGGCGCGCCGCCCCAGTAGCCGGGGAAGGCCTCCATCACGATCTCCTCGTCCTTCGACCAGCGGACGAAGCGGTACGGGCCGGTGCCGATCGGGCTCCGGGAGATCGCGGCCGCGTCCTTGCCCGCGTACTCCTTGGGCGGGTACATCGCGGCCTGGCGCAGGGCGATGTGGCTCACGAACACCGGCCACGGCTTCTTGGTGTGGATCCGCACCGTGTAGGGGTCCACGATCTCCACCCGGTCGATGGGGGCGAACGAGGAGGAGCCGCGGAGCTTGTTCGCGGGGTTGGCCAGCCGCTCGATGCTGAACTTGACCGAGTCGGCATTGAAGTCCTCGCCGTTGTGGAACTTGACGCCGCGGCGCAGCTTGAACTCCCAGGTAGTGGGCGCCACCAGCTTCGGCATCGCGACCGCGAGCGCCGGCACCAGCTTGAGGTTCTGATCGCGCTCGAGCAGGGACTCGAACATCTGGGCGCCCACGTTGGACGCGGGCTGCTCCTGCTGGTTCATCATGTCGAGCGAGGTGGGGTCCACGCCCTGCGCGATCACGACCCGGCCCGCGGGGGCCGCGCCTGCGGTGAGCGGGACCAGGACCAGGACGAGGACGACGACCGCCGTGCGCCAATGCCTCATGTTCGCGGCTCCTTCCGGCAGAGGTTCGCGCCGAGTTGCGCTACTCTATGGGGCATCCCGCGAGGAGTCAAGCTTGGCGCTCCCGGGTGCGCTGGTAGAGCACCAGGGGCGGGCGCTCCGGCGCGCGCCGGGTGATCATTGCGCGAGAGCGCCCCCGTCGATGAGCAGCTCGGCGGGCCACCGTGCCCATCCGCCCCAAGGGGATGCGCTGCAGGCGCCGCGCCATCGCATCCTTGTCCTGGAAGGCCTTGTGGAACATCTCGGTGTCCACCGGGCCGGGGTGGACCGAGTTGCAGCGGATCTTGTCCTTCGCGTGCTGGCTTGCGGTCACCTTGGTGAAGATCCGGACCGCGCCCTTGCTCGCCGCGTAGACCGGCTCCTGGTGCAGCGACTAGCCGATGCCGGCCACCGAGGAGATGTTCACGATCGACCTGCCGCCGGCCCGGCGCACGGCCGGGATCGCGTGCTTGGTGCCCAGGAACACGCCCCGGGCGTTCACCGCCATCACCTGGTCCCACTCCGCCACCGAGCGCTCCTCGATCGGCACCCGCGGGATGGCGATGGCCGCGTTGTTGATCCGCCCTCGCGGGCGAACGTCTCCGCCTCCGCCGCGCCCTGTCCCCGCCGTTGACAACGCGGGACCGGCGTGCGATGGAATCGCCCATGCTGGAGGAGCCCACCTCGCTGCGCATCGAGGATCCGGGCGTGCGCGCGCTGTTCACCGAGGCCGCGCGCTTTCAGTCCTGGCTCGACGTCGAGGCGGCGCTGGCCCGGGCCCAAGCCGAGCTGGGGGTCATCCCGGAGGCCGCGGCGCGCGAGATCGAGCGCAAGGCCCACCTGGCGTACCTGGACCTGGCCGCGGTGCGCGAGGGCCTGGCCCGCACCGGCCACCCGCTGGTGCCGCTGGTGTGGGAGCTGGACCGTGCCTGCGAGGGCGACGCCGGCGGCTACGTGCACTGGGGCGCCACCACCCAGAACGTCACCCAGACCGGCCAGCTCCTGCAGGTGCGGCGCGCCCACGACATCTTCCAGCGCCAGCTCGCGGCCATCCTGACCGCGCTCGCCGACCTGGCCGAGCGCACCAAGGACGTGCTCCTGCCCGGCCGCACCCACGGCCAGCACGCGGTGCCCGCCACCTTCGGCTTCAAGGTCGCGGTGTGGATCGACGAGCTGGGCCGCCACGTGGAGCGGCTGCAGGCCTGCGAGGGCCGGGTCTTCGTGGCTATGCTGGGCGGCGGGGCGGGCACCCTCGCCTCGCTCGGCGAGCTGGGCCTGGCCACCCAGGAGCGGATGGCCGCGCACCTCGGGCTGCGGCCGATGCCGATGCCCGCGCGCACCATCGGCGACCACCAGGCCGAGTACGTGCTGCTGCTCGCCATGCTGGC
>DATIFV010000006.1:0-2589 GCA_035455085.1 Candidatus Methylomirabilota bacterium | reverse complement strand
GGCGACCTTGGTCGTGGTCACGACCCCCGGAGCCAGCGTGGCCTCGATGCCCGAGTAGAGCCCCTCGGTGTTCTCGCGGATGATGACGAGGTCCACGTCGCGGTAGCGGGTGGGCACGCCGTCGAGGCTGCGCACCGGCCGCACCGCCGCGTAGAGATCGAGCTCCTTGCGCAGCCGCACGTTGATGGAAACGAAGCCCTCGCCGATCGGGGTGGTGCACGGCCCCTTGAGCGCGACTCCCAGGCGGCTGATCGCGTCGAGGGTCTCGCGCGGCAGCACGTCCTCCCCGCGCTCGAGCGCGGACAGGCCCGCGCGGCACTCCACCCAGTCGATCGGGGCCGCCACCGCGTCGAGGATGCGACGGACCGCGGCGGTCACCTCGGGGCCGATGCCGTCGCCGGGAATGAGCACGGCCTGATGCCTGGCCATGCGGCCATTATCCTCCCGGCGGGGACTAAACCTTCACGGGAACGAACTCGGTCGTGTAGTGCTGGTCGAGCGGCAGGCGCTGCTTGAGCACTCCCAGCTCCAGCAGGGTGTCCTGCATGACCTTCATCGCCTCCAGGTCCATGCGCCCGTCCACCGACAGGAGCGGCTTCACCAGATCGTAGGCCCGCCGTGTGGCCGTCTCCGGCCAGCCGATGCCCTTGGCCGCGATCCGGATCGACTCCTCCGCGTTGTCCCGGAAGAACTTGTGGCCCTGGAACAGGGCCCGCAGCGTCCGCTGCAGGGTGTCCTTCTTGGTCTTCAGGAGATCGTCGGTGGTGTAGGCGATCAGGCTGATCCACCTGGGCGTGACCTCGTCCAGGCGCATCAGGATGCGGCCCACCCCCTGGGCCTCGAGCACCGCGCCCGCATCGCCGAAGATGCAGGCCTGCGTCTCGCCCCGCCGGAGCGCGGCCGCCTGCGCGTCGAGGCCGCCCACGCCCACGATCTTGATGTCCTTCTCCGGCTCCCAGCCCATCTTCCTGGCCAGCATGCGTGCGAACACCCAGGTGGTGGAGCCGACCACCGTGACCCCGATGGAGCCGCCCTTGAGGTCCTCCACCTTCTTGACGTTCGGGCCCACCGTCAGCGTGAAGTGGTTCTTCTCGAGGATGGTGGCCACCGCCCGGATCCCCGTCCCGCGCTCGCGGAACACCAGGGGATCGGTGGCGCCGGTGATGCCGATGTCGGCCGCCCCCGCCAGCACGCCCTTGAGCAGGTCCGGCCCGCCCTTGAACGGGATCATCTCCGCGTCGAGGTCGTTCTGCTTGAAGAAGCCCTTCTCGATGCCGATCATGGTGGGGGCGTTGACCCCGAGGTCGCCCAGCACCACGCAGCCCACCTTCACCGGCGTCGCCGCGCGCGCCGGGCGGGGCCGCCAGGCCTCCACCGTCGCCGCCGCGGTGCCGACCGCCACCGTCCGGAGGAAGCTCCGACGCGTCGTCGCCATTGACCGGCCTCCTGTGTCAGCGCCAGCGGGACAGCCGCCGGCTGATATGCTCGAGAGACAGTACCACGACGATGGACAGGACCGACACGACGGCGGTGGCCGCGAAGAGATCGGCCGCCCGGAACGCCATCGCCATGCGCTGCATGAGGTAGCCCATGCCGCGGGTTCCCGCGAACATCTCGGCGAGCAGCACGCCCAGCATCGCGAAGACCACGCCCACCCGCATGCCGGCCACCACCGAGGGGAACACCGCCGGCAGCAGGACCTTGCGGCTCACCTGGCCGCGAGTCGCGCCCATCGAGACCGCCGCGGTGACCAGCGTCGGGTCCACGTCGCGGGTCCCCGCCGCCACCATGAGCAGGATGGGGAACACCGCGAAGAGCGTGGCGGTCAGCACCGCGGTGGTGGCGCCGAGCCCGCAGATCAGGGCGATCCAGGGCAGCACCAGGATCTTCGGCACTCCGTAGGCAGCCACCACGTAGGGCATCGCCACCGCGTGGGCGAGGCGCCGCGAGCCGATCGAGAGGCCGCCCGCCACCCCGAGCCCCACCGCCAGCACGTAGCCCGCGAGGGCCTTCAGCAGCGTGTCGCCGAGTCGGGGCAGCGCCTCGCGCAGCGTCGACCCGAGCGCGCCCGCCACCGCGGCCGGCGTGGGGACGAAGAGCGGGTCCGCCAGCCCGGTGCGCACCGCGACCTCCCAGATCACCAGCAGCTCGGCCAGGGAGGCGGCCTGGCCCCCCAGGACGCCTAGCCGGCCCACCGCTTCACCCGGGCCTCCACCAGGGCCCCCGCCAGATCGAGCGCCAGCACCCCGGCCGCTACCAGCACCGCGAGCACCGCGTACTCGCGGGTCATCATGAGCCCGTAGGCGTAGTTGATCACGTAGCCCACGCCGGCGCGGGAGCCCAGGATCTCGCCCACCAGCACGCCCACCACCGAGAGCGCGAGGCCCGCGCGCAGTCCGCCCACCATGGTCGAGGCCATCGCGGGCAGCATGACCTTGTGGAACACCGTCCACCGCCCCGCGCCCATGGACCGGGCCACCGTCACCAGGGTCTCCGGCACCTGGCGGATCCCGGCCAGCACCGAGACCACGATGGGGAAGAAGCCGAGCAGCACCCCGAACGCGATCTTCGACGCGGGACCTAAGCCGA
>DATIFV010000005.1:0-35066 GCA_035455085.1 Candidatus Methylomirabilota bacterium | reverse complement strand
GATCCGAAGAACTTCGAGAAGGCGATCCGGCCGAACACGAAGTGCCTCTACGCCGAGACGATCGGGAACCCCGAGGGCGATGTCCTCGACATCGAGGCGGCGGCGAAGATCGCCCACGCGAACCGGGCCCACGAAGGTGGGCTGCACCATGATCGGCAGGTAGATGCCGACGTCCACGAGCTGGCCCTGAGGCCCCGCCACGTCCACCGCCCCGTTGCCCCAGCCGGTGATACGCCAGCCCGGCGGCACGCCGATGGCCGCCTTGCCGTCGGGCGTGGTCTGCTGCTGGAGCGCCACCGGCCGCTGCGCCGGTCCCCCGCCGGGCACCTGGATGCCGCCGAGCTGGCGTGCCATGGCCGGGAACGACCGGCCGATGTCCGCAGGCCGGTCGAAGATGGCCGCCACGCCGCCCCCGCCGCCGTCGTTGAGCTGGACGATCACGGCACCGCGCACCAGTGTGCCCTGCAGGCGGGCGTCGAAGAAGGCCATGATGCCGCGGTCGGCCGGGTCGCCGACGGCGGCCGAGACCGCCGGGGTGCCGTCGAAGTAGCCGCGAAGCAGGCCGACCACGCCGCTCAGGACCAGGGCGGCCGAGCGTGCGTTACCGGTGAAGGTTCCGGCGAGGGTGCGGCCGCCCGAGGGCCCGTTGACGGCGGCGAAGCCCGAGGGCGGCGTCCGCTCCGGCAGCACGACGGCACTGGCGATGGCTCCGGGGGAGACGACCCCCAGCGCGAGGACGATGAGGAGAGGTTTGCCGATCACGCTCCGTCCGGGAGCGCCATCCTAGGACGGCGCTCCCGGCGAGTCAACCGCTAGTCCTCGGCCACGGTGACCGGGACGACCTCCACCTCGGAGTACTCGGTGCTGCAGGCCGGCGCGCCGATCGGTCGGCCCTCGGCGTCCACGATCTGCCGATAGTGCGTGGAGCGCATGTCCCGGACGAGATGCCCGACGATCTGCCCGACCCGATTCACGTCCTCGGCGACGAACGCCGCCCGGGGATCGACGCATGCCGGCGAGGTATCGCCGCACAGCTCCGTCTGCCGGCCGTTGTCGTCCCGGATGAACGTGATCAGGTTCACGCCGTACGTCACGCTGACGAAGTCGAGCCGGCCGTCGCCCAGCGGCACAAGGCTCTGGAAGATCCCCCTCGGGCGGTGGGCGAACAGCGGCTGCTCCGTGCACGCCTCGATCCGCTCCGGCCACGCGGCCGCGATCAGCGGGATCGGGATCGTCACCTGCCGCTGCGCATCGAGGTCCCCAGTCTGGACGAGCCGCGCCCCTTCGATGCCGCTCGCGAAGGCGCTCCCACCCGCCCAGTACATCGGAAAGAGATTGACGCTCGGGATGAACAGGATCGTCCTCCCGGGCCTCCACGCGAGCCGCGCCCTGCCGTCCTGATCGGTGAGGCCGGAGGCCACGACCTCCCCGCTCTCCACGTCGATCGCCTGGATGACGGCACCCTGATGCGGCGTCCCGTCGCTCCGCTTGACCAGCCGCGTGACCAGCACCGGCGCGACGAACACCTGCCGCCCCACCACCGCGTCCGGCTCGCTTCCGAGCGCACCGCGAAACACCAGCATGTACTGGCCGGCTTCCTTCGGCAGGGGGCTGCCGGGTGCCGAGAAGGCGAGGCCCTCCACGAACCCGGAGGGCGGCAGCGCTCTCGCCCACGTGGCCCCCGGCACCGGGCGCCGGACGTCACCGGTGTCGTCGTAGTAGAGGGTGAACGTCCCCTCCATGGCCTCGTCGGTCGGGTTCTCGAACCCGAACGCCAGCTCGTCCCCGAACGGGACCACGCGGCCTCGGAAGAAGTAGTCCAGGAGCGCCGTCGAGTACGCGACCGCCCGCGGCACCAGCCGCGCCGCATAGTCGCGATACACGCCCTCGTCGAGCGCCGGGCTCTCGCGGAACCGCGTCCAGTCCAGGTTGAAGCGCTGGTGGTAGTCGCGCAGGAAGCCCACGGCGGCCAGGCGGTAGCCGGTCGCGCCGTCGCCGATCTTGACGAAGTACCGACGGCTCACGCTGGCTCCCCCCACCTGGATGTCGAAGTCCTGCTCCCTCACGCTGGATCGGCGAGGGTACGGGAAGCGCTTAAGCGGGTCCGGATCGTTCTCGGTGAAGATCCGATCTTCGCTGAAGAAGTTCGCGTTGGTGTACTCCGCCAGGCCGATGAGGGCGGCGGTCGTGGCGTCCGGGTTCCCACCGAGGTACCGGTCGGTATCGATCAGCCGCGCCGTCGCGACGGGAGCCAGCGGGTTGGCGTCCACCAGCCGCCAGCCCGGCTCGGGGGCGCCGGATGCATCAGGTGAAGCGGTCAGCCACGTATTGAAGGCGATCTCGTCTCGCTCCCGCACATCGTCGACGAGCGACTCGTAGTTGTAGAGGGCGTGAGGATCGTTGCGCGTATGTCCCGGCGATGCCGCATCCTGCACCAGGTGCGCCTGCCGCCCCAGCCCCTCGAAGGTCCGCGTCAGCCGTGCCTCCCGGTCCGCGAGGCTCGGCCGCGTCAGCGCCTCGAAGTAGGCATTGCGCACGTCCTGCCACGACCAGCCAGACACGCTCGTGTTCTGGCCCCACACGACGGACGATTGGCCCACACCGCCGAGCAAGCCCGCCGCCGACCAGTCCGCCAGCGGGTCGTGGAAATGATTCAGGTACCTGATGGAGTCGTCCTCGCGCTGCCCGCCTTGGCCGAGCCAATCCGCTAGAGCCCGACCGCGAACGACCGCCCCGGTGCCGTTACTCATTCCGAGCTGGACACGGAGGACTTCGTCGACCGTGGAGCGGCGTCCAGCCTCGCGGCTGATCTGATCGTGCGTCGCCACCTCGTACCCGGCTACGGTGCCAGGCGCGAGCAGACACATCGCTCCGAGTCCTGCCAGCGCTACCTGCTGTCTCATGGCTACTCCGGCGTATAAGGTTCGAGGCCGATCGCGATTCTTTCCGCATTGATCCGGCGCATGAGTTCGGAGAGATCCCGGAATGGGTCCTGCGAGTAGCTGTGAGGCCCGAAGGATCGAACGTGCTTCCGTCGTTCCTCCCGATCCGCGAGGCGAGGCAGTTCGACGACCGTTCCGTCGCGCTCGAAGATGCCGCCAGTGAATCCCTTCGGTGACACTTGACCTCCCGGGAACTTGCCGTATCCCGGCTGAAAGATGAGGAACGCTGGGCGGCGCGTGCGGCGCGGCGCCCCCTCCTCCACGTCCCTGCCATCCAGCCGGAAATGGCCCTCCGCATCGGTCACCGTCTCGCGCACCGCGTAGTTCTCGGCCACCATGTGGAAAGGTAAGACGCGGTCGCGCAGCCAATGCACCACCACGACGGCTCCGACCAGGGGCGCCTTCGTCTCCGCGTCGACGACTTGACCCCGGTACGGCCCCCGTGGTCGGTCGAGATAGCGGTCCCACCGCTCGGTCTCCTGCGCCGGGGCCGTCGCGCTGCCGAGGGCGAGCAGCACGCACAGCCCGACCAGCGCGAGCCGGCCGCTCATCGCGCGCCCGGGACGGCCGGCTTCATCGGCCGGGCGCCGAGGCTCTCCAGCTCGACGCGGATGAGCTCGGAGGTCTCCGGTAGGTCCGTGGGGGGAAAGAGCTGGGCGGCGCTCAGCATCGCGATGAAGGTGTTGAAGGCCTCGGCGCGCTCCTCGTAGCCCGTGACCGGCACCAGCCTGACGACCGCCCCGGCCTCCGCGAATCGGCCGGCGGCGACCCCGGGCGGGAAGAGCCGCGGCGTGCCCGGCAGCGGCGCATACCCCGGGCGAAAGATGACGATGCGCGGCGCGAAGCTCTTCGGCGCCAGCCGCTGCTCCAGGGCCGTCACCTCGTAAACGAACTCGCCCTTCTCGTCCGTGAAGGCCTCCCGCGCCGCGGAGAGGCGGCGCAGCCCCTGGATCTCATCGTCCGGCCGCTGCCACAGGATGATCACCGCGGCCGAGGGCAGCGGCAGATCCGTCCGATCGTCCACCACGAGGCCGCGATAGGCCCCCGCCGAGGGACGCAGGGGAACGTCGTCGTCCTGCGCGGAGAGCGCTCCGGCGTGCACCAGCATCGTGAGCACGATCGCGCCGCTCAGAACGCGCGCAGCCGCCATGTGCCGTCTGTGTCGATGACGAAGAGGACGTGGAACGAATAGCGCTTGCCCCGCTGGACGGCCTGCAGCTCGTACTCGGCAGCCCGGGCGAGCACCCGGACGGGGGTGATGGCGCCGAGGTCGGCTGCGACCTGCGGCAGCGCGCCGGCGCCCGCCAGGGCGGTGAGCTGGTCCCGGTACGCGTCGCGCGACGGCCCGGCGAAGAGACCGACCGCGGTGCTCACGTCGCCGCGGCCGAGGCTCTCCCGCAGCGCGGTCCATCGGGCCTGGAGCAGCCGGTCGAGCTCGGCCGGGTCGAGCACGTGGACGAGCGCACCGGCCGTGAACACGACCCCCTGTGGGTCCACGACCCGCACGCGGGGGAAGTAGAGCCCCGGCGCCCGATAGGTGAATCGCTGGCCGTCCAGGGTGACTCCGTCGAAGTCGGTCAGCCCGTCGCCGTCGAGGTCGAGCTCGACGCGCGCAGGAACCGGCCCGCCCAGCAGGGAGAACGAGGTGGTCAGCGGCACGCCTCCCGTCTCCGGATGCGCGCGGAGCGCGAGGGCGTTGTCACCCAGGTCGGACACGGTGACCGTGACGGCATGGGTCGCCGTCTCGCCCGAGCCGGTCGTGGCCACCGCGGTGAGCGTCACCGACGGCGCCCCCGCCGGCACCATGGCCGCGAACGAGCTCCCCAGCCGCGCCGCCACGACCCCGTTGACCGTGACACCCGCGTCGACGCCACCGGAAGCGACCGTGCCACGAACGAGGACGAGTCCCGAAGGAACGCTCGCCCCGCCCGCGGGCTCGGTGATCGCGACCGCGAGCCCGCCGGACACCGTGAACGTGCGGCGCGCCGGCGACGGATCCTCGTTGCCCGCCCGGTCGCGCGCCTTGACCTCGAAGGCGTGCGACCCCGCGCCGAGCCCGGAGAGCACGACGCTGGTCGTCGGGGCGAACGGGGTGAAGGCCGCGCCGTCGAGCCGCCAGGCGAACACCAGCTCCCCTTCCGGACTCAGGTCGTCGGTCCCGGTGAAGGTGAACGTGACGCTGGTCCCCTCGACCGGATCCGATGGCCCGCCGGTGACCTGCGTGTCCGGCGGGGTATTGTCGACGATCACCGTCCGGCTCGTGGTCGCCGCGTTCAGGGCCTGGTCGGTCGCCACCGCGGTCAGGGTGTGCACCCCGTCCGGTGCGCCCTCGGTGCTCCAGGATGCGGTCGCGGTGATCGATCCGGCCGGAGGGCGGGGGTCGAGGGCCGCGGCCAGCTCACGGTCGGCGGCACGCAACGAGAGCGCGGTGACCGCCCCGCCCGGATCCCGGGCCAGCGCCTGCACCGCGACGGTGCCGCGCAGGTGCGCGCCGGCCGCGGGTGCCTGGAAGACCACCGTGGGTGGCTGCGCGTCCGGGCGCGCCTCCACCGCGCCGATGTCGAAGCGGGGCGGCGCGTCCGCGCTCGTGCCGAGAGGCCGCACCGTCTCGGCGAAGTAATCCGCCTCGAAGCGCGCATTGAGATCCGGCGTCAGCACGCTGCGGGGATCGAGGCCGCGGTCGATGAGGAGCGATCCCCCGGACGGCGTCGGATCGTCGGCGAGCGGGTCCACCGGCCCACCCGGACCCGGCAGGCTCCGGTAGAGGCTCGCGAAGCTGCTGCAGCCGGGGCTCGCGGTCACGCCGGGCCCCTCCGCGCCGGTGGGCGTGAGGTTGGCGTCGTCCAGCCCGTCGAGCACCGGGCCGGTGATCTCGCCGAGGCGATTGCCGCAGATCAGGTTGTTGCGCAGCGTGATGGCCGCCGGCAGCGGCGCCGTCTCCCGCCTCAGGCCGACGCGGCCGCCGGCGGCCCCGGGCTCGGCTCCGTTGCCGGTGATGGCGTTGTTGGCGAGCAGGAGCACGTGCGCCCGGGACGCGCTGACGCCGTTCCACCCGTTGCCGTGGATCGTGTTCTGGACGACGGTGTGCGGCCCGCCCTCGCCGTCGCCGGTCGCGATGCCGTTGCGCCCGTTGGCGAGGATGAGGTTGTTGACGATCAGGGTGGCGACGTTGCCGGCTCCGATGGTGACGCCGCCGTCGCACCCGGAGCCTCCGTTGCCCGCCATGCGGTTCCGCTCGATGTGGATCGCGACGTTCCGGTCGGGGCCGCCGGCCAGCCCGATGGCGGCCCCGCCCGCGCCCGTGATGGTCAGCCCGCGGACGGTGACGAAGCGCGACCGGCGGATGTGGATGGCGTGCCCGTTCTCGCACCGGTCGACCGCGCCGTGCAGCACCACGCTGCCGACGGGGGCGCCCGGGTCGGCCTGGATCACGATCCGGCTTGCCGGCGTCACGGCGCCGGCGTTCTTGCCCGCCACGCTCACCTGCTCGACATACGTGCCCGCCTGGATCTGCACGATGTCGCCCGGCTGCGCGCCGTCGACCGCGGCCTGGATACTGCCGTAGCACGGCGACTGTCCTCCGCAGCCGGGGTCCGCATGATTCACGTGGCGGACCGTCACGGCGTCGCTCGGGGAGACGACGGACAGGCCGAGCAGGAGCGAGGAGAGCAACCCGACGCCGACGCGCATGCCGCCGGGAGGAGCATCGCCCATGCCACCCCGTGCCCGCCGCTCCCGGTCAAGGACGACGGGCGCTTGGCCGGGCTCGCGCTCGCCGCGCCCGGCTCCGCGCCACGGCCCCCGTGCACGTCGGCGCCGCCCACTGCCCGACGGACCGGGCACCCGATGCGGCTCCGCGGGGATGACCTGCCATGCCCGTTGCCGTATAGTTGGGCCCACCTCGCCAGGGAGGAGGCGCCGTGAAGCTGCCCCGCGACCGCTTCGACTACTCTCCGATCGCCGCCCGGCCGCGCTGGGCGCTGCCCAAGGGGGCGCGCATCGCGGTGTGGACCATCGTCAACGTCGAGGAGTGGGACATCGAGCGGGCGATGGCCCGCCAGTACCTGACCGCCCCCCAGGGCGTGGCCACCATCCCCGACGTGCCCAACTGGGCCTGGCACGAGTACGGGATGCGGGTGGGGTTCTGGCGGCTGCTGGAGGCCCTGCAGAAGCGGAAGATCCGCGCCACCACCGCGATCAACGCCCACGTGGTGGAGGCCTACGAGCCGGTGGCCCGCGCGATGCTGGAGGCGGGCTGGGAGTTCATGGCCCACGGCGTCATCCAGGGGGCGATGCACCTGCTGCCCGATCAGCCGGCGGCCATCCGGCAGTCGATCGAGCTCCTGCAGAAGTTCACCGGCAAGCGGCCGAAGGGCTGGCTCGGGCCGGGGCTCACCGAGACGTGGGAGACGCTCGACTACCTGGCCGCGGAAGGGATCGAGTACGTCTCGGACTGGGTCAACGACGACCAGCCCTACGAGATCCGCACGCCGTCGGGGCCGCTCGTCTCGGTGCCCTACACGCTCGAGCTGAACGACATCCCGATGATGGTGATCCAGCATCACACCTCGGGCGAGTGGCTGCGGCGGGCGAAGGACCAGTTCGACCGCCTCTACGCCGAGGGCGCCCGGCAGCCGCGGGTGATGGCCCTCGCGGTGCATCCGTACATCTCGGGCGTCCCGCACCGCATCAAGTACTTCGAGGCCGTCTACGACCACATGCGGCGGAAGCCCGGGGTGTGGTTCACCACCGGCGAGGAGATCCACGACTGGTACCGCCGCGGGCGCCGGTGAGGCCGATGGGGCGCGCCGCGTGAGCCAGCGCTGGGTGATGCTGCTGGTGATCTTCTTCACCCGCACGTCGCTCGGCTTCCAGTTCCAGTCCATCGCCGCGCTCACCCCGTTCCTGGTCGCCACCTTCGATCTGTCCTGGGCGCAGGTGGGACTCCTCATGGGGCTGTTCATGCTGCCGGGCGTGGTGTTCGCGCTGCCGGGCGGCCTGCTCGGGCAGCGCTTCGGCAGCCTGCGCGTCACCGTGGCCGGCCTCGCGCTCCTGGTGCTGGGCGGCATGCTCGTCTCCTACGCGGGCGGCGTCGGCGTAGCCGCGCTCGGGCGGGCGCTGGGCGGCACCGGCGGCGTGCTCGTCAACATCATGCTGGCGCGGATGGTGGCGGAGTGGTTCCGCGGGCACGAGCTGCAGACCGCGATGGGCCTGATGCTCGCCGCGTGGCCGTTCGGCATGGCGCTGGCGCTGGTGAGCCTGGGCCCGCTCGCCCTGATCAGCTCGTGGCGGGTGGCCGAGTACGCCACCGTGGCCGCGGCCGGGCTCGCGCTCGGCATCATGGGGGTCGTCTACCGGGATCCCCCGGGGGTCGCCGCCGAGACCACGCGCCTGCGGCTCGCCGTGCCGCCGCGGGTCTGGGCGCTCGCGGTCAGCGCGGGGATCGGCTGGGCGGTGCTCAATGCCAGCATCATCGTGGTGGCGAGCTTCGCCCCGAGCTTCCTCATGTCGCGGGGCGCCTCGGTGGGCGGGGCGGGCCTGATCACCGGCGCCGCCCTCTGGATCAGCATCGTGTCGGTGCCGCTGGGCGGCCTGGTGGCGGACCGCGTGCACCGCCCGCGGCTGCTCATCGTCACGGGCTGCCTGGCCGCGGCGGTCACCATCGCCGGCATCGCGCTGGCGCCGGTGCCCGCGGCGTGGATGGTGGTGAGCGGCATCCTGCTCGGGCTGCCGCCCAGCATCCTGATGGCGCTCCTGCCCCGGGCGGTCGCCGCCGAGCACCTCGCCACCGCGCTCGGCGTCTTCTACGGGCTCTTCTATCTCGGCATGGCCGTCTCGCAGACGGTGGCCGGCCTGCTGCGGGATCTCACCGGCGACCCCGCGATGCCCTTACTGTTTGCCTCGGCGCTGATGGTGCTCACGGTGCCCGCGGTGCTGCTCTTCTGGCGCATCGAGGCGCGGGCGGGCCGGGACGAGGTGCAGGTGTAGACTGGCCCCGATGCGCGCGCCGGGCGAGATCCTCCTCGTGGCCTGCTACGAGCTGGGCCACCAGCCCCTGGCGGTGGCCTGGCCCGCGGCGTTCCTGGAGCGGGCGGGCTATCGGCCGGCCCTCATGGACGTGTCGGTGGAGCCGCTGGACACGCAGAAGCTCGCGCGCGCGCGGATCGTCGCCGTCTCGGTGCCGATGCACACCGCGCTGCGCCTGGGGCTCGAGGTGGCCGCGCGCGCCCGCGCGGTGAACCCGGGCGCGCACATCTGCTTCTTCGGCCTCTACGCCACTCTCAACGCCGACTTCCTCCTCGCTCACGGCGGCGACACCGTCATCGGGGGCGAGGCGGAGGCTCCCCTGCTCTCGCTCGTCGAGGCGCTCGAGCGCGGCGACGAGGGGCCCCTGCCCGCAGTGGCGCGCCCGGGGCGGCCGGCGGCCCCGCATCTGCGGCGCCTCGACTTCCCGGTGCCGAGCCGCGCGGGGCTGCCCTCCATCAAGAAGTACGCCCACGTCGAGCGCGACGGACGCCTGGAGCTGGCCGCGTACACCGAGGCCAGCCGCGGATGCCTCCACCGCTGCCGCCACTGCCCGGTCCCGCCGGTCTACAGGGGTCGCTTCTTCGCGGTGCCGCGCGCGGTGGTGCTGGCCGACGTCCGCGAGCAGATCGAGGCGGGCGCGCGCCACGTCACCTTCGGCGACCCGGACTTCCTCAACGGGCCCACCCACGCCCTCGCGATCGCGCGCGACCTGCACGCCGAGTGGCCCGACGTCACGTTCGACTTCACCGCGAAGATCGAGCACCTGCTGCGCCACCGCGCGCACCTGTCCGCGCTGGCGCGGGCCGGCTGCCTCTTCGTGGTCTCGGCCGCGGAGTCGCTGAGCGACACCGTGCTCGCGCATCTGGAGAAGGGCCACACCCGCGCCGACATCGTCGCCGCGCTCGCGCTCACCCGCGAGGCGGGGATCACGCTCCGGCCCACCTGGGTGGCCTTCACGCCGTGGACCGCGCTCGAGGACCATCGCGCGTGGCTCGACTTCCTCGCCGACGAGGGGCTGATCGACCACGTGGACCCCGTGCAGTACGGCCTGCGCCTGCTGGTGCCGCCGGGGTCGCTCCTGCTCGAGAGCGCGGCGATGCGGGCACACCTGGGCCCGCTCGAGCAGGAGACGCTCTCCTACCGCTGGACCCACCCCGATCCGCGCATGGACCGGCTCCAGGCGGAGACGGCGCACACGGTGGCGCAGGCGGTGGAGGGCAAGGAGGATGCCCCCACCATCTTCGACCGGGTGCGCGCGCTGGCCGCCGCCGCGGCCGGGGTGCCCGCGCCGGCTCCGGTGGCCGCCGGCATGGCCAAGGGGCGCCGGCGCCCGCCGCGGCTCACCGAGGCGTGGTTCTGCTGAGCGGAGCCCACCCGGGGCCAGTTGGCCCTCACGGCGCCGAACCTGCTCTAGCGTCCAGATCCGCGGTGGCGGAGATCCATGGCCCGGATCGATCTGATCAACATCTGCACCACCCTCGGCGACCGCGCGGGAGCGAAGACCGCGCTCCTCCCGACCGGGGCGGGGCCGGATGCGGCCTCGGCGGCCCGCCGCGGGGCCTTCTCCATCCAGGATCTGAACCTGACCGTGCACGACGGCGAGACCCTCGTGGTGCTGGGGCCCAGCGGCTGTGGCAAGACCACCCTCCTGAAGATCATCGCCGGCCTGATCCGGCCGGACTCGGGTGAGGTTCGCTACGACGGGGCGAACATGAAGGACGTTCTACCCGGCGCCCGGCGCATCGGCATGGTCTTCCAGAGCTACGCGCTCTATCCGCACCTGATCTCCCGGACGAACGTGCTGTCCTATTTCCTGTTCCGGAAGAAGACCCCGGAGCTGACCGCGATGGCCCGGGAGAAGTACCGGCGGACGAGCGAGCTGATGGGAGTGGAGCTGGAAGATCTCCTCGATCGCAGGCCGGCCTCCCTCTCCGGCGGAGAGAAGCAGCGGGTCGCTCTCGGCCGATGCATCACCCGGGATCCGGCCGTCTTCCTGCTGGACGAGCCCTTCTCCAACCTGGACCAGGCGCTGCGGGAGCGATACCGGGTCAACCTGAAGATCCTGCTGCGGCAGTTCAACATCACCACGGTGTACGTGACCCACGACCACGTCGAGGCCCTGATCCTCGCCGATCGGTTGGCCATCATGGATCGGGGCCGCATCCAGCAGGTGGGCACCTATCAGGAGATCTACGAGCGCCCGAAGAGCATGTTCGTGGCCGGCTTCCTGAACCGACACGTGGGCACCCCGCCGATCAGCTTCATCGACGCCAGGCACCTGCCTCGAGACCAGGCGCCGGAGAACGTACAGGTGGGGGTACGCCCCGAGGACGTGGTGGTGTCGCCGGAGGACACCGTGAACGGTACCGCGGGGGTGGTCGCAGGCACGCTCAACCTGCCCATGATGAACACCACGATCCTCAGCATCCGCGTCGACGAGCACGAGGTCTTCGCCCAGGTCCCGGGTGATCGGCACGTTCTGGCCGGCGATCGGGTCTGGCTCACCTTCAAGCAGTATCACCTGTTCGACAGGAGATCCGGCGCGCGGCTCGAAAGCCGTGCGCGGGATCTCTAGCCCCGCTCGAGGGTCAGCAGCCTCCGCGGGTTGTCCACCAGGATGGCGCGCACCTCGGCCTCGGAGAAGCCTCGCCGGCGCATCAGCGGCACCACGTTGGCGAAGATGTGCCCGTAGCCGTGGCCGCCCCAGCGCACCAGCCGGGAGCGGTAGCAGATGTCGTGCGAGATCAGGACCCGGGCGAGGTGCCCACGCTCGATGAGGCCGCGGATCGCGCGCAGGCGGACCGCGTCGTTGGGCATGTCGATGTCGGCCAGCCGGTAGAAGGACGACTCCTGCCCGAACAGGTCCCACTCGAGCACGCACCCGGTGTCGGCCAGGCGGTACAGCCGGTCGGCGTCGAAGATGGTGCGGTCGATGTGGCTGATGATCACGCGGTCCATCCGGCCGCCCTTGACGCGGATGAAATCGGCCACCTCCTGCGGCTGGTCGGGATGGCGCCCCGGGTGCACGTTGATGGCGGCCCCGGTCTGCCGCTGGGCCAGCACCGCGCCCAGCATCACCCGCTGCTCCTGCGTCGTCCACGGCGCCTGGCAGCCGATCTCGCCGATGATCCCCGCGCGCACGTCGGTGCCCCAGGCGCCGTCCTCGACCGCCTCGACCATCTCCTCGGCGAAGTCCTCGACGCCGCGGGTGGCGTTGCCGGGATCCTGGAAGTCGTGCACGTAGTGGCCGCAGCCCATCACGATGTGCGCGCCGGTGGCGCGGGCGATCTCGGCCAGGCCCCGGGGATCGGGGCGGAGGCCGCCGCTCGAGAGGTCTACCACGCTCCGCCCGCCCGCGGCCAGCATGCGCCGGACCTCGTCGACGGCCACGTCCCGGGCGTCGAGGAGGTAGTTGCGCGCGGCCCCCTTCACCGTGCCGTAGTTGATGGCCCACACGTTGTCGAGGGCCAGCTCGGGCCCGAGCGCCTCCGGGCCGCGCTGCGCCGGATGGCGGATGTCGCACAGCAGGTGCTCGTGCATCAAGGTCGGCCCGAGATCGGCCGGCGCGATGGGCCCGAGCACGGTCTGCACGGTGCCCGGCCCCCCCTCCGCCCTGGTCTCGGTCATGGCCGGCCCACCGTACGCCGGGGCCCCGGGGGGCGTCAATGCGACACCTTGACGCCTCGACCGGGCCGGCGCAGGATGGAGCGCCCCGCCTCGACGGGGGCAAAGGAGGCCTCATGCTCAACCCGGGAGACAAGGCGCCCGACTTCACCGGCCGCGATCACGCCGGCCGGACCGTGAAGCTCTCCGACTTCAAGGGCAAGACGGTCGTGCTCTGGTTCTACCCCAAGGCCGATACCCCCGGCTGAACCGCCGAGGGTTGCGGGTTCCGCGACCTCAAGGCCGACTACGAGCGGAAGAACGCGGTGATCCTCGGGGTCTCCTTCGACACCCCGGCCGAGAACAAGCACTTCGCCGAGAAGTTCTCCTTCAACTTCCCCCTGATCTGCGATACCGACCGGGCCATCGGTACCGCCTACGGCGCCAACGCCGATCCGGGCAAGGGGGCCCAGCGGGTGGGCGTGGTGATCGGGCCGGACGGCAAGATCAAGGCGTGGCACGCCCGCGTGGACGCCCGCGCCTGGCCGGCCGAGGTGCTGGCGACGCTTTAGGTCCATCGCCCCGGGGCGGGTTGGCCCCGGGGCCGAACATCGGGTACAGTATGGCTGTAGCGCGAGAGCGCCGCGCGGAGGATACGCATGAGCGAAGACCTGATGACGAAGGTGCAGGACCTGATCGACAACATGATCAACCCGGCCGTGGCCGGCCACGGCGGCTTCGTCCAGCTCGTGGACGTCAAGGACAACAAGGTCTACCTGCAGATGGGCGGCGGCTGCCAGGGCTGCGGGGCCGCGGACGTCACGCTCAAGCAGGGGATCGAGCGGCTGATCCGGGAGGAGATCCCCGAGGTCGAGGAAGTGCTGGACACCACCGACCACGCCTCGGGCGAGAACCCGTACTACACGCCGTCGAAGTAGGCTTCGGGCCCGTCCCTCACCCTGCCCTCTCCCCTCCACCTCCCCGCTGGGGGGAGGGCCGGGGGGCGGGGGCGGCCCGCAGCGCCCGCCGTAGCCAGTCCCAGCACCGGATCGCCATCAGCAGGACGAAGGCCGCCGCGTAGTAGTAGGGGTCCGGATTCGCCTTCTTGGCGAGCCACAGGTAGTGCAGCACCGCACAGAGACCGATCAGGTAGACCAGGCGGTGCAGCCACTGCCACCGGCTGCCGCCGAGGCGCCGGATCGCCCCCGCGGTGGAGGTGGCCGCGAGCGGGATCATCAGCACCAGCGCGGTCATCCCCACCGTGATGTAGGGGCGCTTGACGATGTCCGCCCCCATCTGCGCCCAGGCGAAGAAGTGATCGAGCACGAGCCAGACCGAGAAGTGCAGCGCCGCGTAGAAGAACGCGAACAGCCCGAGCAACCGGCGGAGGGTCACCGGCCAGGACCACCGGAAGAGCAGGCGCAGGGGGGTCACCGCCAGGCTCGCGAGCAGGAGCCGCAGGGTCCAGTCGCCCAGCCAGTTCGTGACGAAGCTGATCGGGTTCGCGGTCAGGTCGCCGGCGGCGGCCCGCCAGAGCAGCACCGCCAGCGGGGCGAGGCAGCCCGCCCAGACCGCGGCCTTCAGCGCGACGCGGCCGCGCCGGGTCACGCCGGGTCACCTAGTAGTACTTCTTCAGATCCATCCCCGCGTAGAGCGACGCGACCTGATCGTAGCCGTTCCACATCAGCGTCTCGCGGCGGCGGAACTCGCCGATGCGGCGCTCGGTCGCCTGGCTCCAGCGCGGGTGGTCCACCTTCGGGTTGACGTTCGAGTAGAACCCGTACTCCTGCGGGGCCTGCCGGTTCCAGGTGATCTTCGGCTCGTCGGCGGTCAGGCGGATCCGCACGATCGACTTCGCGCTCTTGAAGCCGTACTTCCACGGCACCACGACCCGGATCGGCGCGCCGTTCTGGTTCGGCAGCACCTGCCCGTACATGCCCATCGTGAGCAGGGTCAGGGGGTGGAGAGCCTCGTCCAGACGCAGGCCTTCCGTGTACGGCCAGTCGAGGCCGCCGAAGTTGAGGAAGCCCTTGCGCTGGGCGGGAAACTGCTCGGGGTCCACCAGGGTCTGGAACTCCACGTACTTGGCCGCGCCGGTGGGCTCGACGCGCTTGAGGAGGGCGGCGAGCGGGAAGCCGATCCAGGGGATCACCATCGACCAGCCCTCGACGCAGCGCAGGCGGTAGACGCGTTCCTCGAGCGGCGCCATCTTGAGGACGTCCTCGATGTCGAAGGCCCTGGGCTTGTGGGCCAGGCCGTCGACCTGCACCGACCACGGCCGGGGCTTGAGCGTGGCCGCCAGCTTCGCCGGGTCGTCCTTGTTGACGCCGAACTCGTAGAAGTTGTTGTAGGTGGTCGCGTCCTGGAACTTGGTCGCGGCGTCCGGGATGTCGAAGGCCTTGTTGCGGGTGGCGGCCAGGGCCTGTCCGCCCGCGGGCGGGGCCGCGGCCCGGGCCGCCGCCGGCGCCAGGGTGAGCGCGGCCGCGCCCGTCATGAAGGCGCGCCGGTTCAGGTAGAGCGCCTGGTCCGTGATCTCCCCGCTCTTGATCTCGCCGCCCCGCTTGATCAGCATGTCGGACCGTCCTCCTCTGCCGCCGAGTGTACCAGCGCCCCCGACCGGGATGTCACGGCGGTGTGAACCTTCCGGGCCCTACCGGGAGCGGGTGCGGAAGCGGCGCCCCCAAGCCCTGGGCCTCCTAATTTGTGCGGGCCGCCTGGACGCCCCCTTCTAAGATGTTGGCGCCGACCATGAGGATCCGGGCCATCGTGACGGTGCTGGCGGCGGGGCTCTGGCTCTCGGCCTGCGCCTCGACCCCCGAGGGCACCTACTACGCCGCGCCCGGCGACCCCGCAACCGCGCAGATGGCCCACATCCTCCACCGGGCCGCCATCGCCAGCGGCGACGACCCCCAGCGCTACGGCTTCGCCTTCATCAAGAGCCCGACCGCAGCCGCCTACAGCGACGAGGACGCGACGTTCTACTTCACCGACGGGCTCATGCGGCTGCCCGCCCCGATCATCGAGGCGGTGGTCGCGCACGAGGTGGCCCACGAGGTGCTGGGCCACGTGGGCACGCGGCGCAAG
Organism: Candidatus Methylomirabilota bacterium; assembly: GCA_035455085.1. Classification (GTDB taxonomy): domain Bacteria; phylum Methylomirabilota; class Methylomirabilia; order Rokubacteriales; family CSP1-6; genus CAMLFJ01. The sequence goes on along the minus strand of DATIFV010000005.1, from coordinate 19,410 downwards.
CTCTCGCTGTCGCTCACCGCGAGCTTCGGCGCGCTTGGCCTCATCGCGCCGGGTGCGGGGCTGCTCGACTTCGTGGTCAACCCGCTGGTGGTGCGGGCCTTCGGCCGCCACCAGGAGCTGCAGGCCGACCAGAAGGCGGTCGAGATCCTTCGCGCGATGGGCCACCCGGCGCCGCGCCGGACGCTGGCCACCGCGCTCGAGGCGGTGGCCAGACACACGCCCAAGGAGCGCGAGGGGCTCGAGGGGCTGCTGGCGACGCACCCCACGCTCGACGACCGGCTGGCCGCCCTCACGCCGCTCGAGCCGCCCGAGAAGCCGCCGGTCAGGCCGGTAGCGCGGGCGAAGCCCCGGCGGTAGCGCAAGATCCCCTCACCCCGGGGTCAGGTCTTGCATTACGACATTTCCCCGCCGTGCGGCGACTCGTCGCTCAAAAATGTCGTAATGCAAGACCTGACCCCTAGATGAGGATGGGGCGGGTGCCCGCGACCAGATCGGCCAGGCCACGGTGGTCGCGCCGGCCGAGCATCAGCAGCCGGCCCAGCCCCAGGGTCAGCAGGCAGAGCCCCCCGCCGAGGCAGCGCAGCAGCGCCCGGCCGTAGCCGGCGGGCGCGCCGTCCCGCCGCACCACCGCGATGCCCAGCAGCATCTTCCCGATGGTCTGCCCGCAGCCGCCCACCAGCACCGTGTGGTAGACGAGGTGGAGCACCGCGCCGAGCAGCAGGACGGCCAGGGTCAGGATCAGGCCGTCGAGGACGTCGGGCGGCCGCCGGCGCAGCAGGCGCAGCGCGATCAGCAGCCACATCGCGGCGAGGCTCCAGGCCGCGATCCCCAGGACCGCGTCGGCCACCGCGGCGGCCGCGAGCCGCCAGAGAGGGGCCGGCCGCGGCTCCATCAGGACGGCTTGTCGCCGTAGAGCCGCTGGTACTCCTGCCACGAGAACCACACCCGCTTGACGAAGGCGCGGGTCTCGTTGAACGGGATCTGCTCCACCCAGGCCTCGAGATCGTCGGGGCGCCGGCTGGCGAGCCACTCGCGCACGCGCGTGGGGCCCGCGTTGTACGCGGCGGCCGCGAGCCGCGCGTCGCCGAACTCGCGCAGGAGCCCGGCGAAGAACGTGCTGCCGAGCTCGAGGTTGATCAGCGGCTGGTCCAGCACCGCGGCGTCCGGGAACGGGATCTGCCGGGCCTGGGCCACCGCGCGCCCGGTGTCGGGCATGAGCTGCATGAGCCCCCGGGCGCCCACCCGGGAGCGCGCCTGCGGGTGGTAGGAGGACTCCTCACGCACCACCGCCGCCACCAGCAGCGGGTCGAGCGAGGCGCGGCCCGCCGCGGCGGTCAGGCCCTCACGCCAGCCCAGCGGGTAGAACATCTCCCAGAACTCGCGCGGTGACGCGCCCCCGGCGCGGGCGGCCCCCTGGAAGCTCCGCCGCAGGATCCGCAGCGCCATGTGGTAGCGCTCGTCCGCGACGTAGGCGGCCGACAGCCCGTAGAGCCGGCGCGGCTCGCCCACCGAGCGGCGGGTCAGCTCGTCCAGCTCCTCGTCCGCGAACTCCTGCAGCCCGACCGCGCGCAGCGCGCTCGCGCGGGCGAAGCGCTCGTCCCCCTGCAGGGCCTCGAGCGGGTCGGACGGAAACGCGAACGACGGCGAGCCCGCGGCCGCCGGAGGCGCGGGGGCACGCCGGGCCGCGAGCAGGCCGTAGTAGGTCCGCGGCGCGTCCCGCAGGAGCTGCGCGAACTGACGGACCGCCTGCTCGCGATCGCCCCGGCGCTCCCACGCGCGGCCGAGCCAGTAGGTCGCGGCGTCCCGCAGGGCGCTCCCGCCCCGGGCGGCCTGGAGCCGGCTCCACCGCGCGGTGGTCTCCGCGTGCTGCCCGCGGGACCACGCGATCCAGCCGAGCCGCCAGAGCGCGCTCGCCGCGTCGTCGTCATCGGGATAGTCGGCGGCCAGCTTCACGTAGGCCTTCTCGGCCTCGGCGGGTCGACCGGCGGCCTCGAGGATCTCGGCCTTGAGAAGGAGCGCGTCCGGCGCGACCCCGCTGCGGGGATGCTCCCGCACGAGCCGATCCAGGGTGGCGACGGCGGCGTCGCGGTCGCGGCGCTGCCGCAGCCGGGCCAGGTCGAGCAGCCAGCCGGCCCGGCGCTCGGGCGGGGCGGTGGCCAGGCCGTCGGCGGCCGCGGCCACCGCCGCCTCGTCGCGGCCGAGCCGGCGCGACGCGTTCATCAGCACCCGCAGCACCCGCTCGCGGACCTCCGCGGGCGGCTTCTCGGCCACGAGGGCCTCCGCCTCCAGCCGGGCCCGCTCGATGAGGCCCGCGTTGAGCAGCCGCTCCGCGCGGAGCGCGCGCTCCCCTTGAGTCGGCGGGGGTGGAGTCACCCCGCCATCGGCCAGGGTCCTCAGGTAGAGCTCGGCCCCGTCGCCGAAGGAGGCCGGCGCCTGCACCCGCAGCGCGGCGAAGATCCGGGCCGCTTCCTGCTGATCGCCCGCGGCCATCAGCGCCTCGCCCATCGCGTAGCGCGCCCGGGCCGCGTCCACGAGCTCGCCCGGACGCGCGAGCAGGCGCTGCAGCACGGTCACCGCGGTCCCCGGATCGCCGGCCTCGCGCAGCACCGCGGCCGCCCAGAGCAGCGCGGAGGGGGTGAGCCCGCTCTCCGGCTTGCGGTCGGCCGCCCGGGCGGCGAGCGCGCGCGCCACGACCACGTCGCCCTGCTTCAGCAGGCTGTCGGCCTGGAACAGCAGCGCGTAGTCCTCGAGGGGCGTCCCCGCCCAGACCGGATCGCCGAGCTCGCGGGCCGCCACGCTCCAGTCCCCCGCCCGGTGGGCCGCCACCCCCGCCGCGAACCGCTCCCGCAGGTCGCCGGGAAGGGGCCCGGATCCGGCCCCGACCAGCACCACGGACAGGAGACAGATCGCCGCCGTCGATCGCCTCATACCCGCCAGTGTACCAGCCGCCCCCAGCAGATCGGCCCGACTCGGCCGTCCGCCACGCGGCCTAGCGGAGGACGCTCTCGCGCGCCGCAGCCGCGCGTCGGGTGTGGAAGATTCGCTGGAGTGCGGTCAGGTTGGTCAGCACGGCCAGCGCCACGATCGCCGGGGTGAGCACGTTGAAGGCGGCGCCCGCGATCAGCACGATGAGCCGCTCGGGCCGCTCCATGAGCCCGATCTCGCAGGTCACACCGATGGACTGGGCCCGCGCCTTGGTGTAGCTGACCATGATCGTGCCCACGATGGTGACCAGGGTGAGGCAGACACCGGAGGTGTCGGCCAGCTGCTCGTAGTAGAGCACCACGCCCAGCAGCACCATCAGGTCGGAGTAGCGGTCGACGACCGAATCGAGGAACGCGCCGAAGGCGCTGACGCAGTTGGCCAGCCGCGCCAGCGCGCCGTCGAAGAAGTCGCACAGCCCGGCCACCGCCAGCAGCACCGCGGCCACCCGCAGCCGACCCTGCGCGATGGCCCCCGCGGCCACGATGCTGACGCCGAGGCCCACCACGGTGAGGTGGTTCGGCCGCACCTGGGCCCGGAGCAGCGCCCGAGCGACCGGCTCACCGAGGCGGGTGAGCGGCCCCTTGTAGTGGCTGAGCATCAGAGCGGCTTCAGCAGGGCCTCTTCGAGGCTCTCGCGCACGCGGGCCACCGCGGCCTCGTCCTCGAGCCGCCGCCCCTGCCGGTCGGTGACGTAGAAGGTGTCGTAGGCCTGATCGATCTCGGTCGCGATCCGGGCGCTCACGATGTCGAGCCCCTGGCTCGAGAGGGTGCGGGTGATGACGTAGAGGAGCCCCACCCGGTCCGGACACTTGACCTCCACCACCGTGGAGCTGTCGGACAGCTGGTTGTCGAGGGAGATCTTCGGCGGCCCGGGCACGGGCTCGTCGCCGGCCCCGTGCAGGCTGCGGCGGCGCGCCAGCAGCTCCTCGACACCGACCTCGCCGCGCAGCACGCGACGCAGCGCCTCCAGGGTGCGCCGCCAGCGCGCCTCCTCGGTCACCGTCTCGCCGAAGGGATCGTTCACCTGGAAGGTGTCGATGACGATGCCGTCCGCGCGGGTGTGGATCTGGGCGGACAGAATGTTGATGCCCTGCGCGGCCAGTGTGCCCGCGATGAGCGAGAACAGGCCCGGCACGTCGCGGGTGGCGATGACCAGCTCCGAGGATCCGAGATCCGGGTGGTGGAAGAGCTCGGTGGCGAGCACGCCCTCCTCGGCGAGCCGGTCCACCAGCCGCAGGTGCGCGGCGATGCGCTGGGGCGACGTGGTGGTGAGGTAGCGGTCCGGGAGCAGGGCCAGATGCGCGGCCACCGTGGTCCTGGCCACCTCTCCCCGCATCGTCGCGGTCACCCGCTGCGCCACCGCCTCCCGGCTCGGCCGCTCGCGCTGGCCCCCGGTGAGACGGGCCAGAGTGCGCGCGTAGAGATCCCAGAGGATCCGCGCCTGCCAGCCGGTCATGACTCCCGGGCCCACCGCACGCATGTCCGCGCAGGTGAGCAGGTAGAGCATCCGCAGCCGCTCGGGCGTCTTGCACACCTCGGCGAGCGACTCCACCGTCTTCGGGTCGTCGATGTCGCGCCGCTGGGCGATGTGCGACATGGTCAGGTGGTGGGCCACCAGGAAGACCACCTTGTCGGTGTCCTCGGGCGACAGGCCCAGGCGCGCGGCGACGCCCTCGATCAGCGGGATACCCTTCGCGACGTGGCCGTGCCCCTTGCCCTTGCCGATGTCGTGCAGGAGCATGCCCATCATCAGGAGGCCGGGCCGCTCGAGCTCGCTCACCACCTGCGCGTTGCCCTCGGAGTCCGGCGACTGGCCGGGGGCGAGCGCCTCGAGGTTCTGCACCGCGATCAGCGAGTGCTGGTCGGCGGTGAACTTGTGGTAGACGTCGTACTGCACCAGGCAGGTGAGCGCGCCCCACTCCGGCAGGTAGCGGCCCAGCGCTCCGAGCTCGTGCATCTCGCGCATGGTCTGGGCCACGCGGCCCCAGTTCCGGCAGATCCCGAGGAACAGATCGCGGGCCTCCGACGAGGCGCGGAAGGCGTCGTCGATCAGGTCCAGCGAGTCCTCGATGGCGCGCTCCACATCGATGCCGAGCTCGAAGCCCAGCTGGTGCCGGTGCCAGAAGACCTTCAGGAGGCGGAGCGGGTCCTCGCGGAAGGCGTGCCCGTCGGGCTGGGCGAGGCGGAGCTGCTCGTCGATGACGATGAGCCCGTCCGCGAGCGCCTCCTGGCGCAACCGGCGCTGCACGGTGGCGCGGCCCGAGAGCGTCTCCCGGCAGCGCGCGATCAGGCGCCGCGACACCCGGTGGACCACGCGCGCGTGGAGATAGTAGTCGCGCATGAACTTCTCGACGGGCAGCGACAGGTCGTCGCCGCTGTAGCCGAAGTTCTTGGCGATCTGCGGCTGGATGTCGCGGGAGAGCACGTCGTTCTTGTGGCCGGAGAGGAAGTGCAGCTCGTTTCGCACCCGCCACAGGAAGGTCAGCGCCTCGTCGGCCGCCTTCCGCTCCCGCTCGGTGATCAGCCGCTTGTCGGCCAGCTCCTGCAGGGTCCGCGTGCCGAACTTAGTGGAGGCCAGCCACATCGCGGTGTGGATGTCCCGCAGGCCGCCCGCCGACTCCTTGACGTTGGGCTCGCCCATGTAGGGCGAGCCGCCGAACTTGCGATAGCGCTGGTCGCGCTCGCCGAGGGTGGTCTCGAGGAACTGGGCGAAGTCCTTCTGGTAGACGTTCTCGGCCAGCACCTTCCGGAAGCGATTGAAGAGCCGGCGGTCGCCGACCAGGAACCGCGCCTGCTGCATCGAGGTGCGGCTCGGAAAGTCGGTGCGCGCCATGGCCAGGCAGTCGGGCAGGCTGCGCAGCGCGTGGCCCACCTGCAGGCCCAGGTCCCAGAGCGCGTAGAGCAGCCCCTGCGTCACCCGCTGCACGAAGGGCCCCATCTCCCCGTCGTAGATCAGCATCAGGTCGAGATCGGAGAGGGGATGCAGCTCGCCTCGGCCGTAGCCGCCGAGCGCCACCAGCACCAGCGGGCCCGCCGCGAGGCCCTCGCGCCGGGCGTCGTCCACCGCCAGCCGGTAGAGCGTGTCGAGAAAGCCGTCCATGAAGCCGGCATAGGCCTGCACCGACTGGTGTCCGGAGGCCCCGCCCAGGTGGGCGGCGCGCAGGAAGTCCACGTTCGAGGTGAGGTGCTGGCGCAGCACCTCGAGCCGGAGGCGCCGCCGCCGCTCCACCCGCTCGGCCGCGCTGCCGTCGAATCCCTTGTCTGCCTGCGCCTCGACACGGCGAACCTGCCGAAGCAGTTCCGCGGACATGGCGAAACGGTAGCGTGGAGCGGGAAGAAAGTCAAACTTGGCGCGAACTTGTATCGCAGTTACAATGTCGCCCTATGCGACGGCTCTGGCGTGACGTGCTCGATCGCGTCTCCCCCTACGACGCGGGCAAGTCCCTCGAGGCGGTGGCGCGGGAGCTCGGGGTGGACGCGGTGCTCCGCCTCTCCGCGAACGAGAATCCCCTGGGGCCGTCGCCCCGGGTGATCGAGGCGCTGCGGCGTGAAGCGCCCCGCGTGCATCTCTACCCGGACGGCAGCTGCACCGAGGTGAGGCAGGCCCTGGGAACTCGGCTGGGCACGCCGCCCGAGTCCATCGTGGTCGGCAACGGCGCCGACGAGCTGCTGGGGATGCTGGCGCGCGCGAGCCTCGACCCGGGCGACGAGGTCGTGGTGCCCCACCCGGCCTTCGAGCCCTACGGCAGCGAGGCGACCCTGTCGGGCGCCTCCGTCGTGCGGAGCCCCCTCGTCGGCTACGATCAGGACCTCGACGACATGCTCCGACGGGTGACCGCCCGCACGAAGTGCGTGATCATCTGCACCCCGCACAATCCGGCCGCGACCATCGTGCGCCGCCGGCCGCTCGAGCGCTTCCTCGACGCGCTCGGGGCGGATCCGCCGCTGGTGATCCTCGACGAGGCCTACGTCGACTTCTGCGACGACGACGACACTGCCGACGGCGTGATCCTCCAGCGCCGGTACCCGACCCTGATCTCGCTGCGGACCTTCTCCAAGATCGCGGGCCTCGCCGGCCTGCGGGTGGGCTACGCGATCGCACGGCCCGAGCACATCGAGCGGCTGAACCGCGTGCGCGCGCCCTACAACGTCAACCGGCTGGCCCAGGCCGCCGCGGTGGCTGCGCTGGCCGACCCCGAGCACCTGGAGCGGACACGTCGGGTGGTCCTGGAGGAGCGGCCCCGTCTGCAGGCCGCGCTGGCCGAGCGCGGCGCGCCCTCACCGCCCTCCCAGGCGAACTTCGTCCTGGCCCGCGTGGGCGAGCGCGCGGGCGCGCTGCGCGCCGCGCTGTTCCGGGCGGGCATCCTCGTACGCGACGGGGCGGGCGTGGGGTTCCCGGGGCACCTGCGGATCGCGGTCGGCACCGCCGAGCAGAACCGGCGGCTGCTGGAGGCCTGGGACTCTAGCGCTCGGGCGTGACGGGGGCGGGCCGGGGGGCGCGGCGCAGCTGGCGCTCGAGCTGAGTGATGCGCTGCTTGGCGGCGGTGGCCTCGCTCCGGAGCTTCTCGGCCTCGGTGTAGACCTTCTTCAGCTCGGCGGCCAGCCGGTCGGCCCGATCCCGGCTCTCCACCCACTTGCCCCAGAGGGTCACGCTCAGCCCCACCAGGAGCAGGCAGGAGGCGATCAGCATCCAGGGGCGACGCGGCCGCACGCGCCGGGCGATGCGGGCCGCGCTCGGGCCGGCGCCGGGGAGCGCGGTGGCGTCGAGCCTCATGCCGGGAAGCCTACCACCCGGCCGCGGACGAAGCCAAAGGTTTGCGCTCGCGATCGATCTGCTAGAGTAACCCCGTGGCGACCGGGCTGCTTCCGCAGTTCTTCGAGAGCGCGACCCGACAGACCTTCGCGGACCTGCGCATCGACGACGCGCCGGCCCTACGCTACCTCACCGAGCTCCTCACCCGCTTCGTCCGCACGGAGGCGCTGCGCACGATCCGCGAGCTGCCCGGACGGCGGCTCGACACCGTCGCCGACTCCCTGCTCGCCATCCGGCACGCCTGGGACCCGGACGCGCCCAGCTTCAATCCCGACGCCGAGCGGGCGCTGCGCCGGCAGATCGGGGACTACACCCTGTTCATGACCGGGGTCTTCCGCGACTACGTGGACCGCCTCTCGGTGACCGGCTACTACGAGCATGAGGGCCGCCACGCCTACCGCTTCGTCGCGGAGATGGCGCGGGCGGGCGCCGAGGCCGACGCCCCGCTGTACCGGCGGCTCGCCGACCGCTTCGAGATGTACGCGGGTGCGCTCACCTACGCGCGCAAGGTGTACTTCCGGGCCCACGCGGTCCCGGCCGGGGCCTGGCCCGCCGACCCGCTCCTCCGCTCGCTCCTCTCCGAATGACCGCGCCCGCGCTGGAAGGCGAGGCCGCCGCCTGCCTGGCCGGCCTCGACGCCGCGCTGACCGGCGGGCCGCTGCCCGCGCTGGCCGCGGTGAGCTCTCCCGCCCTCGACCTGGCCCTGCGCGCCCTCGCGAAGCAGCACGGCGCCGCCGCGGTCCCGCTGCTCGAGCGCCTGGCCGGCGCCGCCGCGGACAAGGAACACCGCCGCGCGGCGCGCCGGGCCCTGTACCGGCTCGAGCAGGCGGGGCTCGCTCGCGCCGCCGTCCCGCCGGGCCGTCCGGTCGTCACCCGCGAGGCCGAGCATCCGGTGCGGGCCTGGCTCTCCGGCATCGACGGCAGCGGCTCGCGCGCCGCGTGGATCCTCTTCGAGGGCGGCCTCGGCGGAGGGCTGCGCCTCTGCTCGCTGATCCTGAACGACGAGGCCGGCATCATGGACGCGGCGGGCGGCCCGATCGCCCGGAAGCGGCTCGAGGCGGAGCTGCGCGCGCTCCGGGAGAGCCAGAAGCTGCCCTGGGTGGAGGTGGACGGCCGCCGCGCCTGCGCGCTGGTGGCCGACGCTCTCGCTCTGCACGAGCGCCTGGGCACCGTGCCCCCGCCCGAGTTCGCGCGGTGGAGGAAGTTGATTGGTGAGGTGAAGCCGCAGGCGAGCCGAGCGGATACGAGAGAGAAGCTTCCGGCCGCCTTCACGGTGGACACGCCCTCAGGCGTCGAGCCGCCCCGCGACCCCGCGGCAATCGCCCGCTCCGCCGAGCTCCTCGACCTCCCGGAGCTGATGGGCTGGTTCATCGATCCGGCACGGGTGCAGCACGAGGCACTCGCGCTGCTCCAGCTGCGCGAGAGCCGGCTCGTGCTCTCCGATCAGATCAAGGCGGAGCGCGAGGCGACGATCGTGAACGGCGCGATCGAGGCTCAGCTGCCGGAGGCGGCGCGCCGACGCTGGGCGGCCCGGCTGCGCGCGATGGCGGAGATCTTCCGCATGACCGGACGCCCGGAGGCGGGGGCGCTCGCCGAGGACACCGCCGCCGCCCTCGCGGATCCGGAGCAGCCCGCCACCGCCATCCCGTTCGCGCGCGCGCTGGCCGCCCGCGCGATCGAGATGGCCTCCGAGGTCGCGCTGGGCCGCACGCGCCTCGACGATGTCACCCGCGCCCCTGTGCGGCGCGCCCGGCCGTGATCCCCGGGCTGCGGGTCGGGCACGTCACCGACGCGGTCCGGCTCACCGGCTGCACCGTGGTGCTGAGCGAGACGCCGGCGGTGGGAGGTGTGGAGATCCGCGGGTGGGCGGCCGGCGTGCACGGCCTCGACTTCCTCGATCCGCGCCACCTCGTCCCCACGCTGGACGGCGTGGTCCTGGCCGGGGGCAGCGCGTTCGGCCTCGAATCCATCTGGGGGGTGATGCAGTTCCTGGAGGAGCAGGGTGTCGGCTTTCCGACGAGCCAGACCGTGGTCCCCCACGTGGCGGGCGCCATCCTCTACGATCTCGGGGTCGGGGATCCGGCCGCCCGTCCGGATCGCGCCATGGGCTACCGCGCCGCGGCCGCGGCGCGGCCCGGCCCGGTCGCCGAGGGCAACGTGGGGGCGGGTACCGGGGCGACCGTGGGCAAGCTCCACGGCACCGCGCGCGCGACCAAGGGCGGCCTCGGCTGCGCGGTGATCGAGCGCGACGGCGTTCATCTGGGCGCCCTCGTGGCGGTCAACGCGGTCGGCGACGTCCGCGATCCCGACACCGGACGGCTGATCGCGGGGGCGCGCGACGCGGCGGACGGCCGCCGCCTGATCGACACCGCCGCCGCCCTCGCCGCGGGCGCCCGTCCGCCCGCGTTCCGTCCCGTCAACACCACCATCGGCGTGCTGGCCACGACCGCCGCGCTCGACAAGCCGGCCGCGGCGCGGCTGGCGCGCCTGGCCATGGACGGCTTCGCGCAGGCGCTCTCCCCGCCCCACCTGAACACGGACGGCGACACGCTCTTCTGCCTGTCGGTGGGGACGGCGCGCACCGACGCCGATGCGCTCGGTCGCGAGGCGGCGACCCTGGTGGCCCGCGCGATCGCCCGCGGCGTCTGGGCCGCCACCGCCGCCGGCGGCGTCCCCGCCGCGCGCGACCTCGAGTAGCCCGCGACCCGCGGCAACCTATCCCTCCCGACGGGGGAAGAGTCTGCAGGGCAGGGTGAGGGGGTGGGTCAGGTCTGGAAGGTGAAGGTGGAGCCGACCGAGGTGACCACCGTCTCCGACGGCAGGCGGTGGAGCATGGTGGCCATCGACTCGAGGCCGGTGCAGTGCTGCGGGACCACCCAGTCCGTCCCGAGCGCCCGGAAGGCGTCCACCACCCGGGTCACCCGCTCCTCCTTGAGCCCGCTCAGGTGGAAGCCGCCGATCACCGCGTGCACCTTGGACACCCCGGTGATGCGGGCCGCGTTCCGGCAGATGCCGACGATGCCGCGGTGCGAGCAGGACGTGACGACCACGAGCCCACGGCCCCTCACGTGGGCGATCAGGGTCTGCTCGCCCATGAAGTCGTCCGGCACGATCGCCCCGTCGCGCTCCACCCGGAGGTTCTCCGGGATGGGCTCGAAGGGCTCCGCCTCGCGCATCTCCCCGCTCAGCAGGACGCCCTCGGCGAGCAGGGTCGGCGTCCGCACCGTCTCGACGCGGACGTCGTGACGCTCGATCTCCTCGCGGTAGAGCCGCCCCATGCTGACCCGGTCCGTGCCGCGCTGGTTCCAGCGGGGGAGGAAGTGGTCCGCACCCCCGTAGAAGACCAGCGGCTTCTTCATCGCGCGCCGGTAGGTCCGGAGGAAGCCGATCAGGCCGCCGAAGTGGTCCCAGTGCCCGTGGCTGAGCGCGAGGGCGTCGATGGCGCCCGGGTCCAGGCCGAGCACGCGGAAGTTGTGGGTGATCGCGGCCTCCGAGGGGCCGAAGTCGAAGGCGATCCGCACCGTCTCGGTCCCGCGGGTGATCTCGACGTAGTGGGCGAGGCCGTGCTCGGCGCGCAGCTCGGGCATCTGCCGGGCCACGAAGGCGCTGAACCGACGGGCCACCTTCTCGTCCTGCCGGAGCGCGTCGAGGTAGTTGTCCACCACCGTGGTCACCCGGACCCGGTCCACCTCGGTCAGAGCCGGCATCAGTCCACCCGGCTCTCGTCGCGGTACATCACCTTGTGCCGCGTGGTCTTCACCCATTCGTCGATCTCCGCGTCGGTCATGAGGTTGGCGGGGTCGAAGCGGCCCCAGCTCACGATCTGATCCAGCCGCTTCTTCCAGCGCTTGTAGGAGGGCTTCAGCGGCGGGCCGAAGCACATCACGTCGATGATCGCGAGCGCCTCGGGCACCCCGAGCAGCGGCCTGACCCGCTTCTGGATGTCCTCCTGCCCGATCGCGGTGATCCACCACACCGCGTAGCCGAGGGCGGCGGCGGCGAGGTGCGCCGACATGGTGGCGGCGGCGACCGACTGGAGCAGGATGCGCTCCGCGTTCTGGTGATAGAGCCGGTCGAGGTCGGAACCGTCGTCGAGCACCGGGAAGGCCCGGACGAAGCGGAAGTCGGCCGCGATCACGATCAGGCCCGGCGCGGTCTTCACCCCGTTGTAGTTGGGGGTGGGAAAGCCCATGCGCAGCTTCGCGCGGTGCTGCTGCTCGTCCACGAAGCACTGGCCGATGGCCGCCTTGGCCGCGGGATCGGTGACCACGACGAAGTGCCAGGGCTGGGCGTTGGCACCCGACGGGGCGTGCCGCGCGGCTTCCAGGATCATCTCGACGTGCGCGCGGGGGATCTCGGCGGGGGCGAACGCGCGGTTGGTCATGCGGGAGCGGACCACGTCCATCAGCGCCTCGTAGCGGACCCCGCCTGGGCCGTTCATGCTACTCGCCGGCCTGCTCGTGCCAGAGCCCCAGCGCGCGGAGGGCGGGCTCGTCGTTGAGATGGAACAGGCAGGCCGGCTCCCGGCCGGACCGGTTGCGGTGCACGACCCGGTGCCACGGTGGCACCACGAGGACGTCACCGGCCTGCCAGTCCAGCGTGCGCTCCCCGATGCGGCTCTCGCCCTGTCCCTCGATCACGTGGACCACCTCGCTGCCGGTGCGCCGCTCCGCCGCGGTCTCCTCGCCGGGCCTCAGCCAGCGCGCCTCGGAGCCCATCGTGCGCAGCGGATACTCGCCGGTGCGCGGGTTCACGTGACGCAGCACCACCGGGGCGCGCCGGGGCGCGGTGGCGGCCATCGCGGCGAGCGCCGCGCGCGTGGTGCGCCACGGCCACCGGATCTGCGGATACCCGGTCTCCTCGTAGCGCGAGCGCCGCGGCACCAGGCCCGCCGCGGTGAGCTCGTCCTGGGAGGAATCGGTGTCGGTCGCCGGGGCGGAGGCGGGCTTCATGGCCGAGGCCCAGTTGGCCTCGACGTGGCGCACCAGCGGGATGTCGAGGCCGTCGAGCCAGATCACGGGCTCGCGGCCCTCGTGGCCGTGGTCGTGCCAGCGCATCGGCGGCGTGATGATGAGGTCGCCCGGCTCCATCGCGCACTTGACGCCGTCCACCGTGGTGTAGGCGCCGTCCCCCTCGACGATCAGGCGCAGGGCCGCCGCGGTGTGGTGATGGCTCGGCGCCGCCTCCCCGGGCAGGATGATCTGAAAGCCGGCGTAGAGGGTGGCGGTGGCCGCGAAGGCCCCGGGGAGCCCGGGATTGCACAGCACCAGCACCCGGCGCTCCGCCTGCTCGATCGGCACCAGGCGCGCCGCCTCCAGCAGCGGCGGGCGCAGCTCGCTCCACCGCCAGCGGTGCGGCACCACCCGGCTCTGCCGCTCGGGCGGCAGCAGGGCGTGGAGCGCCACCCAGAGCGGCGCGAGCGAGAGCCCCTCCAGCCGGTCGGAGTAGGCGGCGGGCAGCCCGGCGTCGCGGGTCGAGAGCCCGCGGACGGTCATGTCGGCGGCCGCAGCTGGTCCCGGGCCTCGGCCAGCCGATCGGCGAGCGAGCGCACCTCGGCCAGCCGATCGGGCCGGTGGGTGAAGCGCGGGTCCGTGGTGTAGGCGGCCCAGCTCCGCATGTACTCCGGCTGCGACAGGCCCAGGGCGTGCTCCGAGATCTGCGCGGGGTTGGCGAAGTCGGCCATGATCCCGACCTCGCTGTGCAGCGGAGGGCGGTGGCCGTCCATGAAGGCCCGAAGGGCGGAGGGCTGGGGGCCGTGCGGCAGCCCCACCGGGTGCACCGTGACCATGCCCTCCCGGATCACGCCGCCGCGGCTGAAGAAGTCGCCCCAGTGATAGCCGATGGTCTCGCAGTAGTCGAGGTTCCGATGGAAGAAGGGCAGCCACATGCCTTCTTTCTCGACCGAGCGCACGGTGAAGACGCAGAGGTAGCACCCGGGCAGCTTGAAGACGGTGTGCCCGGAGGGCGGCACGTGAGAGCGGTCCGCGGTGAGGGGCCGCACGTCCTCCACCGCGAAGCGGTACGGCAGGTAGTCGCCCCGCCAGCCCACGACGTCGAAGGGATGGGTCGGATGCACCCGCCGGGTGTAGACCGCGTCCACCTTGGAGACGATCTCGAACCGCCCGGCCTCGTTCCGGGTGTCGAGCGTGCGCGGGAAGCGGTAGTCGCTCCGGCTGTGGGTGATGAACTGCCCGGTGGTCGCCGCCTCCGACTTCTCCGGGTCACCCGCGAAGCTCTCGTACACCCAGTAGTACTGGGGCCCCGGCGCGATCTCGAAGCGGTGGGGAATGCCCTTGGGCACCACGAGGAAGTCGCCGGGCCCGTAGGCGATGGGACCGAAGAGGGTCTCGAGGGTACCGCGGCCCTGGTGGACGAAGACCACGAGGGTGGCCGAGTGGTGCTCGAAGAAGTAGTCCATCGGCGCGGCCGGCGCGGTCACGCTCATGGCCACGGTGGCGTTCGCCACCAGGCGCGCCATGCCGCGATAGACATCGCGCGACTCGGTCGGGCGGGTGACCTCGAGCGCGTGGTGCACGCCGCCCACCGGGCGCAGCGGCGACTCCCAGTGCGGCGCGAACCCGTCGAGCACCCGGGTCTCGCCGGGCAGCCAGTTGTTCGGGGGGTAGAGATGGTAGGTGTGGGTCACCTTGCCGGAGAAGCCGCCGCGCCCGTGCTCCTGCTCGTAGACGTGCTGCAGGAGCGGGCCCGCGTGGGGCGCGCGCGGGACGATCCCGACCTCGGGGATCCCGCTGAAGTACTCGTACTTGTCCATGGGGAGGCTCCGTTGCCGCGGCGCCATCTTACCCCGCCGCGGCGGAGGCGACAAAGGGCCCGCGTGCGGGTCTCGGCCGCGCCAGTCTACCGCTTCCGTCAGGACTGGGATATACCACGTGGATGCGCGTCGAGTTCCTGCTGACCGCGGTGGTGGGGCTCGGCGCCCTGTCGATCGACATGTTCCTGCCGTCGCTGCCCACCATCGCCGCCGCGTTCGACACCCCGCCCGCCACCGCCCAGCTCACGGTCACCCTGTTCCTGATGAGCTTCGCGCTGTCCCAGCTGGTCTACGGCCCGCTGTCCGACCGCTTCGGGCGGCGCGGGGCGCTGATCGGCGGCCTCGCGCTCTACACGGTGTCCGGGCTCGCGTGCGCGCTGGCGCCCACCATCGCCATCCTGATCGGGGCCCGGGTGCTGCAGGCCCTGGGGGGCGGCGCGGGGCCGGTGGTGGCGCGCGCGGTGATCCGGGATCTCTACGAGCGCGAGCGCGCGGCCCGCGTCTTCTCCTACATGAGCATGGTCCAGTCGCTGAACCCGATGCTGGCGCCCGTGGTGGGCGGCTTCGTGCACGAGGCCTTCGGCTGGCGCGGGGTCTTCCTCGTGCTCGCCGGCGCGGGCGCGCTCTTCGTCGCGCTGATGGCCGCGGGCGTGCGCGAGACCAACGTGCGGCGGGATCCCGGCGCGCTGCGCCCCGGGCAGCTGGGGCGCAACCTCGGCGCGCTGCTCGGAGACCGCGACTACCGGGCCTACGCGCTGGTCAACGCCCTGATGTTCGGCGGCCAGTTCGCCTTCATCTCGGGCTCCTCGTTCGTGCTGATCGACACGCTCGGGGTCTCCCCCGCGATCTACGGGTTCTGCTTCGGGACCGTCGCGGTCGGGATCATGGGCGGTACGTTCCTCTCGGGCCGCTTCGGGGGGCGGCTCGGGCTCGACCGCACCATCCTGGCCGGCACCGCGCTCGGCGCCGCCGCGGGCCTGCTCCTGGCCGGGCTCGCGTGGAGCGGCATCCTCACGGTGGCCGCGGTCGTCGCGCCGATGTTCGTGTTCGCGGTCGCGCTCGGCCTGACCCTGCCCAACGGCATGGCCGGCGCCGTCGGCCCGTTCCCCCACATGGCGGGCCTGGCCGCGGCGGTGGCCGGCTTCATCCAGCTGACCGGCTCCGCGCTCTACAGCGTGGCGGTGGCGGCCTTCTACGACGGCACCGCGCGACCGATGGCCACCGCGATCGCGCTCGCCGGCGTGGCCGCGCTGCTCTGGTTCCGGTGGCTCGGGCCGAGGAGCCCGCGGAGCCGGGTCGCCGCGCCCGGCTCCGGCTGACCACCCGTGCTAGCATGACCGGCATGACCCCGCGCCGCGCGAAGATCATCCGCTTCCCCGTCCGGCCGGCCGCCGAGCGGCCCGCGGCGGGCCTGGTGGAGGCGCGCCGCTGCCGGGATCAGGCCGAGGCGCTGGTGGTCCGCGGGCTGCTCGAGAGCGAGGGCATCCCGGTCGTGCTGCGGAGCCGACAGGCCCAGTCGGTCTACCCGTTCAGCGTGGGCGACCAGGCCGAGGTGGTGCTGCTGGTCGCCGCCTCGGACCTGCCGCGGGCGCGCGCGGTGCTCAGGCGCCGGGCGTAGGACGGCCCCCTCACTCGCGCCCCTCGCCTGGGTGGACCACCCCTCACCCGACCCTCTCCCCTGAGGGGAGCGGGGAATCAGGTTGACCTCACTTGTAGAACTTGTCGGGGTCGGGGTCCTGCTTGCTGTTGAAGGCCCGGCCCATCTCCTTGGCCTCCTCGGTGTGGTAGTAGTTCGCCACCAGGTGGTCGATGGACACGCGCGAGAGACCGGTCACCCCGTTGTGGCGGGCATGGAAGGCGGCCTTGAGCGCGGCGAGCGCCTGCGGACCGCGCTTCTTCAGCTCCTCGCACAGCGCCTCGGTGCGCGCGCGCAGCTCGGCGTGCGGCGCCACCTCGTTGGCGAGGCCCATGGCCTGCGCCTCCTTCGCGCTGTACTTGCGGTTGAGGTACCAGATCTCCTTGGCCCGCTTGCGGCCGACCGAGTCCTCCAGGTACCAGGTACCGAACCCCGCGTCGTAGGAGCCCATGGCCGGGCCCACCTGCCGGAACGTCGCCTGCTCGCTGGCCACCGTGAGGTCGCACATGTTGGCGAGCACGTTGCCGCCGCCCACCGCGAAGCCGTTGACCATGGCGATCACCGGCACCGGCATCATGTCGATCAGGGTGTAGAGATCCACCACCGGCGGGACGTTGTGGTAGTGGAGCTGCCCGTCGTTGGGCTCCTTCTCGCCGCCGATGCAGAAGAAGCGGTCCCCCGCCCCGGTGATGACCACCACGCGGACGCCCGCGTCGTTGCGGGCCTCGTTCAGCGCCCCGATCATCTCGAGGATGGTCTGGCGGCGGAACGTGTTGCCCTTGTCCGGGCGGTTGATGGTGAGCCACGCGATCTGGTTCTTGACCTCGAAGAGGATGTCCGAGTAGGCCATGACACGACTCCTTCGGCGACGGGTTAGCGGGTGGGGATGCGGAACAGGCGGTGCGCGTTCTCGGTGACGATCTCGCCGAGCGCCTCGGGCGCGATCCCGCGCAGCCCGGCCACGTGCGCGGCGGTGATGGCGACCCAGGCCGGCTCGTTGCGCTGCCCGCGATGGGGATGCGGGGGCAGGAAGGGGCAGTCGGTCTCCACCACCAGCCGGTCGGCGGGCACGAAGCGGGCGACGTCGGGCAGGGCCCGCGCGTTCTTGTAGGTCACGGGCCCGGCCAGCGAGATCACGAAGCCCAGGTCGAGGCAGCGCTTGGCCACCTCCACGTCGCCCGAGAAGCAGTGCATCACGCCGCCCACCTCGCCCACCCGCTCATCCGACAGAACGGCGAGCATCTCCGGATGGGCGTCGCGGCAGTGGATGACGACCGGCCGGCCGAGCCGCCGCGCCAGGTCGAGCTGGCGCCGCAGGACCGTCTCCTGCGCCTCGCGGGGCGACAGGTTCCGGAAGAAGTCGAGGCCCATCTCGCCGAGCGCCACCACCCGGGCCGACCCGCGGGCGAGCCGCTCCATGGCCTCGAAGTCCGCCTCGGTCGCCTCGCCCGCATCGTGCGGGTGGATGCCGACCGTCGCGTAGACCTGGGGCAGCCGCTCGGCGAGGGCCACCGCGGCGGGGTTGGTGTCCCGGTCGGTGCCGATGGTCACCACGCCGGTCACCCCGGCGGCCCGCGCCCGGTCCAGCACCGCGTCGAGATCCGCCTCGAGCTCGGGGAAGTGCAGGTGCGCGTGCGTGTCGAACAGCCGCATCAGGCTCGCTCCGGCTCGCCCTTGACCTTCATGATCCGCGGGCCTTCCATGTCCAGCACCGTGAAGCGATGGCCGGCCGCGTGCAGCGTCGCCCCCGGCCGCGGCACCACGCCGAGGCGGTGCAGGACGAAGCCCGCGATCGTCTGGTAGTCCGGCGAGTCCTCGAGGGGCAGCCCGACCTGCTCGCGAAGGTCCCGGATCGTCGCCGTGCCCTCAATGATATAGGAGCCATCGGCCAGCCGGGTGACCGATTCCAGCCGCGGGCTCTCGCGCTCGTCGCGGATCTCCCCCACGATCTCCTCGAGCAGGTCCTCGGTGGTCACCATCCCGACCACCGTGCCGTACTCGTCCACCACCAGGGCCAGGTGCAGCCGGCGCCGCTGGAACATGCGCAGCATGTCGCTGACCGGGGTGCCCTCGGGCACGAAGATCAGCGGGTGCAGCAGCCGCTCCAGCTCAGGCGTGGTGCCCTCGGCCGCGCAGCGGAAGAGGTCCTTGATCACCACCACGCCCACCGTCTCCTCGAGGGTGGTGCGGTAGACCGGCAGCCGCGTGTGCCCCAGCTCGGCCGCCTGCCTCAGCACCTCCCCGGCCGGCGTGGCGAGGTCGAGCGCCCGGATGTTCGGCCGCGGCACCATGACGTGCCGTACCGCGGTGTCGGTGAACCGGAACACCCGGTGGACGAGATCGCTCTCCTGCGCCTCGAACACCCCCAGGGAGGCGCCCTCTCGCACCAGGTACTTCACCTCCTCCTCCGAGACCAGCGGCGCGGGCGGGGCGTCGCGCATGCCGATGAGGGTGAGCACGATCCGGGTGGACCAGGTCAGGACGCGGCCCGGCGCCGCGACCACCCGGACGAGCCAGGCGATCGGGCGCGCCACGAGCGCGGCCGAGCGCTCGGGATTGCGCAGGGCCATCGCCTTCGGGGTCAGCTCGCCGAGGACGAGGGAGGCGAAGGTGATCAGGAGGACCACGAGGCCGAGGGCCACCGGCCCGCTCCACCCCCGGGCGCCCGGCAGATCGAGGCCGGCCAGCCACGGCTGGAGCGCGTCCACCGCGGCCGCGCCGCCCACCGCCGAGGCCAGGGTCCCGACCAGGGTGATCGCGATCTGGATGGTGGCCAGGAACCGCTCGGGATCCCGCTTGAGCGCCTCCGCCACCCCGGCGCCAGACACGCCCCCGGCGCGCAGCTCGGCGAGCCGGCTCGGCCGGGCCGAGACCAGCGCGATCTCCGAGCCCGCGAAGAAGCCGTTGGCGACGATCGACACGCCGATCAGGATGAGCTCGACCCAGATGCCGTCCATAAGGTCCTCGTCATGCTCCGGTCACGGGGTGACCGTGAAGCGCAGGCGCCCGATGAGCTGGCCGGAGGCCGTGACCACGTCCACCCGATAGCGACCCGCGAGCGGCGGCTTGAGATCGGTGTAGCGCGAGTAGGTGCGGAAGCCCTGCCGCCGCCCCCCCATCACCGGGGTGGGCAGGGCCACCCGGGCGAGCTGCTCGTGGTCCCGCCACCAGACGTGGGCGATGGCCTGCCGCACGCCGGCCGGCG
>DATIFV010000004.1:0-3967 GCA_035455085.1 Candidatus Methylomirabilota bacterium | reverse complement strand
CGGCTCCCGCCGCACCGGCGGCGCCCCCGGCCGCGCCGCCGCGCACCGCCGCGATTCCGCGGGAGCCGCCGGTGCTGGCGCCCCAGGCGAGCGCTGAGGAGGAGCAGCGCATCAAGGCCCAGGCCGAGCGCCGCATCGAGGGCACCGAGCGGCTCGTGAGGGGGATCGATCCCTCGCGCCTTGCGCGCGAGCAGCAGGAGAACTACCGGACCATCCGGAGCTTCCTGGTCAAGGCCCGGGAGGCGCTCTCCACCCGCGACGTCCAGCGCGCGCTCACGCTCGCCGAGAAGGCCTACTTGCTGGCGGACGAGATGTCGAAAGCCCCGCGCTGATCGCGTAAAGCTTACGCGTCCCGGTAACTCTTACCGGGGCTGCTCCGGGGCCAATCCAGCGGAGTGCTCCGGGCCAAGCTACCGAGTTCTAAGTGCTTCCGCGCTACGCCGCGTCGTGGCACGGGGGTTGCGAGAAGGAGGGCCCCATGACCAATCTACTGACCGCCGCCGCCCGTCGTGGCCTGCCTCTGCTGCTGGGCACTCTCGTCCTGGGCTGCACGGTCGAGCCGCCGGCCGGCACGCCGCCCGCGCCCATGGCGGGTGTGCTCGAGCGGGGCCCGCGCGAGACCGCCTTCGGGCGCACCGGGGACGAGGTCGTCAACAACCCGCAGCTGCGCGACAAGATCCGCAGCCTCTTCGGCGCGGACTGGGCCCCCGCCCCGCAGGGCGGCAGCAAGATCGTGAAGGGCGCGGCCGCCTACCTGGGGCGCACCGAGCCGCCGCGCGGGGTCCGGGTCGGTGACACCAACTACGTGGCGGTCACCGGTTGTGTGCCCGCGGCGTGCGGCGCCGAGCGCGTGCTGCTGCTGATCCAGGAGGGGAGCGAGTCCCTGCTGGCGCGGCTCGATGAGGGCGGCTTCTCTCACTACTACGCCTACGGCGGCACCTGGGGCGCCGCCGGCTCGACCCAGCGGGCCATGGACGCGGCCCTGCGGGCGCTCGAGCGCACCGGCAACCCCTATCCGCGGGGCTAGGCTGCGGTCTCGGCCTTGACCGGCTGGCCATCGGCCGATATGCTGGACTCTGCCTGCCCGGCCCGGCTGTCCTCATCGAGCGCATTTGCCATGCCGATATCGAGCGTGCGAGCGGTCTTTCCAGTACCGGCGGCACCCCGCGGCGGGGGGCGCGGCGCATGAGCGACCTTGCGCGGCTCCTGACCCGGGTCGACGAATGGCTGGCCGGCTCCGGCTGCCTCCTGCTCATGACCGATTACGACGGCACCCTGACCCCCATCGTGGACGATCCTGCCGATGCGATCCTCGCCGCGCGGACGCGCGCGGATCTGTCGCGCGTGGCCCGCTCGCCGCGCGCGCGGGTGGCCGTCATCTCGGGCCGCGGGCTCGAGGATCTGCAGGGGCGCGTGGCCCTGGACGACGTCATCTACGCCGGCTGTCACGGGCTCGAGGTGCGCGGCCCGGACCTGGCCTTCCGCCATCCGGACGCGGTGGCCCAGCAGTCCATGGTGGGCGCGGTCGGCGAGG
This sequence comes from Candidatus Methylomirabilota bacterium, assembly GCA_035455085.1. Classification (GTDB taxonomy): domain Bacteria; phylum Methylomirabilota; class Methylomirabilia; order Rokubacteriales; family CSP1-6; genus CAMLFJ01. The sequence continues at coordinate 2,433 of DATIFV010000004.1, read as the reverse complement.
TGCTGCAGCGCCGCTCCCCCGCGGTGCGCGGGATGCGGGTGGAAGCGAAGGGCCTGGCGGTGGCGGTGCACTACCGGCACGTGGCGGCGGACGAGATCCGCCGGGTCGAGGCCGAGCTGGCCCGGGCCATGCGCGAGCACGGCGGCCGCCTCAAGATCTTCCACGGCACCAAGGTGATCGAGGTGCTGCCCCAGGTGGCATGGACCAAGGGTGAATGCGCGCAGTGGATCCAGGAGCAGGTGCAGGCGAGCCTGCCCGGGCCCTCCCTCTGGCTCTACCTGGGCGACGATTGGACCGACGAGCACGCCTTCCAGGTGCTGGACGGCCATGCCCTGACCATCCGGGTCGGCGACACCGTGCCCGGGTCCCGGGCGACCTACCGGCTGCGCGACGTCTCCGAGGTCCACCGGCTGCTGACGATGCTCGCCGACGGCGTCGCCGCGGAGAGCGCGGCGTGAAGTTCCAGCTCCGCCTGGTCGCCGCGCTGTGGGTCGCCTCCCTGGTGGTCATCGGGGTCTTCGCCTACCTGCAGATCGTGGAGGAGCGCCAGCGGCTGACCGGCGAGCTCGACCGGCGCGCCGCTCTCCTGAGCGAGAGCCTCAAGGACGTGCTGGAGCCGGCCCTCGCCCGCGGGGGCTCCAAGGCGCAGATCGCGCAGATCGATCGGCTGATCAGGCGGTTCGGCAAGCCGGACCTGGGCCTGGCCGTCTACGATCGCGTCGCCTCGCTGCTCTCGAACACGCCGGAGGTCGCCAAGCAGATCGAGAATCCGCCCCCCGAGGTCACGTGGGCGCTGACCTCGGGCACGGTGCAGACCGGGGTCCGCGAGCTCAACGGCAAGACGCTCTACGTCTACGCGGATCCGATCCTGCGCGACGACCGGCCCATCGGGGCCCTCGCGGTGTTCCTCGACGCCTCCGCGCTGAAGACCGCGGAGTGGGAGCGCTGGCGCTTCAACGCCATCCGCTTCGTGGTGCTCGCCGCGGTGCTGGCCCTGATGGCGCTGCTGGTCGTCCGCTTCAGCCTGACCCAGCCCCTGGCGCGGATGGCGCGCTGGACCAAGGCGGTGCGCCGCGGTCACGCCATCGACCCGCCCGAGCTGCCGGACGAGAGCCTGTTCGGCCCGATCGCCCGCGAGGTCACGGTGCTCGCCAAGAACCTGCAGCGGGCGCGCGCCGCCGCCGAGGAGGAGGCCGCGCTGCGCCTGATCGGGCAGACCCTCTGGACCGAGGAGCGGCTCAAGCAGTTCGCCAAGATGCGGCTCGGCGAGCGGCCGCTGGTGGTGGTCTCCAACCGGGAGCCGATCAGCCACGTCTGGAAGGACGGGCGGATCCAGGTGGTCACGCCGGCCAGCGGCCTCGTCACCGCCATGGACCCGGTGATGCGCGCCTGTGGCGGCATCTGGGTGGCCCAGGCCAGCGGTGACGCCGACCGCGAGACCGCGGACGCGCGGGGGCGGCTCCGGGTGCCGCCCGACGACCCGCGCTTCACCCTCAAGCGCGTCTGGCTCACCCCGGAGGAGGACGCGGGTTACTACTACGGGTTCTCCAACGAGGGGCTCTGGCCCCTGTGTCACATCGTGCACAACCGGCCGCTGTTCCGGCCGGAGGACTGGGCCCAGTACCGGGCGGTGAACGAGAAGTTCGCGGCGGCGGTGCTCGAGGAGATCGCGGGCACCGAGTCGCCCATGGTGCTGATCCAGGACTATCACTTCGCGCTGCTGCCCGGCCTCATCAAGCGTGAGCGGCCCGACGCCCGCACCGCGATCTTCTGGCACATCCCGTGGCCGAACTTCGAGGCCTTCTCGATCTGCCCCTGGCAGGACGACCTGCTGCTGGGCATGCTGGGCGCCGACCTGATCGGCTTCCACACCCAGTACTACTGCAACAACTTCCTGGACACGGTGGAGCGGGCGATCGAGTCCCGGATCGACTGGGAGCGCTTCTCGGTGACCCGGGGCCAGCACGTGACCTCGGTGAAGCCGTTCCCGATCAGCGTGGCCCCCGGCTTCGTGGACAACCCCCCGTCCACCACGCGCCAGGCCCTGCTCCAGAGCCTCGACACCCCGGCCGAGTTTTTCGGGGTCGGGGTGGAGCGGCTCGACTACACCAAGGGCCTGCCCGAGCGGTTCCGCGCCCTGGGCCGCTTCTTCGAGCGCTTCCCCGAGTACCGGGAGCGCGTGGTCTTCGTGCAGCTCGCCGCCCCGAGCCGCAGCACCATCCCGCGCTACCAGGCGCTCGAGGCCGAGGTGGACGCGGCGATCCAGGAGGTCAACGGGGCGTACCAGACGAAGCGCTGGAAGCCGATCCTGTACCTCAAGCGCCACCACGAGCACCGCGACATCTGGCCCTTCTACCGCCACGCCGACTTCTGCATGGTGACGTCGCTGCACGACGGCATGAACCTGGTCGCCAAGGAGTTCATCTCGGTGCG
>DATIFV010000003.1:0-19919 GCA_035455085.1 Candidatus Methylomirabilota bacterium | reverse complement strand
CATGCCCTGGGCGATCTGGTCGTAGCCCGGCCGGTCGCGGTAGGGACCCGTCTGGCCGAAGCCCGAGATGGAGCCGTAGACCAGCCGGGGGTTCACCTGGCTCAGGGCCTCGTAGTCGATCCCGAGGCGGCGCTTGACGTCGAGGATCGGGCCGGAGGGCACGCCCTTGGCGTTGAGCAGCTCCACCCACTCCTGGGTGGTGCGCCGCGCGAACGCCTTCTCGAGCTCGCCCGCGAGGGCCTTGCGGTTCTTCGACCGGTCCGGCGCGGTGCGGAAGCGCGGATCCTCGAGCAAGGGCTCGGTGCCCAGGGTCTCGCAGAGGCGCCGGAACATGTGCTGGCCGGAGGCCGCGATGTTGAGGTGCCCGTCCGCGGTCTTGAACACACCGGTGGGGATCGCGGTGGGGTGGTCGTTGCCGGCCTGCGGGGGGATCTCCTTGCCGATCAGCCACCGCGCGGCCTGGAAGTCCAGCATGGTCACCATCGCCTGCAGCAGCGAGGTGTGCACCCACTGGCCGCGCCCGGAGCGCTCGCGCTCGAGCAGCGCGACCAGGATGCCCTGGGCCAGGAAGATGCCCGCGGTGAGATCGGCCACCGGAATGCCCACGCGCACCGGGCCCTGCCCGGGCAGCCCGGTGATGGACATGAGGCCGCCCATGCCCTGGGCGATCTGGTCGTAGCCGGGCCGGTCGCGGTAGGGGCCGTCCTGGCCGAAGCCCGAGATGCTGCCGTAGACCAGCCGCGGGTTGATGCGGGAGAGCGTCTCGTAGTCGATGCCGAGCCGGGTCTTCACGTCCGGCCGGAAGTTCTCGACCACCACGTCGGCCTTCGCCACGAGCTTGTGGACGATCTCGATCCCGCGCGGCGATTTCAGGTCGAGGGTCAGCGAGCGCTTGTTGCGGTGCAGGTTCTGCGAGTCGAAGCCGCGCCGCGGAAAGTCGCCCTCCACGTCCTCGCGCGCCGAGATCTGGATCACGCGCGCGCCCATGTCCGCGAGCTGGCGCACACAGGTCGGGCCCGAGCGGGCCCGGGTGAGGTCGATCACCGTGTAGGGGGCGAGGGGCAGCGTCATCGAGAGCCTCCTGGGCCCGGGGCCGGCATGATGGCCGAGCCGGTCTGCGACTGCGGGTTGCGGAGCGGCCAGCGGCCCGCGTCCACCGCGGTGAGGAAGTCGAGCAGGGCGCGGTTGAAGAGCTCCGGGTCCTCGAGGTTGATGGTGTGGCCCGCCTTGGGGATCATCACCAGCCCCGACGAGCGGATCTTGCGCTTCATGAAGATCGCGGGCTCCAGGCACGGATCGTCCTCGTCGCCGGTCATGATCAGCGTCGGCACCTCGAGCCGCTCCATCGCGGCCCCGAGGTCGAAGATGGACGGCCGGGTCATCTGCACGCCACGCATCGTCAGCGCGTGCCCCTTCGCGGACTGCGCCACGAACTGGTCGTAGAACTCCTGCCAGCCCTTCGGGTCCTTGTCCATGAACTGCACCCGGGTGGGGCCCTTGGTGTAGAAGCTCGCCACCCCCACCATGCCGTCGGTCTCGAAGCGCCGCGCGGTCTCCTCCACGTCCTTGCGGAAGCGCTCGCGCTCGCCGGGCACGCTGCCGTAGCCGGCCCCCGCCACCGTGAGGGAGAGCGCGCGCCCGGGATGGCGCAGTCCGAAGTGCAAGGTCGCGTACCCGCCCATCGAGAGCCCGCAGACGTGCGCCCGGGGGATCTTCAGGTGGTCGAGGACGCCCAGGATGTCGTCGGCGGCCTGGGCCTGCGAGTAGGCCTCGGGCCGGTCGGGCACGTCGGAGGGCGGGTAGCCGCGGGCGTTGTAGGCGATGGTGCGGTAGCGCCGGGCGAAGAAGCGCACCTGGGGATGCCAGCTCCCGTGATCGCCCGCGAACTCGTGCACGAAGACCAGGGGCGTGCCCTGACCGTGCTCCTCGTAGAACAGCTTGATCCCGCCGACGTCGGCGAATGGCATGGCATGGCTCCCCGTGCGGTTGGCGACCACCGCGGATTGTACAACAAGGGATGCCGCGCGAGTGCCTTGACGGGGGCGGCGGGCTGGGCCCACAATCGACCCCGCCACCCGTCGCCTCAGATGGCCAGTTCCGTCCGCGGTCGGGCCGAGCGCCCGGGAAAGGTTCCTGACATGCGCGCCACCACACGCCTCCGCCAGATGCTCAACGCCCCGGGGATCATCGTCGCGCCGGGCGCCTACGACGGATTCTCCGCGCGCCTGATCGAGGCGGCGGGGTTCCAGGCCGTGTACATGACCGGCGCGGGCACCGCCGCCTCGCACCTGGGCCAGCCCGACCTGGGCCTGGCCACCCTCACCGAGATGGCCAACCACGCGGGACACCTGGCCTCGTGCGTGTCGCTGCCGGTCGTGGCGGACGCCGACACCGGCTACGGCAACGTGCTGAACGTGGTGCGCACGGTGCGGGAGTACGAGAAGGCCGGGGTGGCCGGGCTGCACATCGAGGACCAGGTCGCGCCCAAGAAGTGCGGGCACATCGCGGGCAAGCAGGTGATCCCCACCGAGGAGTTCTGCGACAAGATCCGCGCCGCCTCCGAGTACCGCACGGATCCGGACTTCGTCATCATCGCCCGCACGGACGCGCGGGCGGTCACCGGGCTCGACGACGCGATCGACCGGGGTAACCGCTACGCGGCGGCGGGCGCCGACCTGATCTTCTTCGAGGCGCCCCAGACCGTGGACGAGATCGAGCGGGTGGCCCGGGAGATCAAGGCGCCGCTGCTCGCCAACATGGTCATCGGCGGCAAGACGCCCGCGGTGAAGGTCCCGGAGCTCGAGCGGCTGGGGTTCAAGATGGTGATCTTCCCGGCGGTGTGCATGGCCGCGGCGGTGCCCGCGATGGAGCGCTCCCTCGCGTACCTGAAGGAGCACGGCACCGACTGGCAGCCGGGCCCGGTGCTGGCGCCGATGGACATCTTCCGGCGCGTCGGGTTCGACTGGTGGCACGGGATCGAGGAGAAGTTCGCGGGACGCTGACGCCGCGGAGGCGACGCCCATGGCCGGCCGCACGATGTTCGAGAAGATCTGGAGCCGCCACGTGGTGGCGGAGGGCCCCGGCGGCCGAGCCCTGCTCTACGTGGATCGTCACCTGCTGCACGAGGGGGCCACCCATGCCCTGGCGCGCCTCGAGCGCAAGGGCCGGCCGGTACGCCGGCCCGACGCGTGCCTGGCCACCGCCGACCACTACGTGCCCACCGGGCCGGAGGCGGGGGAGATCGCCGATCCCGAGATCCGCGGGATGGTGGCGGATCTCGACCGCCACACCAGGGGCCTCGGCATCACCTTCTTCGGCCGCGGCGACCCGCGGCAGGGCATCGTGCACGTCATCGGCCCCGAGCAGGGCGCGACCCAGCCCGGCATCACGCTCGTGTGCGGCGATTCGCACACCGCCACCCATGGCGCCTTCGGCGCCCTCGCGTGCGGGATTGGCTCGACCGAGGTGGAGCACGTGCTGGCCACGCAGTGCCTCTGGCAGCGGAAGCCGCGGGTGATGCGCATCACGGTGACCGGCACCCGCCCGTTCGGGGTCATGGCCAAGGACGTGATCCTCGCCATCGTCGCCCGGATCGGCGCGGGAGGCGGCGTCGGCCACGCCATCGAGTACGCGGGGCCGGTCGTCCGCGCGATGTCGATGGACGAGCGCATGACAGTCTGCAACATGTCCATCGAGGCGGGGGCCCGCGCGGGCATGGTCGCGCCCGACGAGACCACCTTCGCCTACCTCGAGGGCCGCCCCCTCGCGCCCCGCGGCGAGCAGTGGCCGCGCGCGCTCGGCTTCTGGCGGACCGTCCCCTCCGATCCCGACGCGGTGTTCGACCGCGAGGTCACCGTGGACGCGGCCGACCTGGCGCCCATCGTGACCTGGGGCACGAGCCCGCAGGATGCGCTGCCGATCACCGGCCGGGTGCCGGAGCCGGAGATGGTGGGCGATCCCGCGCGGCGCGCGAGCATGGAGCGCGCCCTGGCCTACATGGGGCTCGTCCCGGGTGCGCCGCTGGCCGGGACCGCGGTGAGTCGCGTGTTCATCGGCTCCTGCACCAACAGCCGGCTCGACGATCTGCGCGTGGCCGCCGCGGTGGCCCGGGGGCGCCGGGCGGCGGTGCCCGCGTGGGTGGTCCCGGGCTCCGGGCAGGTCAAGCGCGCGGCGGAGGCGGAAGGGCTCGACCGCATCTTCCGGGACGCGGGTTTCGAGTGGCGCGAGCCCGGCTGCTCGATGTGCGTCGGCATGAACGGCGACACCGCCGCTGCGGGCGAGCGGGTGGCCAGCACCTCCAACCGCAACTTCGAGGGCCGCCAGGGCCAGGGCGTGCGCACGCACCTCATGAGCCCGGCGATGGCGGCGGCCGCCGCGGTCACCGGCCGGCTCACCGACGTGCGGACCCTCGGCGGCTGACGGCCGTGGAGCCCTTCACCCACCTCACCGCGGTGGCGGCGCCGATGGACCTGCCCAACATCGACACCGACCGGGTGATCCCCGCCCGCTTCCTCCGCCGGCCGCGCGAGGCGGGCTTCGGACCACTGCTCTTCCACGACGTGCGCTTTGGGGCCGACGGCACCCCGCGGGCCGACTTCGTGCTCAACACCACTGCCTACCGCGACGCCAAGATCCTGGTGACCGCGGAGAACTTCGGCTGCGGCTCCTCGCGCGAGATGGCGGTGTGGGCCCTCATGGATTACGGCATCCGGGTGGTGATCGGGCCCAGCTTCGGCGACATCTTCTTCGAGAACTGCTTCAAGAACGGCGCCCTCGCGGTGGTGCTGCCGACCGATGTGGCGGCCGGGCTGCGGCGGGCGCTCCACGAGCGCCCCGGGGCCACCGTCACCGTGGATCTGCCGGCGCAGACCATCACCGGCCCCGGCGGGGAGGCGATCCGCTTCGAGATCGACGCCTTTCGCAAGCAGGGCCTGCTGACCGGGCAGGACGAGGTCGAGATGACGCTCGCCCGGCTGCCCGCCATCGAGGCCTTCGAGGCGCGCCGCCGCGACGAGATGCCCTGGCTTGGCTGAGCGCTCCCGCGTGCTCGTCGCCTTCTTCGTGGTCACCTGGCTGACCGGGCTGTCGCTCGCGATCGCCTTCGCGGCGGCCGCGTACGGCTTCGGTCGTGCGGTGGAGCCCGAGCGCACCGACCTGGCCAGCCTGGCCATCTTCGGCGCGATGGGGCTGGCCTCGCAGACGGGGCTGCTGCTGGCGCCCTGGGCGACCACCCGGGGGCTGACCTCGCGGATCGTCGCCGCGCTGCTGATGGGGCCGGCCGGTGTGTCCCTCAGCATCTTCGCCTACGAGGACATCACGCGTTACGCGACGGGCGCGGCGGGCTGGGGCGCCACGTGGATGGTCTACGTGTGGGGCGTGCTGGTGTATGCGGTGGCCTACGTGGCGCTGGTCCGGGGCCGGCTGGGCTCGTGGCGGGCGGGGTAGTTTTTTTGGCTTGCATATACTAAACAGGTGATGTGTAATCCGGTCGTCGTCGTCACCTTTAGAGAGCGCGGCATGGCCATCCCGATCGAGTCCTCACCTCCGCCAGGGTGGGATCGCGACGGGATCGACGGCCTGCTCGGTCTGTTCCCGCCGGGCCGGCTCAGCGAGGTCGTCGGTCCCCGATCCTCCGGTGCCAGCAGCCTGCTCCTGGCCTTCATCGCCCGGATCACGGCTTCGGGCGGCGGCCAGGTCGCGTACGTGGACGGGATGGACGCCCTCGATCCGGCCTCCGCCGTCGCGACGGGGGCCGATCTCTCCGCGCTGCTGTGGGTGCGCTGCGGCGGCCGGCTCCGGGTGGCGCTGAGCGCCGCCGACCTCCTCGCGCGCTGCCCCGGGTTCGCGCTGGTCGTGCTGGACCTGGACGAGCTCGGCCCGGTGCCCGCCTCGGCCCACATCCGCCTGCAGCGCGCGGTGGAGGGCGGCGACACCATCCTGATCGTGCGGAGCGCGCGGCATCGCGAGGGCAGCCCGGCCTCGCTGGTCCTGGCCACGCGGCGGCTGGCTCCGCGCTGGATCGGGCTGCGCCTCCTCACGCGTCTCGCCGGGCTGCGCTCCGAGGTCTCCGTCTTCCGCTCCCGCGTCCCTCTCACCCTCTCCCCCAGGGGGAGAGGGCAGGGTGAGGGGGCGGGAGGTGAGGGGGCGGGAGGTGAGGGGGCGGGAGGTGAGGGGGCGGGCGGCGAGGGGCGCTGGACGCTGGACTGGACGCTATGACCCGCATCGCCTGCCTGATCACCGCGAGCGGGCCGGCGGGGCCCGCGCTGCTGCAGGTGGCGCTGGCCCATTCTCCCCGCGTGGAGGAGGGCGGCGCCGACCGGGTGTATCTCGACGCGACCGGCCTTCAGGGGCTCTTCGGCGACGAAGCGCGCCTGGCGGCGCGGCTTGCCGCCGCCGCCGCGGCGGCGGGAGTGCAGGTGCGCGTAGGGATCGCGGACAGCCGCATCGCCGCGCTCGCCGCCGCGCGACTGGGTCCCGGGGCGATGGTGGTCGAGCCGGGCGGTGACGCGGCTCATCTGGCTCCGGCGCCGCTCGCGCTGCTCGAGCTGCCGGAGGAGACGGCGACGCGTTTGGCGCGCTGGGGAATCCGTTCGCTCGGCGAGCTGGCCGCGCTGCCCGCCGCGGGAGTGTTCGAGCGGCTCGGTGGCACCGGCATCCGGCTCCAGCGTCTGGCCCGCGGGGAGGATCCGCGCCCGCTCGTGTCCTGGCAGCCGGTGCCGCTCTTCGAGGAATCGCTCGCGTGCGAGTGGGGGCTCGAGGCCCTCGGGCCGGTGGTGGAGGGGCTGCGGGAGCTGGCCGCCCGCATCTACGCGCGCCTCGGCACGGCGGGGCTCGCGGCCGACGGCTTCGAGTGGACCTGCCGGCTCGGCGGCGGAGCAACTCACGAGGGCGCGCTCACCCCGGCCGTGCCCATGACCGATGCGAATGCGGTCGCGGGACTGCTCCGGCTGGCTCTCGAAGCCAGGCCACCGCGGGGTGTGGTCGAGGCCCTCACCCTCCGGGCTCGTCCGGTGCGGGTGACGCCGGCCCAGGAATCGCTCACCGATCGCTCGCGCCCGGCTCCGCGTCAGCTCACCGCCACCTTGAATCGCCTGGTGGCGCTGGTGGGCGCCGATGCCGTCGGCGCTCCCGCGTTGCTCGACACCCACCACCCGGATGCCGTCACCCTCACCACCTACCACCCTCACTCCGGCCCTCTCCCTGAAAGGGAGAGGGAGCCTTCACGCGCCCCCTCTCCCCTCAGGGGAGAGGGCAGGGTGAGGGGTGAGAAGGGTGAGGGCCCCGCCCTCGCCCTCCGCCGTCTCCGCCCGCCCGTGCCCGCATCGGTGACGCTGGCCTCCGGCCGCCCGGTGGCCCTGCGATCGGGTCGCCTCACCGGACGCATCGTCGCCGGCGTGGGGCCGTGGCGCGCCTCGGGCGAATGGTGGAGCCCACGCCCGTGGCTGCGGGACGAGTGGGACGTGGAGCTGGCCGACGGCACCCTCGGCCGTCTGGCTCACGACGGCTCCACCTGGTGGCTCGAAGGCATCTACGACTAAACCCGACACCTCACCCTGCCCTCTCCCGGAGGGGAGAGGGAAACGACCATGTTCGTCGAGCTGCATGCCCGGAGTGCCTTCAGCTTTCTCGAGGCGGCGGCGCTGCCCGAAGCGCTGGCCGAGCGCGCGGCGGGGCTCGAGCAGCCCGCCATCGCCCTGCTGGACGCCGACGGCGTCTACGGGGCGCCGCGGCTCTATCGTGCCTGCACCCGGCTCGGGGTGCGGGCGCTGGTGGGCGCCGAGATCACCCTGACCGACGGCAGCCGCCTGCCGCTGCTGGCCGAGGATCGCGAGGGCTACCAGAACCTCTGCCGCCTGCTGACCCGGGTGAAGATGCGCGCGCCCAAAGGGGAGGGGGCGGCCGGCTTCGACGATCTGGCCGAGCTCGCGGGCGGGCTCGTCTGCCTCACCGGCGGCGGCCGCGGGCCGGTGGCGGCCGCGCTCGCGCGCGCCGGCGCGCCCGCCGGGCGCGAGTGCCTGGAGCGGCTCGTCGGCATCTACGGCCGCTACGACGTCTTCGCCGAGCTGCAGCGCCACCTGAGCCGCCCGGAGGAGGCGCGCAACGAGTGGCTGCGCGCGGAGGCCGCGCGCCTCGGGCTGGCCCCGCTCGCCACCAACGAGCCTCTGCTGGTCGCCCGGAAAGACCGCCCGCTGCTCGACGTGCTCACGTGCATCCGGGAGCACACCACCCTCGAGGCCGCGGGTCGGCTGCTCGCGCGCAACAGCGAGCACTTTATGAAGAGCGGCCGGGTCATGGAGCGGCTCTTCGCCGACTGCCCCGAAGCGCTGGCCAACACCGGCGAGCTGGCGCTGCGCCTGGGATTCACCTTGAAGGACCTGGGCTACCGCTTCCCGGACTACCCGCTGCCCCGCGGCGAGACCCCGATCGGCTTCCTGCGTGCGCTGGCCCACGCGGGGGCCCGCGACCGCTACCGCGGAGGTGCCCTCGCCGAGAAGGCGCGCCGCCAGATCGAGCACGAGCTGGCCCTGATCGGCCGGCTCGATCTCGCGGGCTACTTCCTCATCGTCTGGGATCTGGTCCAGTACTGTCGCGCCCACGGGGTGCTGGTGCAGGGGCGGGGCTCCGCGGCCAACAGCGCGGTGTGCTACGCCCTCGGCCTCACCGCGGTGGACCCGGTGGGCATGGAGCTGCTCTTCGAGCGCTTCCTCTCCGAGGAGCGCGGCGAGTGGCCCGACATCGATCTCGACCTGCCGAGCGGGGACCGCCGCGAGCAGGTGATCCAGTACGTCTACGAGCGGTACGGACGGCTGGGCGCGGCCATGACCGCCAACGTCATCACCTACCGCGGCCGCAGCGCGGCCCGCGAGGTCGGCAAGGTCCTCGGGCTGCCCGCCGACACCATCGAGCGCCTGTCCCAGCTCGTGAGCAGCTGGGAGTACACGGATCCGGGCGACAGCCTGCTCGCGCACCTGGGCGAGGCCGGCTGCGATCCGGCCGAGCCGCGCATGCAGCACTTCGCCCGCCTGTGGAGCGGCATCCAGGATCTCCCCCGGCACCTGGGCCAGCACTCGGGCGGCATGGTGATCGCCCAGGGCCGGCTCGACGGGGTGGTGCCGCTCGAGCCCGCCACCATGCCGGGGCGCAGCGTGGTGCAGTGGGACAAGGACGACTGCGCCGCGCTCGGCATCGTCAAGGTGGACCTGCTCGGGCTCGGCATGATGTCGCTCCTGCAGGACGCGCTCGTCATGATCCGGCGGCGCGGGGGCGAGGTGGACCTGGCCCATCTGCCCCAGAACGACCCCAAGGTCTACGCCATGCTCCAGCGGGCCGACACCATCGGGGTCTTCCAGGTGGAGAGCCGCGCCCAGATGGCGACCCTGCCGCGCCTGCGCCCCGAGCGCTTCTACGACCTGGTGGTGCAGGTAGCCATCATCCGCCCCGGCCCCATCGTGGGGGACATGGTGCATCCCTACCTGCGCCGCCGCGCCGGCCGCGAGCCGGTCACGGTGCCGCACCCGTCGCTCGAGCCGATCCTGCGGCGCACCCTCGGGGTGCCGCTGTTCCAGGAGCAGCTGCTCCGCATGGCGATGGCCACCGCCGGCTTCACCGGCGGTGAGGCCGAGGAGCTGCGGCGCGCCTTCGGCTTCAAGCGCTCGGAGCGGGTCATGCGCGAGGTGGAGGTGAAGCTGCGGGCAGGCATGGCACGCCAGGGCATCTCGGGCGAGGCCGCCGAGGCCATCATCCACTCCATCACCGCCTTCGCCCTCTACGGCTTCCCGGAGTCCCACGCGGCCAGCTTCGCGCTGCTGGCCTACGCGAGCGCCTACCTCAAGGCGCACCATCCGGGCGCCTTCTACGCGGCGCTGCTCAACAACCAGCCGATGGGCTTCTACGATCCGGCCACCATCGTGGGCGACGCGGGCCGGCACGGGCAGGAGATCCGGCCCATCGACGTGAGCTTCTCGGGCTGGCTCTGCACCATCGAGCCCGACGGCGCGGTCCGTCTGGGGCTCCGGTATGTCCGCGGCCTGCGGGAGGACGCGGGGCGCCGCCTGGAGGCGGAGCGATCGCGGCGGCCCTTCGCCTCGGTGGAGGACGTGGTCAGGCGCGGAGCGCTGCGCCACGACGAGCTGACCCAGCTCGCCCGGGTGGGCGCGCTCGCCAGCCTCGAGCCCGAGCGCCGCGCCGCGCTCTGGGAGGTCGAGCGCGCGGGCCGTCCGGCGGGGGCGCTCTACGAGGGCCTGCCCGCGGCGCGGGCGAGCTCGCCGCTACGGCCGATGACCGCGCCGGAGCGGCTGATCGCGGACTACGAAGGCACCGGGCTCACCCTCGGGCCGCATCCCATGGCCTTCCGGCGAGGCCACCTCCTGCGGCTGGGGGTCTCGCGCGCGGCGGACCTGGCCGCCTTCCGTCACGGGGCGTGGGTGAAGGTGGCGGGAGCGGTGGTGGTGCGCCAGCGGCCCGGCACCGCCAAGGGCTTCGTCTTCCTGAACGTCGAGGACGAGACCGGCCTCGTCAACGTCATCGTGCGACCGGCGCTCTTCCACCGTCACCGGCTGGCCCTGGTGAACGAGCCGTTCCTCCTGGTCGAGGGGACTCTGCAGCGCCAGGACAACGTCACCTCGGTGCGCGCCGAGCGGCTCGCCCCGCTGCGCCACCGGCTGGCGAGCGTGCCTTCCCACGATTTCCATTGATCCGCTCGGCTCGCCTGCGGCTGCCCCTCGCCAAGCGAGCGAGGCCGGCCATCGCGCCCAGGAACATGCGGAGCGCCGGGGTCTCCGGCTTGTCGCGGCGGCGCACGAGGCCGAGGCGCCGGCCCAGCGCGGGCGCCAGCGGCCGCATCGACAGCGCCCCCGAGCGCACCTCGTTCAGCACCGCCATGGCCGGGCTCACCGAGACGCCCAGGCCCGCCCCGACCAGCTTCTTGATCGCCTCCTCGCTGCCGAGCTCCATGACCACCCGCGGCCGCGCCCGCCCGCGCCGGAACCAGCCGTCGATCACGTGCCGGATGGTGCCGCCGCGCTCGAAGACGATGAGCGGCAGCCCGGCCAGCTCCGCGGCGGTGAGCGCCCCGCGCCGGGGCCACGCCTGCGCGGCCGGTCCCACCGCCACCAGCGGGTCGAGCAGCAGGGGCGTGACCAGCAGCTGGCGGCCGGGGACCGGCAGGGTGACCAGGCCCACGTCGAGCTCGTTGGCGGCGACCGCGGCCGCGATCTCGGGGGCGTTGCCGGTCACCACGATCAGCTCGAGCTCCGGGTAGCGCGCCCGCATCCGCCCCAGGACGGGCGGCAGCAGGTGGATGCTGGCGGTGGCCCCGGTGCCCAGGCGCAGCCGCCCCGCCACCACCCCGCGCAGCTGGCGGAGGGCTTCCTCGGCGGCCTCGAGCTCCGCGAAGGCGCGGCCGGCGTGCTCGAGCAGCAGCGCGCCCGCCGGGGTGGGGAAGGCCCGCTTGCCCACCCGCTCGAGCAGCGCGGCGCCGCAGCGGGCCTCGAGCTGGCGCATGTGCAGGCTCACCGCGGGCTGGCTGAGACGCAGGCTCTCCGCCGCGCGCGAGAAGCTGCCGTGGCGCGCGATCTCCCGCAGGGTCCGCACGTGCGCCGGATTGATCTCCACCATCCTGCAGTATTTCTCATGGTCGGCATGAGAACAATCTATTTCCCTTATCGGGCCCCGCGGGGCAGACTCCGGAGGAGGAGGCCACGCGCATGGCAGACGTCTCGGTACGGCCGGCGACGGCGGACGACGCGGCGGCGATCTGCACGATCTACAACCAGGGTATCGAGGACCGCATCGCCACCCTCGAGACCGAGCTGCGCACCCCGGAGGAGCGGCGCCGGTGGATGGCCGCGCGCGGGCCCCGCCACCCGGTGGTGGTGGCGACCTCGGGGGGCCAGGTGGTGGGCTGGGGAAGCCTCAACTCGTTCAACCCGCGTCCCGCCTACGACCACGTGGTGGATCTCTCCGTCTACGTCGAGCGAGGCTGGCGGGGCCGCGGGGTGGGGAAGGTCCTGCTGGAGCACCTGCTCGGGCTCGCGCGCCGGATCGGCTACCACAAGATGGTGCTGGCCACCTTCCCCTACAACGCGGCCGGGCTCGCGCTCTACCGGCGCATGGGCTTCACGCCGGTCGGCGTCTATCACGAGCAGGGCAAGCTCGACGGCCGCTGGGTGGACGTGCTCGTCATGGAGCAGCTGCTCTGAGCCACGGCTGGCGCGTCGTCGCCACGCTCTGCGTCACCGAGGTCGTCTCCTGGGGGATCCTGTACTACGGGTTTCCGGTCTTCCTGGCCTCGCTCGAGCGGGACCTGGACGCCTCCCGCGCCGCGATCACCGGCGCCTTCACGATGGGCATGGCCATCGCGGCGCTGGGCGCGGTGCCGGTGGGCCGGTGGCTCGATCGCCGCGGGCCGTGGGCTCTCATGACGCTGGGCTCGTGCCTGGGCACCGCCCTCCTCGTCGCCTGGTCGCGCGTGGAGAGCCTAGCCGGGCTCTACGTGATCTGGACCCTCATGGGCCTCGCGCTGGCCGCCACGCTCTACGAGCCCGCGTTCGGGGCGGTCGTGCGCTGGTTCCCCCTCGAGCACCGCGATCGCGCGCTCACCATCGTCACCCTGGCCGGGGCGCTGGCCAGCACCGTGTTCATGCCGGTCGAGGCGTGGCTGGTCTCGCACGGGGGCTGGCGTCATGCCCTGCTCGTGCTCGCCGCCGTCCTGGCCGTGCTCACCATCCCGCCCCACGCGGTGGTCCTCCGGCGCCAGCCGCCCCGGCTCGATCGGGGGAGCCGCGGCGCGCCCCGCGGGTCCGGCGCCACGCTGGGCGCGGCGAGCCGGACCCCGATCTTCTGGGCGCTGGCGGCGGCATTCTCGATCGCCAACTTCTCGACCACCGCGGTCACCCTGCACCTCATCCCGTACATGGTGGCGAACGGCCGCTCCGCGGTCGCGATGGCCGCCGCGATCGGCTGGATGGGGGCGATGCAGATCCCGGGGCGCCTGCTCTTCGTGGCGGTGACCCGGCGCTTCGGCGCCCTCGGGGTGACGATGACCGTGTTCGTGGCGCAGGCGGTGGGGCTGGCCCTGGTGGCGCTGGCTCCCTCGCTCCCGGGCGGGCTCCTCCTGATGGTCGCGGTGCTCGGCGCCGCCAACGGCATGAGCACGCTCGCGCGGGCGACCACCCTCGCGGAGGTGTTCGGCCCCGCGCACTACGCCAGCATCGGCGGCGCGGTGGCGCTCGGGGCCAACGGCGCCCGCGCGGCCGGGCCGCTCGGCGCCGCGCTGCTCTACCAGGCGCTCGGCGGATATCGCCCGGTGTTCTGGACGCTCGCGGGCGCGCTCGTGGCGGTGGGCGCGGCGGTCGCGCTGGCCGCGCGCGAGCGGGGCCCCGTCGCCGCCTAAAGCACCGGCCCGACCGGCGGTTCGGGGTACGATAGATCCCATGCTCGCGGCATGGGGCCGGCTGGTCCATCGCTTCCGGGTCGCGGTGATCGCGCTGGCCCTGCTGAGCCTGGCCCCGTCGCTGTGGCTCATCACGCACGGGGGCCGGCTCGCCACCACCGACATCCCGACCACCACCGAGTCGGGCCGCGCGCTCGACCTGATCGGCCGCGAGCTGCCCGGCCGCCCGCCCGCGTTCAGCCTCATCTTCAGCAGCCCGACGCGTGCCGCCCGCGATCCGGCGTTCCGCGCCGAGGTCGAGCGCGCGGTGGCCCCGCTGCGCGCCGACCCGCACGTGCAGCGGATCCTGACCGCGTACGATCCGCCGGTGCACGACGCCTCCGCGCCGGCCGCGCAGCTATTCTCGCGCGACGGCCGGCGTGCCCTGGTGGTGGTGGAGCTCAAAGGCGAGGCCGCCGCGTTCTCCCTCCTCGAGTTCTCGGTGCTCCCCCCCGACGTGTACCCGTCCCTGCGCGGGAAGGTGAAGACCGAGACGCTCGAGGTGCTGCCGGTCGGCAACATCCCCCTCAACCACGACTTCACCGAGGTCACGCGCACCGACCTGCGGCGCGCCGAGCTGGTGATCCTCCCGGTGGTGGTGGTGCTCCTCCTTCTCGTGTTCGGGTCGGTGGTGGCGGCGCTGCTGCCGCTGGCGGTGGGCGCGCTCTCCATGGCGGGCGCGATCGCGGTCACCCTGCTCATGGCCCGCTACACCTCGGTCTCGGTGTACGCCCCGAACATCGTGACCATGATCGGGCTGGGGGTGGCCATCGACTACTCGCTGTTCATCGTGAGCCGCTTCCGCGAGGAGATCCGCGCGCACGAGGGGCCGGAAGCCCTGGCGCGCACCATGGCCACCGCGGGGCGCGCGATCCTCTTCTCCGGGCTCACGGTGGCCATCGGGCTGCTGGGCATGGTGTTCCTCGGGCTCGGCAACATCGGCTCGATCGGCTGGGCCGGCACCGCGGTGGTCTCGCTCGCGGTGCTGTACGCGCTGACCCTCCTTCCCGCGCTGCTGGCCGTGCTCGGGCCGCGGGTCAACTCGCTCCGGCTGCCCTTCATCCACCCGGACCGGCGCGCGAGAGGCCGGGGCGTGTGGCATCGGCTCGCGGTGATGGTGATGACCCATCCCTGGGCGGTCTTCGTCTCGGTGTCCGTGCTCCTGCTGCTCCTGGGGTTGCCGTTCCTGCATCTGAAGGTGGGCTCGGGCGACGTCACCGCGCTGCCCCCGCACGCGGCCTCGCGCCGCGGCGACGAGGTGCTGCGCGCGCATTTCCCGGGCGCGGACAGCGACCACATCCTGGTGGTGGTGCGCTACCCGAGCGGCTCGCCGCTCACCGCGGAGCGGGTGGGCGGCCTCTACGACCTGAGCCGCTGGCTCGCGGCGCGGCCCCACGTGTCGCGGGTCGAGAGCCTGGTGGACCTCGATCCCGGCATCACCCGCGAGCAGTACCAGCAGCTCGCCATTGCGCCCGCGGAGATGCTGCCCCCGGGCGTGAGCCAGGTGCTGCGCCAGACCGTCGGGGGCCGCCTGGTCCTGCTGGTGGTCTCGACCCCGCTCAAGCCCTCCAGCGCGGAGGCGCGGGCGCTGGTGGAGGAGATCCGCGCCTCCCACCCCCCGATGGGCGGCGAGGTGCTCGTCACCGGCCAGACCGCCTTCGACCTCGACATCATCGATCTGGTGACGCGCCACGCTCCGTTGACGGTGGGGCTGGTCATGGTCGCGACGTACGTGGTGCTGTTCCTGCTGCTCGGCTCGGTCCTGCTGCCCCTCAAGGCGGTGATCATGAACCTCCTGTCCATCAGCGCCTCCTACGGGGCGCTGGTGTGGATCTTCCAGGACGGCCACCTCGCCGGGTGGCTGCACTTCACCCCCGGTCCCATCCAGACCGCCACGCCCCTGATCATGTTCTGCTTCGTGTTCGGGCTGTCCATGGACTACGAGGTGCTGCTCCTGAGCCGCGTGCGCGAGGAGCACGAGCGCACCGGGAATACCACCCAGGCGGTGGCGGAGGCGCTCGAGTCCACCGGACGGCTCATCACCGGCGCAGCCGCCATTATGGCCGCGGTGTTCTTCGGCTTCGCCACCGCGGGGTCGGTCATCATCCAGGCGGTGGGCATCGGCATCGGGCTGGCGGTGGTGATCGACGCCACCATCGTGCGGGCGCTGCTGGTCCCCGCGACGATGCGGCTCATGGGGCGGTGGAACTGGTGGGCGCCCGCGCCCCTCGCGGCGCTCCACCGCCGCCTGGGGCTGGCCGAGCGGAGCGCCGATGCCGAAGCCGTTTCCCGCTGAGGCGCCGCCCCCGCTGATCCGGTACCACCCCGACCGCCCGGTGACCACCGAGTACCGGGTCGGGCTCTGCGCGTGGCAGGACCGGAGCATGCTGGAGCAGGGGTCGTTCTATCCGATCCGGAGCATGAAGGCGGAGGAGCGGCTCTGGTGGTACAGCCGCTTCTTCGATTGCGTGGAGGTGAACTCGACCTTCTACGCGCCGCTCTCGGCCCAGAACGCGGTGCTCTGGGCGAAGCGGACACCGCCCGGCTTCCTGTTCAGCGTCAAGGCCTACGCGCTCCTCACCGGGCACCACCTGGACGCGGCCCGGCTGCCGCCACCGCTCGCGGCCCTGCTGCCGGCCTCGGCCCGCGCGAACGCGCGGGGGCAGATCGACAACGGGGTCTTCGGCGAGGAGGCGCGCGAGTGGACCTTCGCCGCGTTCCGCGAGGCCCTGCGCCCGCTCGCGGACGCCGGCAAGCTCGGCTACGTGCTGTTCCAGATGGCGCCCTGGGTGAAGTACGGGGACCGGCCGCTCGACTACCTGGCCTCCCTGCCGGCCCGCCTGCCCGGCGTCACGATCGCGGTCGAGCTCCGGGACGCCTCGTGGCTGCCGCAGCACACCGAGGAGACCCTGGCCCGGCTGAGCGCCCACGGGCTGGCCTACGTCTCGGTGGACGCCCCGCGCACGCCCGCCTCGGTGGACACCGCGGTGGCCCTGACCGCCCCCACCGCGGTCCTGCGCCTGCACGGGCGCAACCGGGAGGGCTTCATGGAGCAGCTCCGGGGGCGGGCGCCGAGCGTGGCCGAGAAGTACGGCTACCTCTACGACCGGGCCGAGCTGGCCGGGATCGTGGCCCGGGGCCGCGCCCTCGAGGGGCACGCCCGCCGCGTCTACTTCAAGCTCAACAACAACGTGGGCGACGCGCCGGCGATCAACGGCCTCGAGATCAAGGAGCTGCTAGGACTCGAGACCGCCGACCGCGCGGTGGTGGAGGAGCAGTGGCGGGCGCGCCGGACCGCGCCCTGAAGGCGCGGAATCCACGTGGTAGAATGGCGCATCCAAACGGAGCGGAGGGGCGGGCGTGCCGATCTACGAGTACGAGTGCCAGGGGTGTCGCCGACGGGTCAGCCTTCTGATCCGCAGCCTCTCCGCGGCCGAGGCCCCCCGATGTCCGCGGTGCGGCAGCGCCGCGCTCTCCCGCCTGATGTCCCGCTTCACCACCGCCAAGTCCGAAGACGCCCGCCTCGACTCTCTCGCCGATCCCACCGGCTACGGCGACCTCGACGAGAACGATCCCCGCAGCGTGGCCCGCTTCGTCAAGAAGATGGGGCAGGAGATGGGGGAGGACCTCGGGGAGGATCTCGACGCGGCCGTTGACGAGGCCATGGCCGGGGGCGACGGCCCCGACGACGAGGGGGCGCTGATGGACCCCGGCGGGGACGACGGAGACGGGGAGCGGGCCGAGTGAAGATCGACGTCCTGTCCGGGCTCGGCGCGCTCGACGAGGCGCGGTGGAGCGCGCTCCACGACCGGTCGCGCCTGCCCGCGATCTTCCTCACCTGGCAGTGGCAGGTGGAGTGGAGCCGGGCCTTCGCGGCGGATCGGCCCCAGCAGATCCTGACCGCGACCGACGCCGACGGCTCGCTGGCCGGCGTGCTGCCGCTCTACGAGGACCAGCCGGGACGGTACCGGATCATCGGCGGGGTGGACATCTCGGACTATCTCGATCTGGTCGCGGCGGCCGGGCGGGAGGAGGAGGTCTGGCAGGCGCTGCTCGAGCACCGCGCCGGGCAGGCGGGCGAGTGGGACCTGCACGGGATCCGCGCCGCCTCGCCCACCGCCACGGTGCTGCCCGCCCTCGGGCCCGGTCACGGCCTGCGCGTGACGGTGGAGCGTCAGGATCGTAGCCCGGTGCTGGCGCTGCCCAAGACCTGGGACGAGTACCTCGGTCACCTGTCCGGCAAGGACCGGCACGAGCTCCGGCGCAAGATGCGGCGGCTCGAGCGAGAGCTGCCCGGCGTGACCGTGCGCTCACACGGGGAGGCGGCGGGCTGGGAGGAGGCCATGACGAGCTTCCTCACCCTGCACCGTCTGTCCAAGGTCGGCAAGGCGCGGTTCATGGACGAGCGGATGGAGCGCTTCTTCCGGTCCGCCACCCGCGTCCTGGCCGCGAAGGGCTGGGCGCGCCTCTGGTTCCTCGAGCACGAGGGCGCGGCGGTGGCCTCGTTCATCTGCCTCGAGTACGCGGGCAGCGTCGGGCTCTACAACTCGGGTTTCGATCCGGCGCGGGCCCAGCTCGCGCCGGGCATCGTGCTGCTCGCCCACATCATCCGGGACGCCATCGAGCGCGGGATCCCGACGTTCGACTTCCTGCGCGGCGAGGAGCCGTACAAGTACGGCTTCGGGCCGTCGCCGGAGGACGTCTTCAACATCCGGGTCGCCCCGTGAACCTCTCCGTCGCGATGCTCTCGGTGCACACCTGTCCCCTGGCCGCCCTCGGCGGCAAGGAGACGGGGGGCATGAACGTCTACGTGCGGCAGATCGCGCGCGAGCTGGGCCGCCTGGGGCTGCGGGTGGATGTGTTCACCCGGTCGCAGAATCCCACCATCCCGCGCATCGTCGAGCTGGGTCCGGAGGCCCGGGTGGTCCATCTGCCCGCGGGGCCGGAGGCGCCGATGCCCCGCGAGGCGGTGCACCAGCATCTCGACGGGTTCACCGCGGGGATCGAGGCCTTCGCCCGCGAGCAGGACCTCGCCTACGACCTCGTCCACTCGCACTACTGGCTCTCCGGCGTGGCCGGGCTCAAGCTCCGCGAGCGCTGGGGGGTGCCGCTGGTGCACATGTTCCACACCCTCGCCCGGCTCAAGAACGCGGTCGCGCAGGTCCCCGCCGAGCGCGAGCCGACCCTGCGCATCGCCGAGGAGACCCGGATCGTCGCGGAGGCCGATCGCATCGTGGCGGCCAACGTGGTGGAGCGCGCGCACCTGGTCTGGTACTACGGCGCGCGCAGCGAGCGGATCGCGGTGATCCCGTGCGGGGTGGACACCGAGCTGTTCCAGCCCATGGACCCGGCCAAGGCCCGCGACCTCCTGGAGCTGCCGCCCGACCCGCTGCTGCTCTACGTGGGGCGGCTCACCCCGATCAAGGGGCTCGACACCCTGCTCGAGGCGATGGCCGCGATCCCGGAGCCCGCCTATCTGCTGGTGGTCGGCGGCGAGCAGGACGAGCCGGGCAACGGCCACGGGGCCGCCCTGCGCGCGCGCGTGGCCGCGCGGGGCCTGGACAGGCGCGTGCGCTTCCTGCGCGCCCAGCCGCAGCGGCGCCTCCGCCTCTTCTACGCCGCCGCGGACGCGACGGTGATGCCGTCGTACTACGAGTCCTTCGGCATGGTGGCGCTCGAGGCGATGGCCTGCGGCAGCCCGGTAGTCGCCTCGCGGGTCGGGGGCCTCACCACCACCGTCCAGGACGGGGTCACGGGTCGGCTGGTGCCGGAGGGCGATCCCGCCGCGCTGGCCGCCGCGATCACCCCGCTGCTCGGCAGCGCGGAGGGCCGCCGGCTCGGCCAGCAGGCCACGCGCTGGGCCGCCGAGCATCGCTGGCCCTGCGTGGCCGACGCGGTGTGCCGGCTCTACGCCGGGCTGCGCCCCGCCGCCGAGCCCTACCATCCCCACGCCCCCTGCCGGAGCTGGCTATGACGACTCGAGGTGGAGATCCCATCGGCGTGAACGGCCGGCGCTACGCCTGGCCGGATCGTCCCCTGGTGGTGGTGTGCGTGGACGGCAGCGAGCCGGACTACATGCGCCGGGCGATCGCGGCGGGGGCGATGCCCTATCTCGCGGCGGCGCTGCCGGCGGGAACCGACCGCCTGGCCGACTGCGTGGTCCCGAGCTTCACGAACCCGAACAACCTGTCGATCGTCACCGGGGTGCCACCGTCCGCGCACGGCATCTGCGGCAACTACTTCTTCGACCGCGAGGCCGGCGCGGAGGTGATGATGAACGACCCCCGCTACCTGCGCTGCGGAACCATCCTCGCCGCCTTCTCGCGCGCGGGCGCCCGGGTGGCGGTGGTGACCGCCAAGGACAAGCTGCGGCGGCTCCTCGGCCACGAGATGCGCGGGGTGTGCTTCTCGGCCGAGAAGGCGAACGAGACCACCGAGGCCGAGCACGGGGTCGCCGACGGGCTGGGCCTGGTCGGCCTGCCGCTGC
>DATIFV010000002.1:0-18028 GCA_035455085.1 Candidatus Methylomirabilota bacterium | reverse complement strand
CGCTTCGCGGCGGCCGCCCGCGAGGCGGACGCGGCCGCGATCGGCGACGAGTACGTGTTCCTGTTCGACCGCGCCGCCAAGGTTCCGCCCTACGAGGGCGCGTGGGGGGAGGCGCCCCAGCTCGCCGGCAAGGCGGCCCTGCTGGCCGACGTCGCCGGATTCTACGCCGCGTTCGGCCTGGTGCCGGGAGAGGCCCAGCCCGACGTGGAGGACCACATCGCGGCCGAGTGCGAGTTCATGAGCGCGCTCGCGCTGAAGGAGGCCTACGCCCTCGCGGAGGGCGACGACGAGGGCGCCGCGATCACCCGCGCCGCCCAGTCGCGCTTCGTCGGCGATCACCTCGGCCGCTGGTCCGGCACCTTCGCCGGCGCGCTCCGGGAGGCCTCGCCCCTGCCGTACTACGGGGCCCTGGCCGACCTGCTGGGGGCCTGGGTGACCGCCGAGATCGAGCGCCTCGGGGCCGCCCCGAGCGTCGTCCTCGGCCGCTCGGGGTATGATCCGATTCAGGAGGCCGATGCCTTCTCCTGCCCGATGGCCGGGTCGGAGCCTACTCCGGAGGACGCCAATGAAGAACCATGAGATGAACGGGCTCGACGAGGTCTTCGCCCGCGCGGCCGACGGGGTGTTCGCGATCGGCGCCGACGGCCGCATCGTGCTGTGGAACCGGGCCGCCGAGAAGATGCTGGGCTACGCGGCCCGCGAGGCGCTCGGCCGCCCGTGCTGTGACCTCTTCGTCGGCTACGACGACAGCGGCAACCGCCTCTGCTACCAGGGCTGCCATGTCATGAGCCTGCTCAAGCTGGGCGATCCGGTCCAGAGCTTCGACATGCGGACCCGGACCAAGGCGGGCCGTCCGATCTGGATCAATCTCAGCACCCTCACCTTGACGCCCGGACAGAACGGCGGCCCCCTGACCGTCCACCTGTTCCGGGACGTGACCGCCACCAAGGAGCTGCTGGGGCTGGTGCGGGAGCGGCTGACCGCGCCCCCCGCGGTGGAGGCCAACGGCGACGCCCTCACCCGCCGCGAGACGGAGATCCTCCGGATGATCGCGACCGGGGTGAGCACCAAGGCCGCGGCGGACAAGCTCCACGTGAGCCCGGCGACCGTACGCAACCACGTGCAGAACATCCTCGGCAAGCTCGGAGCCCACAGCCGTCTCGAGGCCGTGGCGATGGCGAACCGTCAGCGCCTGCTGTGAGGCTGATGAGGATCCTCCGCTGGCTCGGGATCACCCTGGTCGTGGCGCTCCTGGCGGTGCAGCTGGTGCCCTACGGCCGCGGCCACGCCAATCCGCCCGCCCGCGCGGAGCCGCGCTGGGACGCGCCGACCACGCGGGCCCTCGCGGTGCGCGCCTGCTACGACTGCCACAGCAACGAGACGGTGTGGCCGTGGTACTCCCACGTGGCCCCGGTGTCGTGGCTCGCCCAGCGCGACGTGGACGAGGGGCGCCGCAAGCTCAACTTCTCGGAATGGGACCGGGCCCAGAAGGAGGCGCGGGAGTCCGCCAAGACGGTGCGCAAGGGCGAGATGCCGCCCTGGTTCTACGTCCTGGTCCATCCCGACGCCCGGCTCACCGGGGCGGAGACCCAGGCGCTGGTCGCGGGGCTCGAGGCCACGCTCGGGACCAAGCGCGCCAAGGGCCGGGATGACGACTAGGGTGGAGCGAAAGGAGCGTCGAGCATGGATAGAGAGCGCAGGCAGTTCGTGATCGGGCTCGCCGCAGTGGCGTCGCTGCTGGCAACGGCGAGCTTCGCGCAGGGGCCGCCGCCCGCGGGGAAGGGCCGGGGGCCGCGCTGGGACCAGGAAGCGGAGCAGACCTTCCGCATGGGACGCGGCACCGGCCGCCAGCTCATGACGGAGGAGGAGTGGAAGGAGCACCGGGCCAAGATGCGCAGCATGAGCGCGGAGGAGCGGGCGCGCTACCGGGAGGAAGTGCACAAGCGGATGGTGGAGCGCGCCAAGGACAAGGGCGTCACCATTCCCGACACGCCCGGCCCGCGCAGCCCGAAGGGGCCTGGACCTCGCTGATCGATCGGAGGCGATGAGCCCGGAGCCCCCCGTCTACCGGCCGTTCGCGCTGCTGGGCCTGGCCGCGGCCCTGGCGGGGGGCATTCCCCTCGGGGTCTGGCTCCTCGCCTGGCTCTACCTGGGCGCCGCCGCGGTCCCGGTCCAGTGGATCCTGCTGCACGCCCACGTGCAGATCTTCGGCTTCTTCGGGACCCTGATCATGGGCGTGGCCCAGCACCTGCTGCCCCGCTTCACCGGCCGCGCGGTGACGCCGAGCCCGCTCATGCAGTGGCTCCTCGGCCTGCAGGCCGCGGCCCTGGCGCTGCGGGTCGCCGGCACCGCCGGCTCCTGGCCGGTGCCGGTCCTGGTGGCGTCCCTGCTCCAGGCGGGGGCCTTCCTGCTCTTCGCCTCCCGGGTGTGGCGCACGCTCGACCCGGCTCCGCTCGGCTTCCTGCGACGGCACCTCACCGCGAGCTCGCTGTGGCTCGCCGGCGGCTGCGGGCTCGAGGCCTGGCTGCGCGTGGGCGCTCTCGCCTCCGGGCTCGCCCTGCCGGCCGCCCCGGGGCTCCGCGTCGTTCACCTGATGGGCCTCTTCGGCGGCGTCCTGGGCTGGGTGCTGGGGGTGCTCCTGCGGGCCGGGCCGATGTTCCTCCCCCGCTGGCGGGCGCCCGCGCGGGCGGCGCGGGCGCTGCCGTGGGTGCTGACCCTCGGGGTCTGCGTGGCCGCCTGGGGCGAGACCGGCAGCTGGAGCGCCGGGGTCGGGACCGCGCTGGCCCGGCTCGGCGAGCTCATCGTGCTGGCGGGTGCCGCCGCCCTCATGGTGCTGGGCGGTGCCCTGACGCGGGTCCGGGACGCGCTGCCGATGGTGGCGCGGAGCCGGGAGGAGTCGCGGATCTTCCGCGTGGCGATGCTCTCCGGCGCGGCCGCGGCGGTCGGGTCGACCGCGGCGGTGCCGGCCGCATGGGCGGGGCTCGACGTGCACCTGCTCACCGACGCGGTCCGCCACCTGATCACGGTGGGCGTCCTGACCTCGGTGGTGGCCGCGATGGTGTTCCGTCTCATCCCGGTGCTGGAGGGCCGGGCGCTTCCGTGGCCGCGCCTGCGTCACGTGGCGCTCTGGTGCCTGGCCGGCGGCGTGACCCTCCGGACCGCGCAGGTGCTGGTCGGCGCGGGATGGGCCGGGGCGGCCCCGTGGGTCGCGCTCTCCGGGGTCCTGGTCTGGATCGCGCTCGCGTGCGTCGGTGCGAACCTCGCGGCGGCGATCGGCGCCCGGACGGGCAGGGCTTGACGGACGGGGGCATGGGCCGGGAGACTCCGGCGGACCCCGGCGTCGGGCCCTTCGCCGACCTGCTCGGGCTTCGGCGGACCCTCGTGGACGACGGTCGGTGCCGCTTCGAGGCCACGGTCCGCCCCGAGCACCTGAACCCGCACGGGGTGGTGCACGGCGGCGTCGTGTACACCCTGGTGGACTACGCCATGGGCGGCGCGGTCACCTCCCGGCTCGGAGCGGGCGAGCGGTGCGCCACCCTGGAGATCAAGATCCACTACCTGGCGGCCGTCTCGGCCGGGCACCTCGCCGCCGAGGCGTGGGTAGTGGCCCGGAGCGCCCGGATCGCGGTCCTCGAGGCCCGCGTGCAGGCTGAGGGTGACCGGCTGGTCGCTCTCGCCACCGGCTCGTTCTACGTCCAGACCGCCGGGTAGGTCGGTCGGGCACTGCCTGGGCCCAGACCCCCTGGGTCGCGCCCGCATCCGAGAAGGCCAAGAAGAGCCCGGTGGCGGCCGGCCCCAAGGCGGTCGAGCAGGGCAAGAAGGTGGCCGAGGTCAACTGCGTGTCCTGCCACGGCAAGGGGGCAAGGGTGACGCGGCCGCCGCCGCGGCACTGAACCCCCGGCCGGCCGACTGGACCGCGAAGAAGATCCAGGAGGAGAGTGACGGCGAGCTGTTCTGGAAGATCACGACCGGCCGGGGCGCGATGCCGGCCTGGCGGCACATCCCCGAGAACGACCGGTGGGCGCTCGTGCAGTACATCCGTACGCTCAGGAAGTAGAACCGAGGTATCTGCACCAGAAAAATGAGGCATCCGCCCGATGCCCCCGGGGGAGGTGACCCCTTAGCGTAGGGCCAGCCGAACAGTCGATTGGTGGGAGGTTCGGAATGGCGATCGGCGAGCGGTACGAGGGCATCCTGAACGCGGCGTGCAGCGTGATCGCCCGCCGCGGCTTCCATCAGGCCTCGATCCGGGAGATCGCCCGCGCGGCGGGGCTGTCGCTGGCCGGCCTCTACCACTACGTCGGGGAGAAGGACGAGCTGCTGTTCCTGGTGCTCGGCCGGTCGCTGGACCGGCTCCTCGACAGCCTCGACAAGAACCTCGCGCAGGCGACCACCCCCGAGGGCCGCCTGCTGGCCCTCGTCCAGACTCACCTCGACTTCGGCTTCCACCACGCCCACGCCCTCCGGATCATCAACCGCGATCACGAGCTGCTCGCCGAGCCGCGGCGTGCCGAGATCGCGGCCAAGCGGCAGACGTATCTGCAGCGCGGGCTCGGCGTGCTGCGCGAGCTCGATCCGTGCGGGCGGTCGGACGCCGAGCTCTTCTCGGCCACCAACCTGCTGCTGGGCATGCTGAACGGCATCGCCACCCGCCCGTTCCTGCGGTCCGCCGAGGACGCGCGCGCCCTCGCGGGCGAGGTGGGCGCGCTCTTCCTGCACGGGTTCCTGGAGCGGGCGGCCCGCGCCGAGGAGCCGTCGCCCTTCGCCCTGAGGAGGCCCGCATGACGCCGTCGCAGATCATCGAGCGCTGTCGGGACCTGGCGGCCCAGCCGATCGGGGCGGTGGCCGAGGGATGGAAGGCCGTGCATCCGGGCGGGCGGGCGGTGGCGGCCTACCCGGTCTGGGCGCCCGCCGAGCTGATCCACGCAGCGGGCATGCTGCCGCTGTCCCTGCTCGGCGGGGGCACCTCGGTGGAGCTGACCCACGCGGACGCGCGCTTTCAGTCCTTCGTGTGCTCGATCGCCAAGTCGACCCTCGAGCTCGGCTTCCAGAACCTGGTCCGGGGCGTCGACGGCTTCGTCTTCTCCAACATCTGCGACGTGGCGCGGAACCTGTCGA
Source organism: Candidatus Methylomirabilota bacterium (assembly GCA_035455085.1). Lineage (GTDB taxonomy): Bacteria > Methylomirabilota > Methylomirabilia > Rokubacteriales > CSP1-6 > CAMLFJ01. Next base: position 12,910 of record DATIFV010000002.1, on the reverse strand, counting down.
GCATCTACGAGCGGAACTTCCCCGGCAGCTTCGTCGAGTACCTGCACCTGCCCCAGAACTCGACCTCCCCCGCGGTGGTGGGCTACGCGGCCGCCGAGCTGCGCCGGCTCGCGGCGGCCTTCGACGCCGCCTTCGGCCTCGCGGTGACCCCGACCGCGCTCGCCAAGAGCATCGAGACCTACAACGCCCTGCGCGCGCGGCTGCGGGCCCTCTACGCGCTGCGGATCGCCGAGCCGCAGAAGCTCTCGACCACCGAGCTCTACGTGGTGCTCCGGGCCGCCACGGTGGCGCCTCCGGAGGAGGGCATCGCCTGGCTCGACGGGCTGCTGGACGGGCTGCCGCGCCGCGAGGGCCGGGTCCGCGACCGGTTGCGGGTGGTGGTGGAGGGCGCCTTCTGCGAGCAGCCGCCGCTCGGGCTGCTGGAGGTGCTGGAGGAGGCGGGCTGCTACGTGGTCGAGGACGACCTGCTGCTCGGCTGGCGCTGGTTCACCGCCGACGTCGCCACCGACGGCGACCCGTTCGAGCGCCTCGGGGCGGCCTACGTGAACCAGTCGGTGCCGTCGTCGACCCGCCACGAGAGCCGCCAGCACCGCTCCGAGGGGCTCATCGAGAAGGTGCGGCGAGCCCGGGCCGACGCGGTGATCTTCATGCCCGCCAAGTTCTGCGAGCCGGCGCTGTTCGACTACGTGCTGATGAAGCAGGGGCTGGAGCGGGCGGGGATCCCGCATCTCCTCGTGGAGTTCGAGGAGAAGATGTGGACCTTCGAGCGCACCCGCAACGAGATCGAGACCTTCGTGGAGTCGATGCTGTTCGAGTAGTGGCGGGGCGAGGCGCAGCCGTGGCCGGGCGAGGGGAGCCGAAGGCGAGCCGAGCGGATACGAAGGATCGAGCCGAGCGGATACAAGAATAGAGGGCGACAGCCCTACGGAGGCGGTAATGGCAGGAGTGCCGATCACCGAGCGCCAGTTCCAGGGGCAGGCCCACGAGCACTCGCGGCGGCTCATGGTCGCCTGGATGCAGGAGCTGGCCCACGCGGAGGCCGAGGGCCGCCCCACCGGGGCCCTCATGATCTCGGGCAACTGCGTGGAGCTGCTGCGCGCCTGCCACATCCTGCCGATGTTCCCGGAGGTGACCGCGCTGCAGAACGCGATCCGCAAGAAGTCGCTCCCGCTGATCCTCAAGGCGGAGCAGGCCGGCTACTCCAGCGACAACTGCGCCTACGTCAAGGCCGACATCGGCCTCTTCCTCGAGGGCGGCATGGGGCCCGGCAAGCCGATCCCGTTCCCCACCATCACGGTCTGCAACTACGTGGGCTGCAACGTCTACGTGAAGTGGTTCGAGCATCTCGCCGACGTCAGCGGATCGCAGCTCTTCATGCTGGACGTCCCGTTCGCCCGCACCGCCGAGCCGAGCCCGGCGGACGTCGGGTACGTGGTGGCCCAGCTCCGGGAGCTGATCGCGCTCTGCGAGCGCGTGTCCGGGCGGAAGTTCGACATCGACGAGCTGCGCGAGATCCTGGCCCACGCGGCGCGGGCCGAGGAGGGCTACGCGCGAGCCAAGGAGCTCTGCAAGCACCACCCGGCCCCCTTCGACGCCTACTTCGACGCCATCAACATGATGGGGCCGATCAACGTGCTGCGCGGCACGCGCGAGGCGGCCGAGTTCTTCGACACCGCGGTGGCCGAGTTCGAGGCCCTCGTCGCCCAGGGGCTCGGGCCGCTCAGCGAGGAGCGGTTCCGGACGGTGGTCGAGGGCCCGCCGCCCTATCCGTTCTACAAGAGCTTCCGCAACCTCTTCGCCCGGTGGGGCGCGGTGGCGGTGGCCTCCACCTACTCCACCGTCGGCGGCATCTGGGAGTTCGGCTTCCGGCACGATCCGCGCCGGCCGCTCGAGTCCATCGCCGAGCAGATGCTGCGCGAGAACCTCACCAACCGCTCGATCGTGGCCCGCTACGCCCAGATCAAGCGCTACGTCGAGGAGTGGGGGGCGGACGCCCTCGTCATCCACTCGATCAAGTCGTGCCGCCTTTTCTCGGCCGGGCAGGGTGACATGCGGGACTACTTCACCCAGAAGCTCGGGGTGCCGACCCTGATGGTGGAGTCGGATCTCGAGGATCCGCGCTACTACGCGGAGGCCCAGCTCAAGAACCGCATCGACGCGTTCTTCGAGTCCCTCGAGCACAAGAAGCTCACCCGGAGCGGGGCGGCATGAGCGCGGGGACCGGCCTGCAGAAGATCCCGGTGTACTGCTACCAGTGCGTGGCGGGTCCCGATCTGCTCAAGGTCGTGGTCAAGGACGACGTGGCGGTGGGGGTCGAGCCCAACCACGAGGTGGCCGACGTGCACCCCGCGTGCGGGACGGTGTGCGTGCGCGCCTACGCGCTCGTGCAGAAGCTCTACAACCCGGCGCGCGTGCGGACCCCGATGCGACGCACCAACCCCCGGAAGGGCCGGCATCAGGACCCGGGCTGGGAGCCGATCACCTGGGACGAGGCGCTCGCCACCCTGGCCGAGCGGCTCAACCGGCTCCGCGCCGAGGGCCTCGTGGACGCGGCGGGCTATCCACGCCTGGCGGTGACCCTGGGCTCGGGCGGCATCGCCCCCGCCTACCTGGGCACCTTCGCCGCGCTCCTCGCCGCGTGGGGGCCGGTGGACCAGGGCATCGGCAGCGGGCAGGGGGTGAAGTGCTACCACTCCGAGCACCTCTACGGCGAGTTCTGGCACCGCGCTTTCACGGTGGCGGCGGACGTGCCGCGCTGCGATTACGTGCTCTCCTTCGGGTACAACGGGGATGCCTCCGGCGGGGTCACCGGCGTCTTCCGGCACGCGGAGGCGCGCGCCCGCGGCATCGAGTGGGTGCAGCTCGAGCCGCATCTCTCGGTGACCGGCGCGGGGGCGACCGAGTGGGTGCCGGTCCGCCCGAAGACGGACGCGGCCGTGCTCTTCGCCCTGCTGCACGTCATCCTGAGGGAGCACGACTGGCGCGAGGTCTGCGACGTGCCGTTCCTCGAGCGCATGACCAGCTCGCCGTACCTCGTCGGGCCCGGCGGCTATTACCTGCGCGACCCGAAGACCGGCAAGCCGCTCGTCTGGGACCTGGGCAAGCACCGCGCGGTCGCCTTCGACGATCCGGACTGCCTGAGCCCGGCGCTGGACGGCGAGCACATCGCGGCGGGCGTCGAGATCGGGGCCGACGGGGCGCGGACCAGCGTGAGCGCGCGGGTGCGGCCCGCCTTCGCACACCTCCTCGCGCACGTCGAGCCCTACACCCCGGAGTGGGCCGCCGCGATCGCCGACGTCCCCGCCGACACCATCCGCCGCCTGGGCCGCGAGTACCTGCACCGGGCTCGGGTTGGCGCGACCATCACGATCGACGGCGTGACGTATCCGCACCGGCCGGTGGCGGTGCTGCTGGGCAAGACCGTGACCAACGGCTGGGGCGGCTACGAGTGCTGCTGGGCGCGCACCTTGCTGGCCGCGCTGGTCGGGGCCCTCGAGGTTCCCGGCGGGATCCTCGGCACCACGGTGCGGCTGAACCGGCCCGCGCAGAGCCGCCAGGACTCGGTGCGGCCGGGGCCCGACGGCTTCATGGAGCAGCCGCTGAACCCGACCGAGAAGGGCCGGTGGAAGGCCGCGCCCCACATCCGCAATGCCTACCGGACCCTGGTCCCCCTGGCCGACGACTCGCCGTGGTCGGCGGCCCTGGGGCCCGCGCACCTGCCGTGGCTCTTCCTCGAGAATCCGCCGGAGGCGTGGCCGGCTCCCACCCTGCCCGACGTCTGGATCATCTACCGGACGAACCCGGCCATCTCCAACTGGGACGTCGGCCGCATCGAGCACCAGCTCGAGCGCTTCCCGTTCGTCGCCGCCTTCGCCTACACCCAGGACGAGACGAACTGGTACGCGGATCTGCTCCTGCCCGAGGCCACCGACCTCGAGTCGCTTCAGCTCTACCGGATCGGGGGCACGAAGTACATCGAGCAGTACTGGCAGCACACCGGCTGGGCCCTGCGCCAGCCGGTCGTCGAGCCCCCGGTGGCCACCCGGGACCTCACCGACATCGCGACCGAGCTGGCCGCGCGGACGGGTCTCCTCCCGGAGTACCTGGCCGCGCTCAACCGGGGGAGCGGGACCACGGTGCCGCTCAAGGGCGAGGGCTACGACTACTCCTTCGCGGAGCCGATCCGCCCCACCGCCGACGAGATCTGGGACCGGGTGTGCCGCGCGGCCACCGTGTCGCTGAGCCGGGGCGCGGTCGAGCGCGATCTCGCCTGGTTCAAGCGCCACGGCGCCTTCTTCGTGCCGTTCCCGACCCGGCGCTATTTCCTGCACGGGGCCATGGTGGCCCAGGGGCTGCGCTACGAGCTGCCCTACCAGGAGCGGATCAAGCGGATGGGCGAGGAGCTGGCCGCGCGGCTGCACGAGCGCGGGATCAAGTGGTGGGACGTGCAGCTCGACGAGTACCAGCCGCTGCCCCGGTGGAAGGACTTCCCGGGCGTCTGGCGGGAGCCCGCGACCCTCAAGGGGCGGACGCCGGCCGAGTTCCCGTTCTGGCTCCTCACGAGCCGGAGCATGCAGTACTCCTGGGGCTCCAACGTCTCGCTCCCGGTGCTCGCCGACGTCGCCCGCCACGTCAAGGGGCACTTCGGCGTGATGCTCAACCGCGGCGCGGCCCGGGCGCTCGGCATCGGCGAGGGCGACCTCGTGGAGATCGAGTCGGCCACCGGACGGACCGAGGGACGCGCCATCCTGCGGGAGGGCGTGCGGCCCGACGTGGCGGTGGTCCTCCAGCAGTTCGGCCACTGGGCCACCCCCTTCGCGCGCGATCTCGGGATGCCCAACCTGAACCAGGTGGCGAGCATGGACCTGGCCCTCACCGACGCCACCGGCAGCGGCGCCGACCTCGTCCCGGTCGCCATTCGCCGCCTCGAGCCCTCGTCATGACGCGCTGGGGAATGGCCATAGACGTCAGACGCTGCGTGGGCTGCCAGACCTGCACCATCGCCTGCAAGCAGGAGCACGGCCTGCCCGCGTCCACCGCGTGGCGGTTCGTCGCCGACTGCGAGGTGGGCGAGTACCCGGACGTCCGGCGGCTGTTCCTGCCGATGCAGTGCATGCACTGCGCCGCGCCGCCCTGCGTGCCGGTCTGCCCGACCGGGGCCTCGCGTCAGCGGGCCGACGGCATCGTGTGGGTGCACTACGACGCCTGCGTGGGCTGCGGCTACTGCGCGATGGCGTGCCCGTACCAGGCGCGCCACCTGATCCACTCCGCCGACGGCTACTTCGAGCAGCCGACGCCGTCCGAGGCGGCCCAGGCCCGCCCCGAGCGCCACGGGGTGATGACCAAGTGCACGTTCTGCAAGGAGCGCGTGGACGAGGGGCTCGCCCACGGCCTGCGCCCGGGGGTGGACGCCGAGGCGACTCCGATGTGCGCGGTGGCCTGCATCGCCGGCGCCATCGTCTTCGGCGACCTGGACGACGCGACGAGCCGCGTGGCGGCGCTCGCGGCGGACCCGCGCGCGCAGGTCCTGATGCCCGAGTGCGGCACCGAGCCGCGCGTGTACTACCTGGGGGACTGACCGATGGCGAGCGTGATGCCGCGGCCTCGCATGGAGATGATCCCGCCCCAGCCGCAGGTGCTCTGGGGATGGCCGGCGGTGGCCAACTTCGCCCTCGGCGGGCTCGGGGCGGGCTGGTACGTCGTCGCGGTGCTGGCGGCCGGGTTCGACCGGTCCCCGGCGGTGACGGTGGCCTCCTGGGTGGCGCCCGCGCTCGTCCTGGCCGGCTTCGCCGCGGTGGCCGGCGAGGCCGGGCGCCCGCGGCGCGGCCCCCGGGTGCTCGCGCGCCTGCGCACCTCGTGGATGTCGCGGGAGCTGCTGATCGGCCTGGCCTTCGTGCTGCTGGTCGCGGCCGATCTGATCTTCCCGCTCCGGCTGCACCGGGCCCAGGCCGCGGTGGCCGCGCTGCTGCTGGCCCTCGCCCAGGGCTTCATCGTGAGAGGCGCGCGCGGGATCACCGCCTGGGACGTGCCCCTGATGCCGCCGCTGTTCCTGCTCTCCGCGCTGGTCTCGGGCACCGGCGGCTACCTGCTGGTGGAGGTCGCGGCGGGGCGCCCGCCCCGCCCGGCCGTGGTCGGCGCCGGGCTGGTCCTGATCGCGGTCGCCTTCCTCGCGTGGGGCCGCTACCTGGCCTGGAGCCCGGAGGACGCCTACCGGCGGGCGGTCGCCCCGCTGCGCGAGGGGCGGGCCGCCGTCGCCATCGACGGCGCGGGCTACGGTGCCCCGTTCCTGCTCGGGCTGCTCGCGCTCGCCGCGCCGCCGGCGGCGGGGCCGCTGCTCGCCCTCGCGGGGCTCCTGCTGGTCTCGGGTCAGGCCTACGCCAAGGCGCGGCTCATCCTGGCCGCCGGTCGGCTTCGCCCCATCACGTTCGCCATCGCGCTCCCGAGGAGGAGGTCGCCATGATCCACGGCGCCGGAGTCGACGTCGGTTCCACCCAGACCAAGGCGGTGATCGTGGACGAGGCCCGCCGCATCGTAGCGCGCTCGCTGATCGCCACCGGGGCCAACGTCTCGCGCGCGGGCGAGAGCGCCTTCGTCCGGGCGTGCGAGAGCGCCGGGCTGCCGCGGGAGGCGGTCGGCTACGTAGTCGGCACCGGCTACGGGCGCTACAAGGTGACCTTCGGCGACGCCCAGATCACCGAGATCACCTGCCACGCGCGCGGGGCCCAGTCGCTGTTCCCGGGCACCCGCACCGTGATCGACATGGGGGGCCAGGACACCAAGGCGATCAAGGTGGGGACGGACGGCTCGGTGATCGACTTCTCGATGAACGACAAGTGCGCGGCCGGGACGGGGCGCTTCCTCTCCGCGGCGGCGGACGTGACCGGGGTGGGTCTCGACGAGATCGGGCCGCTGGCGCTGCTGGCGAAGACGCCGGTGCGCCTCACCTCGGTGTGCACGGTGTTCGTGGAGTCCGACATCATGTCGTACCTGGCCCAGCGCAAGACGATCGAGGACATCCTGGGCGGGGTGCACAAGGCCATCGCGACCCGGACCATGTCGCTGGTGCGCCGCGTCGGGGTCGAGGACGAGATCACCTTCACCGGCGGCGTGTCGCGCAACACCGGGATGGTGCAGGCGCTCACCGAGGTGCTGGGCAAGCCGATCAACGTGAGCACCGAGGGCCATTACATGGGGGCGCTCGGCGCCGCGCTGTTCGCCCTGGAGCGCGCGCAGGCGGGGGCCCGCGGCGAGCGGGTCGCGACGGGCGCGGGGAGGAGCTAGCCATGCTGGTGGCCGGCGTCGACATCGGATCGGGCACCACCAAGTGCGTGCTGGTGGACGAGGCGGGGGCGGTGAAGGGGCGCGGCCAGGTGAAGACCCGGGCCGACTTCGAGAAGGTGGCGCGGGAGGCGGTCGCGAGTGCGCTCGAGGCGGCGGAGGCTTCGGAGGACGCGATCGTCTACACCGCGACGACCGGCCTCGGCCGCTACGCGGTGCCCTTCCGCGACGTCCAGATCACCGACCTGACCTGCGGGGCGCGCGGGGCCGCGACGGCCTGCCCGGAGGCGCGCTTCGTGCTGGACATCGGGGCCCAGTGCTCGCGGGCGATCCGCCTGCGCGACGGCGGCAAGGTCAAGGAGTTCCACATGAACGAGAAGTGCGCCGCGGGGTCGGGCGGCTTCCTCGAGCGCGCCGCCAAGTACCTCGAGGTCGCGGTCGCCGAGATCGGGCCGCTGTCGCTCCACGCCGCGCGTCCCCAGGCCATCTCGAGCGTGTGTGCGGTGCTGGCCGAGACCGAGATCATCAACCACGTCTCCGAGGGCGTGACGGTCGAGAACATCCTGCGGGGCATCCACAACTCCCTGGCCGATCGCGCGCTGTCGCTGCTCAAGCGGGTGGGCCTGGACGGCCCCGTCGCCTTCATCGGCGGCGTCGCCCGGCAGGAGGGCATGGTGGTGGCGCTCCGCGACAAGCTCGGGGTGCCGGTGCACGTGCCGGACGGCCCGCAGTTCGCCGCCGCCTTCGGGGCCGCCCTCCTCGGCCGGCAGCGATTCCTCAAGACGGGCCGGCCCGCCGCGGCCTGAGGGAGGGCGTCATGAGCCGGACCACCGTCAACGTCCGCCCGGTCGAGCTGTCCGATCTGGACGCCATCGTGCAGATCGACGAGAAGCTGTCGGGCCAGGCGCGGAAGGACTACTGGCAGCAGCGCCTGGAGATCGCGGCCCTGCGGCCGCCCTGGATGTCGCTCATCGCCGAGACCGACGGCCGCCCGGTGGGCTTCCTCTTCGGCTGGGTCGGCGAGTCCGAGTTCGGCATCGCGCGGCGCACGGGGTGGGTGGACCTCATCGGGGTAGCTCCGCCCTATCGCGGCCGGGGGGTGGCCCAGGCCATGCTCCGCCGCTTCGTGGACAGCGGCCGCGAGCTGCGCGCGATCGAGCGGGTCGGCACCCTCATCGACCTGGGCCAGGCCGACGTGCGGGAGTTCTTCACCCGGATGGGGTTCCACCACGGCCCGATGATCCACATGGAGCAGTCGGTGGGGGAGTGAGGCCTCGCATGACGTATCGGTTCCTCGAGCTCGTCGACGCGGGGAGCGTGGCCCGGCTCACGCTGGCGCGGCCCCCGCAGAACGTGTTGACCATCGAGATGATGGAGGAGCTGGGGGAGGTGCTCGCCTGGGCCGGCGGGCAATCCCTCCTGAAGGTGCTGGTGCTCGCGGGCGCGGGCGACGCCTTCTCGGCCGGGGTGGACGTCGAGGCGCACCGGGGCGAGCGTGCCAAGCCCATGCTCGAGGCGTTCCACGGCATCTTCCGCGCGCTCCGCGGGCTCGACTGCGTCACGGTCGCCGCGGTGCAGGGGCCGGCGCTGGGCGGCGGGGCGGAGCTGGCCGCCTTCTGCGATCTCGTGGTCGCGTCCGAGACCGCGACCTTCGGGCAGCCGGAGATCGGGGTTGGCGTCTTCCCGTCGATCGCGATGGCGCACTATCCCCGGCGGGTGGGCCCGCACCGGACGCTGCAACTCGTGCTCTCCGGCCGGGTGATCGGGGCCGCGGAGGCGCTGCGCATCGGGCTCGTGGACCGGGTCGTCCCGCCCGACCGGCTGGCGGAGACGGTGCGGGGCGAGGTCGAGCGGTTCGCGGGCCAGAGCTCGGCCATCCTGCGCCTCACCAAGCGGGCCCTGCGCGAGACGCTCGGCCTGCCCTTCGAGGAGGCCCTGGCCGAGCTCGAGGCCGTCTACCTCTACGAGCTGATGGGCACCGAGGACGCGCGGGAAGGACTGCGCGCGCACGCCGAGAACCGCAAGCCGGTCTGGCGCGACCGCTGACCGCCGACACCGGGATATGCCCATGAGGCCCCCCACCGAGATGCTACGGGAAGAGCACCGGGTGATCCTGCGCGCGATCGTGCTGCTCGAGGTGGCCGCGGGGCGGCTCGACGCCGGCCAGGCGCTGCCCGCCGGCTGGTGGGAGGAGCTCCTCGGCTGGCTCGGGGCCTTCGCGGACCGGAACCACCACGCGAAGGAGGAGGAGCATCTCTTCCCGGCGCTGACCCGAGCCGGGGTGCCGGCCGAGGGCGGGCCGGTGGGCGTGATGCTGGACGAGCACACCGAGGGCCGCGCGCTGATCCGGCTCATGGCCGAGGGCCCGGCCGGGGAGCGCCCGGCGGCGGCCCGCCGCTACGTCCGCCTGCTGCGCGACCACATTGACAAGGAGAACGGCGTGCTGTTCCCGCTGGCCGACGCGATCCTCGACCCGCCGAGTCAGGGGCAGCTCGCGCGCGCGTTCGAGAAGGTGGAGGCCGAGCTGGGCCGCGCGGCCTCGTGCGAGCACGCCGAGGCCGACGTGGAGCGGCTCGCGACCGCGCTCGGCGGCTGACCGCGAGGCGCGAGCCGGGAGGAGAGAGCCATGATGCCTTCCATCAGAGACGACGAGAAGAACTGCCCGTGCCTGACTCCCACCGTCGGCCGCCGGGACGGGAGCTTCCCGGTCCCGGTCTACTGCCGCCCGGGGCGTCGCCGGGTGCGGGTGCCGACCCGCGAGGAGCTGGCCGCGCGGTGCACCGCCGAGCGGTACCTCGACTGCCCCGGCTACCGCCGCTTCATGGCCGACCGCACCTGGCCCGAGGCCTGAGCGCGCGTCTACCTGAACAGGGAGAGACCGAGGGCGACGATGACGAGCACCACCAGCACGTTGATCCGGGCGATCCAGGACGCCCGCACGCGCGCCGAGGGATCGGCGCCGGGCGCGCCGGCCCGGGGGCCCAGGATGAAGTCGTGAAACGCGCTCAGGATCAGCGCCAGCACCACCAGCCCGAGCTTCCAGTGAAAGCGGGTGGAGGAGAGCAGGACCGGATGCATCCACAGGTTCAGCAGGCCGGTCACCACCAGCACTCCGATCGCGACCCAGCCAACCGTCCGGAAGCGCAGGCCGGTGGTCTGCACGAGCCGCGCGCGCAGGGCCTGGTCCTCAAGCCGGCGGGCGGCCGGCACCAGCACCAGGGCGATGAAGAGCATCCCGCCGATCCAGGTGATGGCCGCGAGCACGTGAAGCCAGCGGACGAGCAGCGACACGCGGGGCAGGATAGCACGCGGCCGTACGCCGCGCTGCCCGCCCGCCGCGATGCCCCGCGGTCCCTCATCTGGACCGACCGGACCGCCGCGTGGTACCGGCGCGCCGCCGAGCGGGGGGACTACGCGGCGCGCGTGCTCGAGGCCATCGGTCCGCGGCTCGGGCCCTGCCGGACCGCCCTCGACGTGGGCGCCGGCTGCGGCGCCCTGGCCGTCCCGCTCGCCCGGCGGGGGCTGGCGGTGACCGCGCTCGAGCCCTCGCCCGCGATGGTCCGCGCACTGCGGGGCTGGGCCGCCGAGGCCGGCCTCGGGAACGTGACGGTGGTGGAGGCGGCGTGGGGCGAGGTGCCGGTGGCCGCCCACGATCTCGTGCTGTGCGCCCACGTGGGGAACCTGCTCCGACCGGACTCGGACTTCCTGCGCGAGGCCGGGCGGGTGGCCCGGCACCTCGTGGTCCTGGTACGGGATCTCACGACCGCGCAGGGCGGGGACAAGTTCTTCTACCGCGAGCTGTACCCGGCCCTGCTCGGGCGCCCGTACGACGGCCCGCGCGGAGCCGAGGACACGGTGACCGCACTAAGGTCGCTCGGCCTCCGGCCCGCGGTCAGCGAGATCGAGTACCGCTCCGACCAGCCGTTCGCCGACCTCGACGAGGCGTGCGACTTCTGGATGACCTATCTCGGGCTCTCGGATCCGGGCACCCGCGCCTACCTCGCCGGCTTCCTCGGCGAGCGGCTCGTAGGCGCCGGCGGCGGCTGGATCGCCCCCTTCCGGAAGACCGCGGCGGTCATCACCTGGGGAGGACAACCATGGCGGTAGCGCTCGCGATCATCCGGGAGGAGCACCGGTCGCTGTCCGCGGTCACCCGCAGCCTCCGCATCCTGGCCCGCGAGGCCCGGGATCTCGGCCGCGCCCCCGACTACGAGCTGTTCACCCTCATCCTCGACTACATCGAGGGCTTCTCGGATCGCTTCCACCATCCCAAGGAGGACGAGTACCTGTTCACGGCGCTCCGGCGACGCTGCGCCGAGGCGGGTGAGGCGCTGGACGTGCTCGAGCGCGACCACGCGCGGGGCGACGAGCTGACCCGGGACCTGCGCTACCTGCTGTCCCGGTGCCGGGTGGGCGGGGCGGCCGCGGTCGAGGCCTTCGCGCTGGCGGTGGACGCCTACGTCGACTTCCACTGGCGGCACATGCGGCTGGAGGAGGACGTGGTCCTGCCGCTGGCCGAGCGGTGGCTCACCGAGGCGGACTGGCAGCCGATCGACGCCGCCTTCCGGGCCAACGAGGACCCGCTGCTGGGCGCGCGGCCGAAGGCGGAGTTCCAGAAGCTCTTCCAGCTCATCGTCAACCGCGCGCCCGCCCCGGTGGGCGCGGGCCCCGTGCGCGATGCGCCGCCGACCGCCTAGACCGCGCGCCGCCTCAGAACGGCAGCGGCGGGCCGAAGGCCGAGGCCCGGCGCGGGCGCTCGGTGATGCGCAGGCACGCCTTGCCGCAGGTGACCGCGGTCGACGGCGAGAACGCCGAGCACGCCTCGACGTCCACGCGGCGGCCGTCCCAGAGCGCCTCCTGCAGGGTGGCGGTGAGCCCGCGGTCGCGCTCGGGGCACCACACCGTGCGGGTGGCGGGCCGGTTCACGCCGCGCATCAGGCCGCGACGCCGCAGCACGAGCAGGACCACCGCCGCCAGCAGGGCCAGATAGAGGACGACGGGGAGATGTCCGATCAGCATGGCCGGTTCCTCCTTCTTCCACGCTGGCTCCCGGCCCCGGCGGTTGTCCATGGGCCGATCGGCCCGTTCTGCTGGTGCAGCGGCACCATTTGGGGCCTCCGGGGCGCCCCCGATATGACTCGGGTCATACGGGCGGCCCGGCTGCCGGGGAGAGGATCGGCTCATGCATCGGCGTGACGTGCTCCGCGGGGGGATGATCGGGATCGCGGCGCTTGCGCGCGGGCTCCCGGCCGCGGCCGGGCCGCGGCCGTCGGCCGGCGCGTCCTCGGCGGGTGCGGGCGGCACCCGCGTGGTGGTGACGAAGGAGATGCGCGGCGCCGGCATCGTGTCGAGCGGCGTCGCGCTCCCGCCGGTTCCCCCGGTGACCGGCTCCCGCCGGTCGCCGGTGTCGTCGTGGGGCAAGCCCCTGCCCTATCCCGTCGTCATCGCCGACCGCCGCAACAACCGCCTGCTGGAGGTCACGCCGGACAAGCGCATCGTCTGGGAGTTCCCGTCGCCGGACCTCGCCGTCTACCGCGGCAACGAGGACGTGAACTTCTCCCCGGACGGGCGCCTCCTCGCGGTGAGCGAGGAGGACAACTACGACATCCACCTCGTGGACTACGACAAGCGC
>DATIFV010000001.1:0-17314 GCA_035455085.1 Candidatus Methylomirabilota bacterium | reverse complement strand
AGCCCCAACGTCGCCGCGCGCATCGAGTGCCTGCCGAGCTGTACCGGGCCGGAGGATCCCCCGCACTATCCGCCCGCGGTCTACCGCGACCTGGTGCTCGACTTCTACCGGGCCAACTACTTCCACCAGAAGGGCCACGCGCTGACGCCCGCCCCTCCCCCCCACGGGGGAGAGAGGGCAGGGTGAGGGGGCGCCTCTACCCGAGCTCCTGCAGGACCATGCGGCGGTAGGCCTCCGCCGCCGGGAGCTTCGCCCGCCGCCCCTGCTCGGCGGCCCACTGGGTCATCATCTCGGCGGGATCCCACGGGCCCATCTGGCTCTTGTGGGCGCGCAGGGCGGCGAGCTTCGCCTCGAGCGTCTCCGCGATGTCGACGTAGGTGTCGGGGCGCTCAGCGCCGTGGATGTAGACCTGCTGCACCTCGTGCGGCTCGAGCCCCTCCGCGAGGAGCTCGGGGAAGATCAGGCGGGTGCCCGCCGACGGGAACACCGCGTCCTGGGCCACGTCGGCGGCGACCCGGTGGTCCGGGTGGTTCATGTAGGTGCGGCCGTAGTAGCGCACGGTGGGATCGCCGGTCAGCACCGCCTCCGGACGGTGGCGGCGGATGAGGCGCGTCAGCTCGCGCCGCAGGGCGATCGAGGGCTCGAGCATGCCGTCCTCGTAGCCGAGGAAGATGGTCTCCTTGACCCCGAGGATCCGGCACGCCTCCCGCTGCTCCGCCTCCCGGATCGTGACCAGGGCCTCCCGCGTCATGTCGAGCGGGGTGTGGCTGTTGGAGCCCGCGCCGCCGCTGGTGATGCAGACCGTCACGATCTCACAGCCGGCCCTCGCCCACTTGGCCAGGGTGCCCCCGACCGTGAACTCCTGATCGTCCGGATGCGCGTGGATGCTCATCGCCCGCTTCGGCGCGGGCGGCTCGCTCGGCTTCGCCCGGGGGGGCACGCGGGGCCGGACTAGCGGGCGAGCGCGTCCCAGCAGACGCGCGCCATTCGGCCGATCAGGGTGTTGGCCGCGGTGAAGCCGGGGGTGCCGTCCGGTAGGGCGGCGGGCACGTGGTCGGTGTAGGCGGTGAGGATGAAGAGCGGCCGGTCGCCCCGGTAGACGATGCCCGCGTCCATGAAGCCGCGCGAGCCGGTGCCGGTCTTGTGCGCGATCTTGGTGCCGAGCGGCAGCTGCGAGGGCAGGCGCGCCTTGAGCTTCTGCCAGGAGAGGATGTCGAGCGCCAGCCGGCAGAGGGCGGGGGTGACCCCGAGGCGCGCCGCCGCGGCGGGATCGCCGGCGCCCTTCAAGATGAGCTCCAGCAGCAGCCCCTGGTCGTTGGGGGTGGTGCTGGTGACCTGGTCGAGCGCGTGGTCGGGGCCGAGGCGCGGGGGGATGCCGAAGCGGTGGATGGTGCGCGTCATCCCCACCGCCTCGCAGAGCCGCTGGATCTCCCCGAGGCCGACCAGGTCCACCACGAGCCCGGTGCAGGCGTTGTCGCTGACGATGATCATCATCACCAGGGCGTCGCGGAAGGTGATCGAGAAGCCGGGCGTCAGGTGCTGGAAGGTGCCCGAGTCGTTGTCCTGGTACTTGGCCTCGATGGTGACCTTCTGATCCAGCGCGAGCTTGCCGTCGTGCACCGCCTTGAGCGCGGCCATCAGGATCGAGATCTTGCGCGTGCTGGCCGAGGGCACCGGCACGTCGCCGAGGCGATCGGCGCGCTGCCCACTCGCGAGGTCCTTCAGGTACCAGCTCGTCTGGAACGGCAGCGCGTCGCAGAGGGCATCGAGACGACCGGCCAGCTCTTGCATGGCGCTACTCCCCCAGCCCCGGCATGACGAAGGCGGCGCGGCCCAGCTCGGCCGCGAGCGCGGCGCGCTGCTCGGGGGTGAGCGCCACCAGCGGCGGCCGCACCGTCACCCACGCCGAGTCGCCGCCGTAGCGGGCGATGACCGCCTTGAGGGCGGGGATCATCGGGTAGCGCTGCATGATGCCGCGGATCTCGTCCAGGCGCGCCTGCTGGGCGTCCGCCTCCGGCGTCTGCCACTCGCGGAACAGGCGCGCGATGGGGCCCGGGTTCACGTTGGCGGTGGCGCTGATGCAGCCGGCGCCCCCGTGGCGCATGTTGCGGAGCAGGAAGGTCTCGCTGCCCGCGAAGACGTCGAAGCCGCCGGCCGCGAAGGCGTCCAGCATCGCCTTGGTGTTGTTCCAGTCGCCCGAGCTGTCCTTGACCCCGGCCACGATGCCCGGGTAGGCCTTGAGCAGCCGCTCGATGAGCTCGAGGCTGATCGGCACGTTGGACACCGGCGGGATGTGGTAGAGGTACACGCGCAGGCGCCGGTCGCCCACCCGCTCGATCACCTCCGCGAAGCTCCTGAAGAGGCCGTCGTCGGAGACACCCTTGTAGTAGAAGGGCGGCAGCATCAGCACCCCGCCCGCCCCGAGCTTCATGGCGTGCGCGGTGAGCCGCACCGAGTCGGTGAGGGCGCAGCAGCCGGTGCCCGGCATGAGCCGCCCCGGGGCGATGCCGCCCGCCACCAGGCGGTCCAGCAGCTCCACCTTCTCCTCGGTGGAGAGCGAGTTCGCCTCCGAGTTCGTGCCGAACACGGCCAGCCCCACGTCCTGCGAGAGGAGCCACCGGCACTGGCGGACGAAGCGCTCGGGGTCGGGGGAGAGGTCGGCCTTGAACGGGGTGACGACCGGGGAGAGGACGCCCTTGATACGATCGCTGCGCTCGGGTGTGCTCACGCTCTGCGCTCCTTGCCGGTGGATGGGCCTTCGAGCTCCTATGGTAGCACCGGGCGCGCGCGGCGGGGGAGCGGCCGCCCGGTCGACCCACGCTAGGTGAGGCGCGGATCCCAGCCGAGCTGGACCCGCGCCTTCGCGTTGGACGCCGAGCCGCCGTCCTCCACGATGTTGTAGATGCCCGGCAGACCGCGCGCGACCGCGAGGGCGGCGGCCCGCGCCGCGGCGCCCACGTGCACCGGTGCGCTGCCGGAGGGCCCCGCGCTCCAGGTGCCGGGCCCGTAGAGCTGCCCGTAGCGCAGCACGAGCCCGTCGATCCGGGGCACCGAGGTCACCAGGCGCTCCAGCTCGGCCACCCCGAGGACGGTCACGGCCCGGGCGCCCTCGGCACCCGTGTCGAGGGGGTCGTCCTCGTCGTGCGGCTCCGGGCCGGGGGCGTAGGCCCAGGCGATCGACTGGGCGACGAGGCGGCGGGTGCCCGCGCGCACCGCGGCCGCCACCAGGTTCCGCGTGCCCTCGACGCGGACCCGCGCGTTCCGGGCGAGCGCATCGACGAGCCCGCCGGGCTCGAGCCGGTCCGGCAGGTCGGTGAGCTGGTGGACGACGACCTCCGGCCGAGCGGCGGCGACCGCGTCGGCGAGCGGCCGGGCGTCGAACACGTTCAGCACGAGCGGGGTCGCGCCGGCCGCCCGGAGCGCGGCGGCCCGTACGGGCGATCGCGTCGTTCCCGTCACCGCATGGCCCAGGGCCACCAGGAGCTTCACGAGCGCGTGCCCGATGACGCCGCTCGCTCCCGCAATCAGGATCCGCATCGCCGGTTATGACGCGGGAGTGGTGGCGCGGGATTCCTCGGCCGCGGGCCGCCGTGACGCGCTGTGAAGACCGCGCAGTTACGGCCGGGCCAGGTCCGCGACGGCCCGGAGCGGAGTGCCGTCCTTCCGCGCGATCACGCGCCGGGCCGGACCGGTCTGATCCCCGAAGGTGGGCTGCCAGCAGGAGTGCTTGCCGGCGCCGCCCACCACGATCACGGTCAGCTGATCGGGCGAGTGCACCGCGGGCACCATGGTGTCGGGCGCGTCCTTGGCCCCGCGCTGGATCAGGTGGGCGCGGTACTCCTCCCCGAGCCGCGCGAGGGGGAAGCGGGCGTGCTCGAAGACGAACTCCTTCACCTGGCGCTTGCTGAACCCGTCGCGCGCGATGGTGGCCGCGTGCTCCGGCCCGAGCGCGAGCAGCGGATGGCCGCCGGCCAGGATGTTGTTGCTGCCCGCCTGGCCCATGGCGCCCGCGACGACCTTGAGGATGCCGAGGCCGGTGTAGCTGAAGTGATCCTGGATGTTGTGCGGCCCTTCGCAGCCGATCGCGGTCACAATGCTCGTCTCTGGCGAGTAGCCGTGTTCAACGTGTAATGGCTCCCACGGATTGGCGTCCTCGTTCTCGGCCACGCAGTAGGCGATCTTGGCCGGGCTGCCCTGGGTGGCCCGGTCGCCGGTGCCGGGCAGGCCGCCCCCCACGTTCATCAGCAGGAGACGGATCGCGCGCCCGATCGTGAGGTTGGCGCGGAAGCCCTGGCCGAAGGCGTTGTACCCCGCGTTGATGCCGACCTCCTTCGCGATCGGCCCGTTGACGATGATGAGCGGGGCCACCGGGTGCGTGGTGGCCTGGATCGAGTCGAGGTTGAAGGCCGGATCGGCCAGCGCCTCGACCGCGGTGAGGATGACCGGCAAGTAGTCCGGCCGGCAGCCGGCCATGATCGCGTTGATCGCGATGCGCTCCACGGTGGCCTCGCCCTGCCGCGGCGGCAGCACCGCCACCACCTCGCGCGGGGCGCGGTCGGTGAAGCGCAGGAACTCAGCCAGAGCGTCCTCGGTGGGCGGGACGATGGGCAGCCCGTCCGTCCAGCCCTGATCCTGGTAGTGCCGAAAGATCGCGGCGTAGGCGCCGCGAATCCGGAGTGTCCGCGCGGCCGGTCCCAGCGTGCTCATCCTCGAGTGACGGCCTTGCGGACGGTCTCCACCGCCTGCTCGGCCTTCTTCCTGACCTCGTCCTCCCGGATGCCGCCCAGCGGGTGGGGGATCAGGGCCAGGGGCAGATCGGCGAGCCCGCGGTTCTTGGCCTCGAGCTTCGCGAGCTGCTCGAACTCATACGTCCCCATGACCACGGTGGGGATCCCCCGCTGCTCCAGCACGATGGCGCCGTGGATACTCCACGACGTGCACGACCCTCAGTCGGCGCTGCCGACCAGGACGAAGTCGCACGTCGTGAGCGCGGCCAGGATGTCGGGGCTGGGCGCGCCCGCGATGCCCTTCTCGCGCTTGACGACGTCGCGGACCCCGTACTTCTCCTTGAGCCGCTCGACCACCGCGAGCATGAGGGTGCCCGCGTTCGCCTTGCTGTTGTCGAGGATGCCCGCGCGCTTGCCCTCGAGGCTCGCCAGGCGCGGCGCCAGGCCGGTCGCGAGTATGCGGGGCTCGGCGGTGGGGTCGTAGAGGATATGCTCTTGGCTCATCCCGGGATCTCCTTCCGCTGGTGCAGCAGGGTCAACATCCGGTCCAGGCCCAGATCGAGACAGCGCTTGATCTCGTCCCGCGTCGCGCGGTAGCGATCCTCGCCCTGGCCGAACGGGTCGTCGACGTCGCCGCCCTCCCCGGCTAGCTCGTGCAGGGTCATGATCGGGCGGCCCCGGGCCTCCTCGTAGGCGCCGATCGTCTGCTTCTGCTCGGCGGTCATGGTGACGATCAGGTGCGCCGCCGCCACGATCTCGCGGTGGCGGCGGAGGTCGGTGGAGGCGAAGGCGTTCTCGGTGAGGTGGATGTCCCACTCGCGCAGCACGATGCGCGCGTCGAGGGAGGGGATCATCCCGTCGCGGGCGTGGTTGGCGATTCCCCCCGAGCGCACCCGCACGGTGCCGTTGTCCCCGCGCTCGCCGAGCATCTTCTCCAGGAGAACGTGGGCCATCACGCTGCGGCACGTGTTGGCATGACAGACCAGCAGGACGCAGGTCAACGCGCCTCCCAGGGCGACTGCCAGTACCGCACGCCCTTGCCCACGTCCTTCCACTCCGTCTTGGGCCGCTCGTTGAGGCTCTTGCCGAAGTTGGTGCCGGGCGGCTCGTGGAGGCCTTTGCCGAGCGTGTCCGGGAAGAGCTTCGCCAGCTCCTCGGGCTCGAGCCGGCGGTCGGCCTCGACGCGGCGGATGGGCTCGGGCAGCGCCATCAGGGTGTAGCCGTAGCCGAAGGAGTGGAAGACCTGCCCGTTGACGTGGCCCGCCCCCTCGCTGGCCAGGTACACCACCAGCGGGGCCACGTTGTCGGGATCCCGCTCGGTGCCGACCGCCTGCTGGCTCGGCCACTTGCCGGTCTGCTCGAACACCTGCCGGCCGCGTGGCGTGGAGTCGATCATCCGGGTGGCCCCGCTCGGCAGGATGGAGTTGGCGGTCACGTTGTACTTGCCCATTCCGTTGGCGGTGGACCACATGAGGCCGATGATGCCGGCCTTGGCCGCCCCGTAGTTGGGCTGGCCGGGGGAGCCGAGCGCGGACACCGACGACATCGAGACGATGCGGCCGTACTTCTGCTCGCGCATGTGGATCGAGGCGGCGCGGGTGCAGAAGAAGGTCCCGTCCAGATGCACGGCCAGGACCGCGTCCCACTCCTCCTTGGTCATGTTGAAGATCATCCGGTCGCGCAGGATGCCGGCGACGTTCACCAGGATGTCGATGCGGCCGTACGTCTTCACCACCTGGTCGACCATCTCGTTGGCCGCCTTGTAGTCGGCCACCGAGCCGTAGTTGGCCGAGGCGATGCCGCCCGCCTTGACGATCTCGTCGACCACCTGGGCCGCCGGCCCGGTGGCCACCCCTTCGCCGTCCAGGCCCGCGCCCAGATCGTTCACCACCACCTTGGCACCGGCCTTGGCCAGCGCGATCGCGATGCCGCGGCCGATGCCGCGGCCGGCTCCGGTCACCAGCGCGGTCCTGCCCTCGAGCAGCTTGGCCATGGTCCGTTCCCCTATGCGGTCGCCCGCGCGAGCGGGCCGCGCAGGAGTCGTCCGGGCAGCGCGCCGGTGTGCTTGCCGTCGCGCAGCAGGATCTCGCCGTTGACCACGGTGGCCGCGATGCCGCGGGTGCGCTGGATCAGCCGCTTGGCGCCCGCGGGCAGGTCCCGCACCACCTCGGGCAGCTCGGCCGCGATGGTGTCGGGGTCGAACACCACGAAGTCGGCGGCCATCCCCTCGCGGATCAGGCCGCGATCGGTGAAGCCCCAGTAGCTGGCCGGCACGAAGGATAGCATCCGCACCGCCTGCTCGAGGGTCAGCGCCTGCTTCGTGCGCACCCAGTGGCTCAGCAGATAGGTCTGCAGCGACGAGTCCATGAGCTGGGAGACGTGGGCGCCCGAGTCCGAGAAGGTCACCACCGCCTGCGGGTGCTTGATCAGGTCGAGCGCCAGCTCCTGGTTCTCGTTGGCGATCGGGTGGAAGAAGAAGCGGTCCATGTCCTTCTCGAGGGCCAGGTCGATCATGGCCTCGACCGGGTCCACGTTGCGCTCGCGCGCGATCTCCGCGATCGAGCGGTGCGGCGGGTCCACCGAGTCCATCACGAAGATCCAGTCGTACGCGGCCTGCCGGGCCTCGGTGCCGAGGGCCCGGCGGCTGTCCCGCTCGCGGGAGGCCTCGACCAGCCGCCTCCGCAGCTCGGGATCGCGCAGACGCACCTGCTGCTCGGCCAGCGGCAGCGCGCGCAGCTCCTTCCACACCGGGAGCCGGTCGAACGGCATCTGGGTCTTGAACGAGAGCACCACCGAGAGGGCCCGGCTGTGCACCTGGGCGAACATGCGCCCGCCCGCCCGGTTGGTCTCCTCGAGCAGGCGCACGTAGTGGCGCCACATGTCGGGGGCGTCCTTGCGGGTGAAGAGGCCGAAGGTGATCGGCCGCCCGGTCTCCACGGCCAGCTTCTTGAGCCGCGCGTGGTAGTCGGGCAGGTCGGGATGGTCCACCTTGCGGTCCACGCCCTCGCCGGCCAGCTCGAAGATGCCCGCGTTCATCTCGCCCATCGCGCCGACCAGCCGCCGCACCTCGTCCCACGAGGCCATGCGGCTCGCCACCGGCCGCCCGTCGGGCGTCTCGTGGCTGGGCGACCGGGACGTGGTGAAGCCGATGGCGCCCGCGGTCAGCGCCGCGCGCAGCTCGCGCTCCATGGCGGCCAGGTCGTCCTCGCTCGCGGCCTGGTCGAAGGCGCGCTCGCCCATCACGTAGGTGCGGAGCGCGGAGTGGCCGATGTAGCCCGAGTAGTTGATGCCCTTGGGCAGCGAGTCGAGCGTGTCGAGGAACTCCGGGAAGGTGGTCCAGCGCCAGTCGATCCCGGCCTCCATGGCCTCGGCCGCGATGTCCTCCGCCCGCTCCAGGTTGCGGATGACGAGGGCCCGGTCCGCCTTGGCGCACGGCGCGAGGGTGAAGCCGCAGTTGCCCATGACCACGCTGGTGATTCCGTGCCAGCAGGAGGAGGTGCCGAGCGGATCCCAGAAGATCTGGGCGTCCATGTGGGTGTGCCCGTCCACGAAGCCCGGCGCGACGACCCGCCCCTCCGCGTCGATGACCTCCTTGGCGCTCTCGCGGAGCCGGCCGATGGCGGATATCCGGCCGTTGGTCACCCCAACATCCGCGCGAAACCGCGGCAGGCCGGACCCGTCCACCACCCATCCGTTCTTGATCAGCAGGTCATAGGACATCGCGCTGGCTCCTCTCCGCCCCGCCCGGGGGTCACTCTGGAAAGCGGCCCCATGGTACCCTACCTGCCGGCCTTGCCACCAGAAGGGGGGGCGCCGGCCTCGGCGGCCATCGGGAGGGCACATGGACCTGGGCATCTTCGACCATCTCGACCGGCGGGACGTGCCGGTGGCCGACTTCTACGAGCACCGGCTGCGGCTGCTCGAGAAGTACGATGCGGCGGGCTTCTACTCCTACCACCTGGCCGAGCACCACGCGACCCCGCTCGGCCTGGCCCCGGTGCCGGGCCTCTTCCTGGCCGCGGCCACGCAGCGGACGCGGCGCATCCGCCTCGGCCCCTGCGTGTACTGCCTGCCGCTGTACAACCCGCTCCGGCTGATCGAGGAGGTCTGCATGCTCGATCAGCTCTCGCGCGGCCGCTTCGACTTCGGGGTGGGGCGCGGCATCGTGCCGTACGAGATGGCATTCTTCGACCTGCATCATCTCGAGACCGAGGACATCTACCGCGAGACGCTCGAGGTGGTGCTGCAGGGCCTGCAGAGTGACGTCCTCGATCACCGCGGGCCGCGATTCACCTATCGAAAAGTCCCGATGATCCTGAAGCCGGTGCAGAAGCCCCACCCGCCGCTCTGGTACGGCCTCGGCCACGCCGCCGGCGCGGAGTGGGCGGCCACCAACCGGGTCAACGTGATCACCAACAATCCCCCGGAGATGGCGGCGCCGCTCTTCGAGCGCTACCGCGAGGTCTGGCAGCGCAAGCACGGCGAGCCGGGTCTGCCGCGCCTCGGCATCTCGCGCCACGTGGTGGTGGCGGGGACGGAAGGCGAGGCGGAGGCGATCGGGCGCGCGAACTACGCGGTCTGGTTCGCGAACCTGACCAAGCTCTGGCGCGACTTCGGCGCGGTCCCGGTGCGCTTCGCCACCGACTTCGACGAGGCGCGCCGCCGCGGGGTCGCCATCGCGGGCACGCCCGCGCGGGTGCGCGAGGAGATCGCGCGCCAGGTCGAGGTGAGTGGCTGCACCTACATGGCCTGCCGGCTCATGTTCGGCGAGATGACCGAGGCGGAAGCCCTCGCCTCGATCGATCTCTTCACCGCCGAGGTGATGCCGCACGTGGCCGCGCTCGGGCCCCGCGCGTGAAGCTCCAGGGCCGGACCGCCTTCGTGACCGGCGCCAGCCGCAACATCGGGCGGGCGATCGCGCTGGCCTTCGCGGCGGAGGGCGCCGATCTCGTCCTGAACACGCGCGCCAACCGCGAGGAGCTGGAGACGGTGGCGGAGGAATGCCGCCGGCGCGGGGTGCACGCGGTGTCGGTGCTCGGCGACATCGGCGACCCCGCCGCCGTCGAGACCATGGTCAAGAACGGGCTCGCGGTGCTCGGGGCCATCGACGTGCTGGTGTGCAACGCGGCGATCCGGCCCCACAAGCCGATCACCGGCACCTCGCTGGAGGACTGGCACCGCGTCTTCGCGGTGAACCTGCACTCGGCCTTCTACCTGGCCCGGGCGGTGGTGCCGGGGATGAAGGAGCGCGGGCGGGGGAGCATCATCGCCCTCGGCGGGCAGTCGAGCCTGACCGGGCGCCCCGGAACCGCCGCGGTCACCGCGGCCAAGACGGGCCTGCTCGGCCTGGTGCGTGCGCTGGCCGCGGAGCTAGGGCCCGCGGGCATCCGGGTCAACATGGTGGTGCCCGGCACCATCGACACCGAGCGCCGGTACGCGGAGTGGTACCCTGAGTTCCGCCAGGCGCCTCCGGGAGCGCCCGAGCAGCTCCGGCGCATCCCGCTCGGGCGGCTGGGCCGGCCGGAGGAGATCGCGGAGGCGTGCCTGTTCCTGGCCTCGGACGCCTCCGCGTACATCACCGGCGACACCATCCGGGTCATGGGCGGCAGCATCATCGGATAGCGACACTGGAGAGGAGAGTCACGTGGCCGCACAGGCGATGGTCCTGGAGTTCGGGATGGGAGTGGACGTGCACGGGAACGAAGGCACCAAGGCGGCGTGCCGCGCGGTCTCGGACGCGATCCGGCACTCGAGCCTGCCGCTCTTCACGGAGGTGCGCGCCAAGGGCGGGCGCATGCTGGTGGACGTGACGGTGGGGGTGCCGGAACCGAGCAAGGTGGACGTCGAGCGGGTGAGGAAGGAGCTGCCCCACGGCGAGGTGACGGTGCGCCCGGTCGAGGGCGGGCTCCGGGTGCCCAACGCCGACACCATCATCGCGTGCGCCGCGATCACGGTGAGCGTGGAGTACCCCGGGCGATGAGCGCCCGGGAACCGGGCGCATCGCCGTTGGAGGTCGTGCCATGAGCGGCGACGGGATCGGCCTCAAGCGCCTGCAGCACCTCGTGCTCTGGGTGGCCGACGTCGAGCGCAGCGTGCAGTTCTACTGCGACGTGCTCGGCTTCGAGGTGAAGACGCGCTACCCGAACGCGGCCTTCCTGCGCATCGCGGGCAGCCCCGAGGATCACCACCTGGGCCTGTTCGAGCAGCCCGGGGTCGGCCGGCCCGACGAGGGCGCGGCGCGCATGTATCACGCGGCCTGGGAGGTCGGTGAGCTGACCGATCTGGTCCGCGCGCGGCGGCGCCTCGTGCAGGTGGGCTCGCTCGTCGGCTCCTCCGACCACGGGGTGAGCCTGTCGCTGTACGCCAAGGATCCCGACGGCCTCGAGTTCGAGGTGTTCTGGACCGTGCCCGACGGCAAGCCGGTGCGCACCCGGGCGCTCGATCTGGAGGGCGAGCTGGCCCGGCGCGGCATCCCGATGCCCGGGGAGATCGGCATCGCGCCGTCCACATGACGGGTAGCTACGGTTTCGAAGCGCCTGCCGATTTCGCGTTCTGCCGTTCCTGGATTGACTCGAACAGGAGGAGCTCTGCCCATGGCGTCCGTGCCCCTTCGCCCCGGTGATCCCGCTCCCAATTTCGTGCTGCCTGCGGTCAACCGACAGGGCCAGGTCTCCCTCGCCGACTATCGCGGGCGCAGCCCGGTGCTGGTCGGCCTGTTCCGCGGTCTGCACTGACCCTTCTGCCGGCGCCAGCTCGTGCAGCTGGGCACCACGCAGGACAAGCTCAAGGCGATGGGGGTGGACACGGTGGCGGTGGTCAACACCCCACTCGATCGCGCGCGGCTCTACTTCAAGTACCGCCCGGCGCGGGTGCTGCTCGCCGCGGACCCCGAGGCGGCGACGCACCGGGCGTTCGGGGTGCCCGAAGGTGTGCCCGTCGAGGACGAATCGCAAGCCTCGTGGGCCCAGGGGACATTCACGATGGCCCAGCTGCAGGCGAACCTGGTCAATCACACCGGAGAGCTGCCCGAGCCGCAGAATGTCTTCGTGGCGATGGAGACCCTGAACAAGCGGGACGGGTTCGAGCTGACCGAGGTGGACCAGCAGATCGCGGTTGCGCACGGCTTTCTGCTGGGCGGGCACTTCCTCATCGACCGGGGAGGGATCATCCGGTGGGTGCAGATCGAGGGGCTCGAGCGGATGGGCGATCTCACCAAGTTTCCGAGCGACGAGGAGATCCTGGCCGCGGCCCGCGCGCTCTAGGCGGGCCCATGGAACGCCGCCGGCTGGGCCGGACCGACATGACGGTGAGCGTGCTCGGCTTCGGGGGCTCGGAGATCGGCTACGAGCGGGCGGGCGCGCGCACGGTGACCCGCCTGCTCGGCACCGCGCTCGACGCCGGGCTCAACGTGATCGACACCGCCGAGTGCTACGATGACAGCGAGGCGCTGATCGGCGCCGCGCTCGGGGCCCGGCGGGCCGAGGTCTACCTGCTCACCAAGTGCGGGCACCCGCGGGGCTACGGCCGGGGAGACTGGCGCCCCGCGTCCCTGCTCGCGAGCGTCGAGCGGAGCCTGAAGCGGCTCCGGACCGATCACCTCGACCTGATCCAGCTCCACAGCTGCTCGCTCGCCGACCTGCGCCGGGGCGACGTCATCGCCGCCCTGGAGCGCGTCCGGGAGCGGGGCTGGACGCGCTACATCGGCTACAGCGGCGACGGCGAGGCCGCACGATACGCAGTCGAATGCGGGCGCTTCGACACGCTGCAGACCTCGGTGAGCATCGCCGATCAAGAGGCCCTCGAGCTGACCCTGCCGCTCGCGGTGGAGCGGGCGATCGGCGTGATCGCCAAGCGGCCGATCGCCAACGCGGCCTGGCGCTACGCGCGCCGGCCCACCGAGCCGTACTATCAGGCGTACTGGTCACGGTTGCGCGTGCTCGACTACCCGTTCCTGCGCGCCGACGACCAGGCCGTGTCCACCGCACTCCGCTTCACCCTGGCCGCGCCCGGGGTTCACACCGCGATCGTCGGCACCAAGCGGCCGGAGCGCTGGCCGGCAAACGCGCGGCTGCTCGAGGCCGGCCCGCTGCCCGCGGCGGAGTTCGAGCGCATCCGCGCCCGCTGGCGGCAGGTCGCGGAGCCCTCCTGGACCGGCGAGGTCTAACGCCTCCAGGCGCGTCGGCGTGACCGCGGCTCGCCCCTCAGCCGACCTGGTATCGCTTGATCGCGGCCGCGTCGAAGGCCAGGCCGAGCCCGGGCTTGTCCGGTACCACCAGCTGGCCGGCCTCGATCTTCGGCGTCTCCTCGTAGAGCCGGAGGGTCCACGGCATGTACTCGATGGTGAGCCCGTTGGGGATCGCCGCGATCAGGTGCACGTGGATCTCCGGGATCAAGTGACTGACGACGGGTAGATTGAACGCCTCGGCCATGCCGGCCACCTTCAGCCACTGGGTGATCCCGCCCACGCGCAGCAGATCGATCATCACGATGTCGATCGAGCGGGCTTCCAGCAGGTGGCGGAAGGGAACGATGCCGTAGTGGTACTCGCCGGCCGCGATGGGCGTGTCGAGCGCGTCGGCGATGCGCGCGAGGCCCGGGTAATCGTCGTGCGCGGTCGGGTCTTCCAGCCAGAAGAGGTGGTATTCCGCGATCCGCCGGCCGACCTCGATGGCGTGGTGGACGCTCCAGAGCTGGTTGATGTCGCACATCAGGTCCACGTCGGGGCCGATGGCCTCGCGCATCACCCGCACCCGCTCGATGGAGCCCGCGATGGTGGGCTCGCTCCCGCACTGCATCTTCATCTGCCGGAAGCCCATGTCGCGCAGGCGCGGCCCCGCCTTGGCCAGGTAGTCCACCGGGTGCGGCCGCATCAGCGCACCGCTCGCGTAGGTCGGGGCGCGGTCGCGCAGGCCACCCAGGAGCGCGCACACCGAGCGGCCCGCGGCCTTGCCCGCGAGGTCCCAGCAGGCCATGTCCACCGCGGCGAGGGCCAGCGAGAAGATGCCGCCCGGGCCCGAGCCCCCGGCGGCGCGCCGGCACTTGGCCACGATGGCCTCGGTCTGGCGCGGGTCCTCGCCGACCGCGAGCCGGGCCAGCCCGTCCACCGCAGCCCGCAGCGCGGGGGTGAGCGCCCCCCCGAAGAAGGTGAGACCGATGCCGACCAGGCCCTGGTCGGTGCCGAGCTCGAGGAGCACGAACTCACGGGTGTCGGTGGGCGCGGGCAGGCCCACCACGAGCGGATTGTCGGCGGGCGTCGACAGCACGCGGGTGGTGACGTGGGAGACCTTCACTTCTTGTGCTTCCCGGTCAGCTGGGGTGTGGTGCCCTCGAGGCCCTTCTGCTGCCGGTCGAGACGGGTCTCGCGCGACCAGGTGCGCTTGAGGTCGTCCCTGACGTTGAATTGGAGCACGCCGAGCCCTTCGGTTTCGAGCTCGATGCGGTCGCCGTCCTGGAAGGCGGAGAGGCCGCGGTGGTTGGTGCCGGTGGCCAGGATGTCGCCCGGCTCCAGCGTGTGGATGCTGGTCACCCACTCGATGCACCGGGGAATCTTGTGGGCCATGTCGCTGGTGTTGAACGACTGCTTCACGGTGCCGTTCACGCTGAGCCGGATCGCCAGCTTGTGCGGGTCGGCGATCTCGTCGGCGGTCACCAGGTAGGGCCCGATCGGCGCGAAGGTGTCGCGCGACTTCATCTGGTAGAAGGTGTTGCCGGGGGGGAGCAGGCCGCGGGCGGAGCCGTCGATGAAGTTGCAGTAGCCGAAGACGTGGTCCATCGCGCGGGCCGCGGGTACCGCGGTGGCGCGCCGGCCGATCACCACCGCCATCTCGGCCTCGCCCTCGAAGATGGTGGCGGGCACGTCGGGCAGGACCATGGTCTCGCCGGGGCCGATCACCGCGCTCGGCGACTTCATGAAGGCGTTGATCGGGGCCGGCTCGGTGCGGGTCCCGTCTTCCATGTAGTTCACCGCCATGCAGACGATGTTGGTCGGCTTGGGCAGGGGCGGGCGGATCCGCACCGCGCTCACCGGCCGGGGCTTGCCGCGGCCCGCCGCCTCCTCGATCTTCTTGCGGTAGTCGCCGAAGCGCGCGATGAGCCCGCTCATGAGGTCGCCGGGCCCGGTGTGGGGGATGTCCTTCACGCTGTCCGACACGTCCACGACCTGATCGCCGCGGAGCACGCCCAGCCGGTAGTCGTCGAAGAGCAGCAGTTTCACGGTGTCCTCCTCTCGAGGAAGTCGATCACGTCCTGCCGGTCGCCGGCGTCGCCCAGGCCCGGCCCCTCACTTCATCCGGTAGACGACGAGGCGGTCCGCGCCGGACTCGGGCGCCCACACCTCACCCGGGCGGCCCAGGATCTGGCGGACGTTCGCGCTGCGCCGGTCGCTCGGGAACGCCTCGAACAACTGCGTCTCCGGGTCGAAGCGGACCATGGCGTTGGCGGTCCATTCGCTCAGCCACACCTTGTCCCGGTCGTCGACGTAGACCGCGTAGGCCCGCGGCCGGTCCCCGGGCAGCTTCCAGGTCTTCCAGTCCTTCGTCCCGGGGTCGTAGCGGCTCACGTTGCCCGAATTCCACTCGCTTACCCAGATCCGGCCGCGCGAGTCGGACCAGACCCGCCGCGCGCCCTGGTCCTTGGTGGGCGGCTCGATCACGGTGGCGGCACCGGTGTCGGGATCCACCCGCGCGATGTAGCTGCCGGCGAGCGAGGCGTAGTAGACCTCGCCGTCCGGGGTGCTGGCGATGCCGTAGGGGCCTCGGCCCCGGGGCGCGTCCCAGACCTGCATGGCGCCGCTGGCGGGGTCGAGCCGTCCGTAGATCCCGTTCTGCCCCGTGAACCAGATGCGCCCGCGCTTGTCGAACGTCGCGGTGTTCAGGTTCACGTAGCCGCGGGCCTCGGGCAGGGACCAGTGCTTCACCGCGCGCGTGCGAGGATCGACCCGGACGATGGAGTTGGTCCCACCCTCAGTGACCCACGGTGCGCCGTCCGGTCCGATGATCACGCCGTGCGGCGATGCCCCGGGCCCGAGGGAGATCAGATCCACCTTGCCGGTGGCGGGGTCGAGGCGCCCCAGGTGGCCGCTGCGCTGGGCGGTGTACCAGACGATGCCGTCGGCGCCGACGGCCACGTCGTGCGGGCCTCCGCCCGGGGGCAGGGCATAGGCCTGCACCGCGACCTGGGCGATGGCGGCGGAGGGGAGCACGAGCACGGCGATGAGGACCGCGAGCAAGACGCGACGCATGGCCACCTCCGTCGGAAACCGGGCAGTGCGAAAGGCGGGGCCCATGGTACCCCAGCTTCCGCCGCCCCTGCCACCGACGCGGCGAGCCCCGCGGTTGACAACGGGTGGGCGAGCGGCGACCCTCTCGCTGAATTCCATTCTAGGGAGGAGCCCAATGAAGGGACGGGTGGCGGTGCTGAAGGCCTACGGGGGCGAGTTCGAGCTGCGCGAGTACCCGGTGCCGGATCCGGAGCCCGGCGCCATCCTGATCAAGCTCACGCGGGCGGGGGTGTGCGGGTCGGATCTGCACATCTGGCGGGGCGAGATGAAGGAGATGTACGGCGCCCTGCCCAAGGACCTCACCTTCGGCCACGAGATGTGCGGCAAGGTCGAGCGGCTTGGGGCCGGCGTCACCACTGACTCGATGGGCCGGCCCCTGCGCGAGGGCGACCGGGTCACCTTCTGCTACTTCTTCCCGTGCGGGCGCTGCCCGGTGTGCCTGAACGACGAGCTGGGTAGCTGCCCGCGCAAGGTCCGTCCGAACCGGGTCGCGGGGACGGCCCCGTACTTCAACAACGCCTACGGCGACTACTACTACCTCCGGCCCGGGCACTTCATCTTCAAGGTCCCCGACGAGATCCCGGAGGATGTGGCCACCCCGATCAACTGTGCCCTCTCCCAGGTGCTCTACGGTCTGCGCAAGGCCGGCTTCCGGGCCGGCCAGTCCCTGGTGGTGCAGGGGGCGGGCGGGCTCGGGATCAACGCGGTGGCGGTGGCCCGCGACATGGGCGCCGAGACAATCATCGTGGTCGACCGGCTGGCCCCGCGGCTGGCGCTGGCGAAGTCCTTCGGCGCCGACCACACCGTGAACGCGACCGAGCTGGCCGGCGCCGACAAGAGAGTGGACGCGGTCAAGGCGCTCACCGACGGCTTCGGGGCGGACCTGGTCGCCGACTTCGTGGGTTACGCCGACGTGATCCCGGAGGGCCTGCGCATGCTCCGGGGCGGCGGCTGCTACCTGGAGGTGGGCAGCATCTCGCCGGGCAACGTGTTCTCCTACGACGCCACCGCGCTGGTGCGGGGCAACACGCGGCTGGTGGCCACGTCCAACTACTCGCCGTGGGCGCTCGAGCAGTCGCTCTCGTTCATGAAGCGCAACCTCAAGCGCTTTCCGTTCGAGAAGGTGATCTCGCACGTGTTCCCGCTCGAGCGCATCTCGGAGGCCTTCTCGCAGGCAGACTGGGCCCAGCGCGGCGGCGACCCCGCCGGCGTCTCCCGAGCCGCCATCTCGATGTAGATTCGGGGTCAGACGCGGTAGCGCTGGATCATCGACTCGTCGAGAACGAGGCCGAAGCCGGGGCCGTCGGGA